>CP125320.1:1200000-1523273 GCA_030142985.1 Candidatus Ruthturnera sp. Tsphm01 | reverse complement strand
AATTATTAAGCGCACGCCCAAAAAGAGAAAGCTCACTTTTATTAATTTGACCCAGTGGTGTATTTTCCAGTGGGGTTAATAATAATGTATTTGCTAGTCGCTGCGCAAGTCGTTTAGGAAAGTGTACTGATAAAACGGTTTTTAACGTTGTCTTACCTCGTGTTTGTTGTTGTGCAATTAACCAGTCAGTTGCGTTAATGTCTGGCAATAAATTAATGCTTAACTTGTCGCTTGAATGCCAAAATGAAGAGATTTGTAAAATAGCAGGACCACTAATACCTTTGTGCGTTATTAAAATAAAATCTCGAAAGGATTGTTCATTGCATTCAACCACTACCTCTAGTGACAAACCTGATAAACCTTTGAAGTAACGATTAATATCATCAACATGGAAAGTCAATGGCACTAGTGCTGGCGTAAAATCAATTGTGTTAATATTAAATTGTTTAGCAACTTGTAAGCCAAAATCAGTAGCGCCTATTTTAGGAATAGAAGCGCCACCAGTTGCAATAACCAAGGTATTTGCTTGATAATCACCTTGGTTGGTTTTAAGGTTGTATTTGGTATCAAACTCTAGGCTTGTTATTGAAGCATTAAAAACAAAATCAACGCCTGCTTGGATGCACTCATCCAGTAGCATTTGTAAAATTGCAACCGATTTTTGATCGCAAAACAACTGACCTTGTGTTTTTTCATGCCAACTTAAATTGTGCTTATCCATCAGTTTTATAAAATCCCATTGCGTATAACGCGCCAGTGCAGATTTATGAAAATGTGGGTTGTGTGATAAATAAGCCTCTGGCTCAATGACAAAATTAGTAAAATTACAACGACCACCCCCTGAGATAAGAATTTTTCTACCTGCTTTATTGGCTTTATCAATAACTAAAACTTTTTGATAACGTTTGCCCGCCTCAATTGCACACATAAGCCCTGCTGCACCTGCACCAATAATAACAACCTCATAAGACACTAAAATAACAACTGAATGGTTTTAACAATTGGCTTAGCATCACACTCTAGTGCGCCACGGTAAGTGTATCTAATTTTTCCATTTTTATCCAGCAAAAAATTAGACAGATAAGCGTACACATCCCAATCTTTCACCGCCTGTCCAGAGTGGTCAAGCATAATTAGAAAATCAAACTTCACTTTTTTCATAAACGCATCTATCTCTTGTTTTGACTCGCCAACATTAACCGTAAGAATCTTAAATGGCTTATCTTTCAGTATGGTTTGCAACCTAACCAATGATGGAATTTCTTTCACACAGGGTTTGCACCAACTCACACAAAAATTAATTAAGATTACTTGATTATCAAAGTTCTTAATATTTAATAATTGCCCATCAATTGATTTCAGCTTAAGACTTATGTTTGATTTGCCTTTGTAAGGCTTTAGTACAGGATCGTCAAACGAAAGGCTTTGGCTATTCTTGGTTTGTTTTTTTAGCGTCATTACTTTGGGAATATCAACAGTGTTCATCAAATTCATAGCAAGTACATAAGAGTATCACTCAAACTTTCTTTGGCTTTTAAATCCATGAGTTTTAAGTCTTTTTCGTTGCGCATATGAAACCCACCATGCACCCCTTTTAATCGATGTGTAAATACGGAACTGCTTCCTATTTTTAATTGCTCAGAGATTTCATCCGCTCTAAAATATTTAGCACCAAATTGTGGTAATAATAAATAAATAGGCAAGTTATTAACCGTTGAAATATCAACATATTTAGCTTTAGTGCCTAACTCTGGCTTGCTATGAATCAAATGTGGCGAATGAAAGATGTGCCCTTTAATCAAACTAGACTTGGGATTTTCTAATTGCCACTGATGTGCAGTTTTAAGTGCCAATTGTGCGCCTCTACCCGAGGTAAGAAAAAATATTTTTTCAAAGCCTTTACGTTTGGCAGTTGATATAATTTCAAGCACATCTTTAACCCTAAACCGATTAATGCTGTTGCGATGTTTTGGCACCATGTAACTACTATGAAGGTTAAGCGCCCAAACATCAACACCAAAAAATGCCAATTGTTGTACTGTAGGTATATAATCTTTGCTAAAACCATGCTCAGAAGGCAAATATAAAAATAATATTTGTGTATTTGTTGAATAAATATCAATGCTGATTGTGTCGCCTGATGTCAGTTCAAACTCAATACTTTTCCCGCTATAAGTGAGTGGTGCTAATAAAATCAACAGTAAACTAAACCACTTCATTAAGCGTTATACATTTGTAAAATATAATACAAGGTCACGCCTTCAGATGACCTAGACGGACCTAGTACTTTTGCAGCATACAGATGATTGCTAGGGTCTGATTTCTCCATAGCAATGTCTAAATCTTCAACCACTTCAACATTATTGGCCGGTACACGCTCACGCTTAATTCTTGGAATTCTAACCACAGCAAATACTTCTTTAACAACGCTAATACTTGGATGTGGGTCTAGTGAATAACCCTTCATGGTGTCTTAATCATAATTTTTGCACCACAAGCTTGATTAGTAGGCACTGCAACATGGATTTTTTTAGGCAAATCTAATTCCATTGCATTAACTCGACGAACAAACTCTTGCTTATCTACATTCGCACCAATCATTTTATTAAATTTCTTTTCTTCCCAAATTGAACTCACTGTTCTACCGCCATAATCATGAGCAGGGTAAACTAAAGTTTCATCAGGCAAGGTGAATATTTTTTGAATAGAATCAAATAATTTTTCCGCCGAGCCACTTTGAAAATCACACCTACCACAACTTCTAATCAATAAGGCATCGCCTGTAAAGATTTGATTATCCAGCACATAAGATATGCAACCACCCGTATGCCCAGGGGTTGTCATGACGCTTAAAGTATAAGCACCAAATGATAAGACATCACCATCATTGAGCAAAATATCTGCACAAGTAATCGTATTAGCTGAACCTAGTACAATTTTAGCCTGAGTAAAGCGCTGCTTTAATGGGCAAGAACTGGTGATGTGATCAGCATGCACATGCGTTTCAAGAATATATTTAAGATTTAAACCCAATTCTTCAATCAAGCCAATATCACGCTGCTTGGTATCATCTACTGGATCAATGATAATAGCATCCAAAGTTTGCATATCTGCTAAAAGATACGTATAAGTTGAACTGTTTTTTTCAAATAAAGGGCGCAGTAGTAAACTCATGGTAATACCTTCTTAAATGGTTTGACAATAACACTCACATAAGCGCCAGACCCAATATAAGGGTCCGCATCTGCCCATACTTTTGCAGTTTCTAAAGAATCAAACTCTGCTACTACTAACGAACCTGTAAAGCCTGCTTTGCCGGGATCATTGGTATCAATAGCAGGATGAGGTCCTGCTAAAATTAAACGCCCTTGATTTTTTAAAGCCTTTAATCGCTTAATATGTGCTGGACGTACTGACATTCTTTTCTCTAACGAATCTTCAACATCTTGTGAAATAATAGCATATAACATAATTTTTTTAATATATCTCCCGCCAATTACGCTGATTAAATAGCGCCAATAGCCCAAATATACAAGCGCCTAATATATCAAGTAACATATCTTTTTGAGCATCCCAAATATCGCCTTGAGCACCTAAAAAAGCCGCTCCCGATTTTCCACCTTCAGTAATGGCATAGACCATTTCAATAATTTCATAACTTGCCGCCCAAAAACCTAGGGAAAATACACCCAATAGCCAAGCCATAAAGTTATTACTCACCCACTTTTTACGCACGCTAACCTCAACCACAGCATAGGAGAAAACACCAACCAAAAAATGCCCCAAGCGGTCAAAATTATTTCGTCCTTCAGGGGCGACAAAGTCAAAACCCAATGTTGACAATAGATGATTACCCCAATCAAATGGAACTAATTCAAAAGTAAAATGTCCACCAATAGTGTGATAACACAAAAATAAATTCATTAACACATAAGCAAAATTTGAAAATTTGAAACTAGGATAAGTAAACACTAAAACACCCACAACAATCAAAACCGGAATATTTTCCGCCCACCAAGTAACTCTGTCATAAGGGTTAATTGCTAATACAATAAATAGAACTATATAAATTGTCAATAAAATGAGTGGCAATTTATGTGCATGTGGTCGCATTTTTTTAAGTGATTTCTAATACGTCTTTCATTGAATAAACACAGCCTTTGTTAGAGGGCGTTTTATCCAGCCAAATTGCCGCACGAAGCGCCCCAAGTGCAAAAGTCATTCTTGATGAAGCCTTGTGGGTAATTTCCACGCGCTCACCCTGCATAAAAAAACTCACCGTATGCTCACCCACCACATCACCACCACGGATTGTAGAGAATCCAATTGTATTTTTGTCTCTTATCTGTTCAATGCCTTTTCGCCCATAAACGGCGCACGTTTTTAAGTCTCTACCCAAAGTATCAGCAATCACCTCACCCATCTTTAATGCAGTGCCACTAGGAGCATCCACCTTAAAGCGATGGTGTGTTTCAACAATTTCAATATCGCTGTCTTCCCCTACTACTTTTGCCGCCATTTCCAAAAGCTTTAAAGATAAATTAACACCTACACTCATATTAGGTGCAAACACAATAGGTGCATTCTGTGCAAGAGTGGTTAATTGCTTCAGTTCATTATCATTAAAACCTGTCGTACCAATAACCATTTTCTTGCCTACCTTAGCGCAAATTGCTAAATAGCCAAGTGTGGCTATTGGGCAAGTAAAATCAATTAGCACATCAAATTTATCCAAATAATCAATTAAATTATTATCCTGATCAATCTTAACGCCTAACTCAACCTCGTCTGATTGCTCAATTGCTTCAATAATCGCCTGACCCATTCTGCCATTACTGCCTGATACTGCTATTTTTAGCATTTTTTTTATTCCTTTAAATTAAGTCAAAATCATATGATGAAAAAAATCTTATCATAAGTAAGCATCAAAAAAAAACTACGATTTATGCACTGTGAAATTAGCATTTTGTCGAAAGGGTCATTGCGATGTCGTAACATTGTTTTCAATAATAGAACATCTGCAGATTTTAAATCCAACAATTCTAACCCTATTTTTTCAGCAACCATTTCAATTTCATAATCAAAAATTTAACTTGCCAGTATTGGCTTTAATCATTATTTTTGCCACACCAACTACGCACACTAAGATAAAAAGCATACTCTGTTGACTTTAATGATTCAATGTATTTCTGTTTAAGTCTTTTATTAAGCTTAACTAACCATCAAAAAATATGAGTATCAATTAAGATATTCATTCTTCTGGAAATATTGGGCCATCTTCTACAAACCAATCAAGTCCAGCCAGTTCTGCAATTGTTGATTCGTCTTTATAAAGCTCTAATTTCAGCCCACCTTTTATAGGTTTATACACCACCAAATCAACCATCGGTAGATTGTGCTTAGAAATGGTAATTGTTTCTCATTGATAGGTACGATTTATCAAATCAGATAATTTGGCTTTTGCTTCTGATACGTTCACTAGCATAGAAAGCTCCTAAGTACTTTAGGTCAAATTATACCAAAACTGATCTATTTTGGTCTGATTCTTAAAAATACTGGGTATTTATACTTTTTATTTTTGGTTAGCCCATAATATTTAAAGGTAATTTCACTGCCAACAGCAGGTGGATATGTTCGCTCAAAATCTGTAAACCCAGAGCCAATTTTAATAACCAATCCTTTTTTAGTTTTGCATTTAACCGAGCCCATTTTTTCTTTATATTTACCTTTTCCACTCAATATCTCAATGACGATACAATCCTCATCACGATACTTTTTAACCTTTAAAGCGCTTGATAAGCGCCCAGTTTGGTAAGGCATTCTAGGATTACGCACCACAATACCCTCGCCCTTATTATCAATCACTTTTCCTAAGAAATTATCTAGTTGTTGTTTGGATTTAATAGGCGTTTGTTTAATAATTTTTAAAATTTTATTAGGGTGTTGTTTAAGATAAGTTTGTAAAACTTCTAAACGTTGCAACAACCCGCCTTTTTGATTAGGCACTTCAAAAATATTAAAACTCACAGTCTCCCAACGATTATCAGGCATTTTTCGCCTAACAATTGACGAAATTCGTTCAAAATCACCACGCTTTGTCCAAAGCTCGCCATCAATTTCAAAATTTGGAAAATTCATCGTCCAAAACTTTGGCGAATTAAGTGTTTTCCCACCTCGACTAATTAGTTTTTTCCCATCCCAAAATCCTCTAATGCCATCTAATTTTTCACTCATCACCCAATCAATCACATCAATATTTTTATCATAAGTTTTGAGTAAAAATAAGTCAGGTTTATTTGTAAAAGCCAAACTAGATAGTGTTAATAAACATAGCAATAACTTAATCTTCATTTTTCTAATCTATTTGATTAAGTTGTTTAAAAATCGCCAAATGGTGTTGTATTTTTTCAATTGAATCTATTTTCTCTAGACCTTGCAAAATCCACTGATTAATTACTTCATCAGTATGAATTGTGGCAAATAATTGTTGTCTTTTCAAGTGTTTAATTTTGCCACTATTTGCAAGTTTATTAATATGGCTTAACACGGTAGTTAATACTAAATCTCGTTGCTGACAAATGTTTTCTATGGATGAATCTTGTTCAATTAACACTAAGGTGGCTTGGTAAGTAGTGTGCAATTTTTTAACAACTACTGGCTTAGTTTCAACAATAGGCTCTTGGAAATCATTTGCTCTTAATGTGGCTAGTAATGCCAAAAAACGAGCACCATATTTTTCAAGTTTGACTTGCCCCACACCATTAATTTGTAGCAGTTTTTCTTTATTATTAGGTAAAAAATATGCCATTTCTGTTAGTGCTTTATTGTCAAAAATAATGTAGGCTGGCATGTCCTCCTCTTTGGCAATTTCTCTTCTAAGCACTTGCAATGCCTCTAAAATTTTCTCATCTATTGAATATTCCTGTTGTTTGATTTGCTTAAACATCTTGTTTTGTGCCTGTAAACTACTTTGGCGAATATCTACTACTTGTTCTGATTTTAATATTTTTTTGGCAATGTGGGTTAGTTTTAGAACTTTAAACTCACCCACTATAAGGGCATCTATTTCTAGTAAACGATCGCCAATAATTTTCCACAAAGTCCGACTTGTGGAACTACCAATACCATATACAGATAAATTTTGATGCCCGCTGTTTAATACTTTTTGATTTTTTGAACCTAGTAAAACATCAACAATATGTCCTTGCCCAAAACACTGATCAGTACGATAAACGGCTGATAAAAACATCTTTGCTCGTTCACTAATATTACTACGCTCAACATCAGGATTGAGGCAATTGTCACATTGAGTTTGGCATTTGGACATTTCGTCATCAAAATAATGGCTAAGCACTTGGTGCCGACAACCTTCAGAAAACGCATATTTTTTGATTAAATTAAGCTTGTGATAGGCTAGATTTCGATAAGACTCGTTATCAATATCAGCAATAAAGCGTCCTAGCAAACCCAAATCTTGAGTAGAGTAAAGCAACAAAACCTCGCTCTTTAGCCCATCTCTACCCGCTCTACCCATTTCTTGATAATAGGCTTCCATGGTTTTAGGAATCGACATGTGTACCACGAAACGAATATTGCTTTTATCAATCCCCATGCCAAACGCGATAGTGGCAACCATGATATCAATCTCATCATTCACAAACTCACTAAATGCTTGGGTGCGCTCCTGAGTTGATAAGCCAGCATGATAAGCACGCGCCTTTAAACCTTGAGCGCTTAAAAATGCACTTAATGACTCGGTATTCTTACGTGACAGCGTATAAATAATACCTTGCTCATGCTGATGATTTTGCAAAAAATCTAGCAGTTGTTGATGTCCGTTGCCCTGCCTAGATTGAACACTAATAAACAAATTGTCTCGATAAATTTTGCCACGAATAATATTATCACGACGTTTAAACTTTAGTTGATTAACAATGTCTTTCTCTACTTGCGTGGTTGCTGTTGCCGTAAAAGCAGCAATGCCCACTTCTGGAAAATGAGACTTTAATAAACCTAATTGACGATAATCTGCTCGAAACTCATGTCCCCATTCGCTCACGCAATGTGCCTCATCAATAGCAAAAAAAGCAATGTTAAGCGTGGTTAAAAAATTCAAAAATTGATTATTTTGCAAACGCTCAGGTGCAACAAAAACAAGTTTCACCACGCCATTTTGCAAATCATTCTGCGCTTGCATGATTTGTTCCATATCTTGCATAGACGACATCATAACAGCGCGAATTCCTTTTGCTGCCAAGCCATATACTTGATCTTGCATCAATGCCAATAAAGGTGAAACCACAACCACAACCCCTTTCATTAATAATGCTGGCAACTGATAGCACAACGATTTACCACCGCCTGTGGGTAAAATTAGTAACACATCTTCATGGTTCAAAATTTTATCCACCACTACTTCTTGCAATGGGTGAAACCCATTAAACCCGAAAGTATTTTGTAATATTTGATACTTGCTTTTAGGCATAGAATATTTTTTACAACTTAAAACGAAATTTAGGTAAATTAATATTGTAGTATATTGCCAATAGTCGAGTTATTAATATAAATAATCCCGAAATGGTTACTACCACTGTTACTTCTTGATTTGAATAAAAAAGCCTAATAAAAAGTAAAAAATCCAAGACACTGTTACATAAAGAGAGATTATAAACATAACACTGGTGACAATAAGGCGAGGTAATAAAGAATATTTGATTGCTAACCTAAAAAACATATCGAAAAAATAGCATAATCATGCAATAAACCCTTTCCTACCCCTAAAAAACAGCAATAATAATCACGCCAAATAAATCAAATTGAGACCACTGCATTAACCCAGTATAAGTTTTACAAAAATAACTGTGAAAGTTTAAACGCTATATCGATTATTATATGATTAAATATTTAATCATATCTATACTTTTCTTAGAACAAGATAACCAACAATGCCTGATAAAAACGAGCCCAACAAAATTGCCAGTTTATCGGCGTAATGATAGATTTGAGTATCATTATAAGCCAAAGAATCAACAAACAAACTCATGGTAAAACCAATACCTGTGAGTATAGATACGCCATATAACTGCTTCCAACTACTGCTTTTTGGTAAAGTTGCGATGCCTGCTTTTACTGCCAACCAACTAAAGCCAAATACCCCTACTTGCTTGCCGATAAATAAACCAAACATAATACCCAAAGGAACAGGTGTTAGCATTTCTCCTATTGAGATGCCTCTTAAATCTACACCTGCATTAACAAAGGCAAATAAAGGCAGAATCATAAAGGCCACCCAATAATGTAAATCATGTTCTATTTCATTGCTCAGTGAAAATTTTTTACCATTTTCATCTATAGAATTCAAAGGAATAATAAAGGCAAGCAAAACACCTGCTAAAGTAGCATGCACCCCTGATTTTAAAACACTCACCCAAAGCACAAAACCCACCAAAATATAAGCTGCTTTTTTAATAACCCCAAGTCTATTCATGAGTAGTAATGTAAAAACAGCAGACAACGCCACCACAATGGAAGTAAGTGATAACTCACTAGTATAGAGCAGTGCAATAATAATAATAGCCCCTAGGTCATCAATAATAGCTAATGCCATTAAGAATATTTTTAATGAGACAGGGGCTCGCTTACCCAATAGCGACAGAACGCCTAGAGCAAACGCTATATCTGTCGCTGTCGGTATTGCCCAACCTTTCATTGCAAAAGATTCACCCTGATTAAAAGCAACAAAAACCAACGCTGGAACTACCATGCCACCAATTGCTGCAATACCAGGCAATACAATCTGACTCATTGAAGAGAGGCTTCCCTCCATCACTTCTCTTTTAACTTCTAAACCAATTAAAAAAAAGAAAATTGCCATTAGTCCATCATTAACCCACAATAATAGCGGTTTAGCGATTTGGAAGTCTCCAAAGCGTATTTCTATATGTGTATGTAAAAAGTCGGTGTAGATACTAGAGAATCCACTATTTTGCAAAAATAGCGCAAAAATAGTGGCAATGATAAGCAATATGCCAGCAAAGGACTCTTTCTTTATGAACTCTTCTAAAATTTTTATGTTCTCAGTCATGATACATGCTTTACAAGCTATACTCTAAAAAGCCATTTTTTTTTGTTATGTCGTCTAACTCTTGCAAGGTTTTAAGTAGTTCACTTATTTTGTCAATCGGCATAGAATTAGGGCTATCGCTCTTGGCATTTTCAGGATTTGGGTGGGTTTCCATAAAAATACCACTAATACCAACAGCAACGGCCGCCCTTGCCAAAACTGGCACCATTTCTCGCTGACCGCCTGAGGTTGTACCGTGCCCACCAGGTTGTTGCACTGAATGCGTAGCATCAAACACAATAGGGCAATTTGTACTGCGCATACTTGCTAAACCACGCATGTCAGAAACCAAGGTATTGTAGCCAAACGAAGTGCCACGATCGCACACAGTAATTTGTTGATTACCCGTAGCATAGGCTTTCTCAACCACATTGTCCATATCCCAAGGGGCTTGAAATTGACCTTTTTTGATATTAACAGGCAAACCTTGTTTACAAACATTTTGAATAAAATTAGTTTGGCGCACCAAAAAAGCAGGTGTTTGCATCATATCAACCACACTTGCCACTTCATCAAGTGGCGTGTCTTCATGAACATCAGTTAAAACAGGCGTACCAACTTCATCTTTAACTTTTTGCAAAATTCTTAGACCTTGTTCCAACCCCAAACCTCTAAAACTATTAGCACTAGTCCGATTTGCCTTGTCATAGGATGACTTATAAATAAAATTAATACCTAGGTCATTAGTGACTTTTGCCAAATAAGTCGCTGTTTCCATGGCTAAGGCTTCAGATTCAATCACGCATGGACCTGCTATTAAAAAAAATGGATGATCAATGCCTGCTTCAAAATTTAGTAATTTCATGGCTTAAGTCTTGCTTAAAAATTCAAAGTTTAATTATAAGTTATACAATTCATTTAAAATACTTAATCATGACAAATGCCCCTAATATTTTAAAAAAAATTATTACTAGAAAGCAGCAAGAAATTGCGCAATGTAAAAAAACCATACCTTTGGCAGGGGTTATTGAGCAATCAAAATACGCATCAAACACACGTGGCTTTTACCAGGCACTTAAAACCAAAGTAGACGCTAAACAAAATGCTGTTATTGCTGAAATTAAAAAGGCTTCTCCTTCAAAAGGCATTCTACGCAAAGATTTTAACCCAAAAGAAATTGCCAAAAGTTATGAATTAGGAGGTGCTACTTGCTTATCTATCCTTACTGATAAAGATTTTTTCCAAGGTGATAATCAATACTTAATTAACGCAAGAGCAGCCGTGTCATTACCCGTTTTACGCAAAGAATTTATTATTGATGCTTACCAAATTTATGAAGCACGCGCCATAGGTTCAGACTGTATTTTACTTATTACTGCCTGTTTAACTGATACGCAAATGGATGAGTTTTCATCATTAGCAATATCCCTAAGTATGGATGTATTAATCGAAGTGCACAACTTAGGAGAACTCAAGCGCACACTTAAACTAAACTTGCCAATGATAGGTATTAACAATCGGAATCTGCGCACATTTAAAGTGTCTTTACAAACCACAATAGACTTATTAAAAGAAATCAAGGAAGATACTTTAGTAATTACCGAGAGTGGTATTTTAAATGCTGAAAACGTAGCATTAATGAAATCAAACAATATTTACAGTTACCTAGTGGGTGAAGCATTTATGCGAAAGCCCAACCCAGGACAAGCATTACGAGAGATTTTTACATGAAAATAACAATTAAATGGATTGATAACATGATGATGGTTGGCGAGTCAGACAGTGGTCATGCTGTAGTTATGGACGGCCCTGAAGAATTGGGGGGCAGAAATTTAGGCATTCGCCCCATGGAAATGCTACTACTTGGTATGGGTGGTTGCACGACCATAGATGTTATTTCAACCTTAAAAAAAATGCGTGAAGAAGTGCAAAATTGCTATGCAGAAATTACTGCCAAACGCGCAGATGAGCATCCAAAAGTATTTACTGAGATTCATATTCACTTTGTCATGAAGGGGTGTAATCTAAATAAAAAAAAAGTAGCCAAAGCAGTCAGTTTATCTGCAGATAAATATTGCTCTGCTTCCATTATGTTAGGGGAAACTGCCATCGTTACGCATGATTTTGAAGTTCATGAATAACACTTGGGGTTGGTTTGGCGCGGTTACCGGTATCATAGGCGGATTATTAGTAGCACTTAACTTTGAATGGTCTAAATTTGGCTATCTTTTTTTTATGGCATCAGCCATTAGTTGGATTGTTCAAGGTGCTAAAAATAATGACAACTCTCTAGTGTTGCTGAATGCTGTTTTTGTTTTTGTTAATACATTAGGGATTTACCATTGGTTCTCCTAAAATTATCACTCGCTTTAGTCTTTAGTTTTAGTGCGCTAATCAATCACAGTTTAGCGCAAACAACAAACATTACCAAAAAAGTCAAAGCATTGGATATTAAAGTACTTAATCTAGAACTTAGTTATAAACTAGGTGGAAACGTCTTTGATATTAAGCATCAAGCAGATGACATCAAAAATCAACTGCTTTATCATGAGTACCAACTAGGTATACCCATTAGTTATGACGAGCAATGGAACGAGTCAGAACAAGCCATTCTCAATGTCAGAATGAAGCTTAAAGCATTAGAAGAAAAAGTCAAATTCAAAGGCGATTGGGGCAAAATACGACTCAAATTTGACCCTAAAGAACGCTACCGAAAAATCAACCTAAAATACCAATATGGTTTCTAAAACTCGGTATTTAAATTTTAACAACTTAGCGTATAATGTTTTTTTCACGGAGAGTTGGCCGAGTGGCTGAAGGCGCGCCCCTGCTAAGGGTGTATAGGGTTTATCCCCTATCGAGGGTTCAAATCCCTCACTCTCCGCCATTATTTAAAAAATCCTTATGATGATGACTGACACACAACTACTAATTGCAGGAAAAACTTACCGCTCTCGCTTGTTGGTTGGCTCAGGAAAATATCAAGATTTAACACAAACAAAACTAGCAACTGAAGCTGCTCAGGCTGATATTATTACCGTTGCCATTCGTCGAACCAATATTGGGCAGGATAAAAACAAGCCAAATTTATTAGATGCTATCAGTCCCGATAAATATACCATTTTACCCAACACTGCAGGTTGTTATAGCGCTAAAGATGCCGTACGCACGTGCCAATTAGCGCGTGAACTTTTAGGCGGTCATAACCTGGTTAAACTTGAAGTGCTGGGCGATGAAAAAACCCTATACCCCAATATTGTTGAAACCCTGTCTGCTGCAAAAACCCTAATTAATGATGGTTTTGATGTCATGGTTTATACCAGTGATGACCCAATCATTGCTAAAGAATTAGAACACATCGGCTGTTGCGCCATTATGCCCCTTGCATCACTCATCGGCTCAGGTCAAGGCATTGCCAACCCAGCGAACATTAAACTCATCAAAGAGCACGCCAACGTACCCGTACTGGTTGATGCAGGCATTGGTTGCGCCTCAGATGCCGCTAAGACTATGGAACTGGGTTGTGATGGCGTACTAATGAACTCAGCCATTGCTAATGCTACCAACCCAATTTTAATGGCAAGTGCTATGAAGCATGCTGTCATTGCAGGGCGCGAATCTTTCCTTGCAGGCAGAATGATGAAAAAGGCTTACGCCTCAGCCTCATCCCCCATGGAAAATTTAATTTAAGTTGCTCAATAACTTAGAGTAAGCAAATATATAAGCCAACGAAAATAAAACACTTTAATTGAGATCTTTACCTAAACAGACCAGAGACAAGCTAAAAACCAATGTCGAGGTCTATGCTGAGAGTGCTTACTCCAATAAAAACAAATGAAAATGGTTAGTACACAAACCCCAATCTGTGATTTTAATACTACAGCAATTGACTTTAGTCTAAAAGGTGTTGATGGAAAAATGCATACTTTAAAAAGTTGCCAAGGTGAAAACGGCCTATTGGTGATGTTTATTTGCAATCATTGCCCTTATGTTAAGGCAATTATTGATCGTATTATTCGTGACACCAAAGCACTCAAAGCAATGGGAGTAAATGCCGTTGCAATTATGTCAAACAATCAAAATGAATATGAAGCTGATTCTTTTGAAAACATGCAAAAAATTGCCACAAGCATGAACTTCCCATTTCCCTACCTAATAGATGAAACTCAGCAGGTCGCTAAAGCCTATGGTGCTGTGTGCACACCTGATTTCTTTGGCTATAATGCTAATTTTAAATTGCAATATCGTGGTCGGCTTGACGCTTCACACAAAGAGTCTGCAGCAGTGGATATTAAGCGTGATTTATTTAATGCAATGAGCCAAATAGCTATAACTGGAAAGGGTCCTTTGGAGCAAATTCCCTCAATGGGTTGCTCAATTAAGTGGATTGTTTAAAAAGTAAGTACTTTATCAGAATGCTTAATAATAGCATGCAAATCCTCAAGCGTTGATACTGGACACATATCTGATGAGCCAGATTTTCTAATTTTTAAACAAGTGCCACAAGCAAATATTTCTCCGCCTGTATTAATAAAATCTTGCATTTGTCTTGAAACTTCAAAGTTGTCATTGTCTAACGTTTCACTCTCCACACCTTTTGCAAACAGAAAAATCTTAACACTATCACCCTTTTGAATAGAGAAAGAACCCAACCTAAAAGCATTAAATACTGTTTCAGGATCATTTGAATAAATTACTATGCCTACTTTCATAACAACCTCCATTATTATTTGCCCAAACATATTGTAATCCCACTATTTTCAGAGTTGTTATCAAATAAAACTACAACTGTCCACAGTTACCTCTCTTTTAATTTATATAGCTATTATAATTATATCAAACTCGACAATAACACATTGCACCTTTTCTTACATCTTCTTTTGTTCATTTTAATACAGGGCACCTCTAAAAACCCAAACATAAAAAATAGCGTTTTTCAACAACAAAACCCCATATAAATACTACTACAAAAGCATCTAAAGTAAAATAAACCTTATATATATTTTTAAAAACAAGGCAACAACAATGGGATTATTTGACTACGAATTCAGACTAGAAGAAATCAATAAAAAACAACCGCCTTTACAAAAGTTAAACACAGTGATAGATTGGGAGTTGTTTAGAAAACCCATAGAAAAAGCCTTAGCCGTTCAAGCCAAAGCTCCTGGTGGTAGACCAGCTTTTGACAAGTTGATGATGTTCAAGATACTCATCTTACAACGCTACTACAACCTATCTGACGAACAATGCGAGTTCCAAATCAAAGACCGCCTATCTTTTATGGATTTCTTAGACATCAATCTTCACGATAAAGTCCCAGATGAAAACACTATTTGGCACTTTAAAGAAAAACTCAAAGATAAAAATCTAAGTCAAACCCTGTTTGGTTTATTTACAGACAAACTCAGCGAACAAGGTGTTATTGCTAAGACAGGCTCTATGGTTGATGCCTCGTTTGTTAATGTTCCAAAGCAACGCAATAGTAAAGATGATAATGACACAATCAAGGCGGGCAGCGTGCCGATTAAGTTTGGCAAAAACAAACACAAATTATCTCAAAAAGACACCGATGCTCGCTGGGCTAAAAAGAATCAAGAAACCCATTTTGGTTATAAAAACCATGTTAATGTCGATAAGTACAGCAAACTGATTAATAAATACTGCGTCAGCTCTGCCAGCAAACACGATTCACAATTACTTAAGGATTTGGTGGATAAAGACGATGTGCAGCTTTACGCCGACAGTGCTTATTGCTCACAAGATATTGAGCGTTATTTGCAAAGCATAAAATGTAAATCACAAATACATGAAAAAGGAGTAAGGGGTAATCCACTTAGTGGACAACAAAAAGCCAACAATCAAAAGAAATCTAAAACCAGAGTACGAGTAGAGCATGTATTTGGTTTTATGACTAATTCAATGCATGACGGGTTGCATATGCGTCAAATTGGTAAAGAAAGAATCATGTCTTGTATTGGGTTATTGAACTTGACTTATAATCTGTTCAGATATGAACAGATTATAAGGCTGAAAATAAGTTAAAACACCTAAAAAATGGTGAGTGTCGGTAGTAAAAAAATGTGAAACAGGTTTAAGAATATTTAAGAAATATGGAGCAAATTTGATTTGAAAATTTAAAAAAATTGGGTTAGATTTTTTGGTGTTATAATGAGGTTTTTAGAGGTGCCCTACACTCAATAGGTGGTTATTTATCCACTGAGACCTTTGCATAAATCAACTAAAAACCCAACAATCTAGTAAAATCACACTCATCTAAAATAATCTTAAAAACACTATAAATGTCTTGGAAAAACACCCAACAAAACTCATTTGCAGATTCTCTTGTTGTTGAGCATAAGTCTCTGTCATAACTGGATGATGTACATAACATCATCAACTGGAATGAGATAGAGCAAACACTTTCGAACTTGTATTCATCTAGACTAGGTGCACCTAGTTATCCGCCACCGATGATGTTTAAAATCCTAATTCTTCAAGTTTGGTACGGTCTAAGTGATGAGGCGCTAGAAAAGCAAATTGCCAGAGACTTGATGTTCAGACGTTTTATTGATTTATCCCTATCTGAAAATGTGGCTGACCATTCAAATATATGGCGTTTTAGACAACTGCTGAATACTGAAAGTTTGCTGGATCCTCTACTAGAGCAAATCAATACCCACTTAGAGCAAAACTCTATTATTGTCTCGTTAGGCTCAATCAATATTAAAGAACAATCCTAGATACAAGCTAAAAATCAATGGCAAGGTCTATACTTAAAGTGCTTACACCAATAAAGAAAATGAGAAACTAAGGTGCAACTAATTGCTATGAGTTATAACTTAAAGATTGGAATGAATATTTTTTTAAACGAATGCGAGATTTGCAGGATTGTTGTGCCTAATGAGTGGTAAAGGGGTAAAAGATAAAGAAGTTTTTTGATGGGACTTCATATCCTTATTTTAACAGCTGTATTTAATTTTATGTCTAATAAATCCAAAACTTAATCTAGAAAACTTTTTTCCTCTTTTTCCTCTTCAGGTTTTTTAGTTCGTACACCAGGCTTAGACAAAACTTCTAAGAAAAAAGAATCCAAACCCTCTGCGTCAGCTTCTGAAATTACTTTGTTAATTTCAGAAACATGAATGATGCTACAAGAAGTCTCGTCAGCACCGTAGCGACAACCAAAGTCCCAAAAATCTACCTCTTTAGGTCGTTTTTTATTACGCTCACGTTTAATATATTTTTTAAGCTCGTATTTAATGGCCTCAACTACTCTGGGTCTTTGTTTTTTAGGATGTGAAAAGCTGAATGTTTTTTTCATGATGTGTCTAGATAATAGCAAGAGATTGATTATATTGTATTATCAAGCTACCTTACAAACTATAAAATAGATTAATGGATTTTTCACAAAAATTATCAAATCTTAAGCAGAGTCATCTTTATCGCTCAAGAAAAATATCTGAAAATACACAAAATACTCAGATAATTATCAATGGAAAATCATTGATAAATTTTTGTTCAAATGATTATCTGTCGCTTGCTAGACATCCACAAGTTAAAGAGGCGTTCAAACAAGGGATTGATAAATTTGGGGTTGGTGCTGGAGCATCGCACTTGATTAGCGGGCACACACTGGCACATCAGGCGCTGGAAGAAGCGTTAGCTGATTATACGGGGCAGGAAAAAGCGGTGTTGTTTTCAACGGGTTATATGGCAAATATTGGGGTGTTTTCTGCTCTTAAAGATGAGCTTGACTGGGTATTGCAAGACAAATTAAATCACGCTTCACTGATTGATGCGAATCATTTGATTGGCTTGCCGCTTCAGCGCTATTTGCACAATAATATTATTTCGCTTGAAAAAAAAACAGCAAAACAATCAGGGCAAGGGTTAATTGCAACTGACACAGTATTTAGCATGGATGGTGATCAGGCTAATATTAAAAGCATTGAAAAAATTGTGAAAAAATCTGGAACGCTTTTGATGCAGGATGATGCACATGGATTTGGTGTATTTGAGTCAATAATTCCAAAAAATTCGATTTACATGGCAACACTAGGTAAGGCTGCAGGCACAATGGGCGCGTTTGTGGCTGGTGATGAAGATTTGATTGATTTTCTAATCCAAAAATCACGCTCTTATATCTACACCACAGCGATTGCGCCAGCTTTATGTACTGCCACACTAAAAAGTTTGGAACTTATTAGACAAGGTGAACAAAACGCTAAATTATTAGCTAATATTCGTTATTTTCAAAATCTTTCTAAAGCGTTAAATCTACCCATTACAAATTCTAATAGTGCCATTCAGCCATTCATTGTGGGTAGTAGTGAAAAGGTAATTTATCTTTCAAAAAAACTACTAAATGCAGGCTTTTATATCAGTGCCATTCGCCCACCAACTGTGCCAAAAGACACGGCGCGTTTAAGAATAACACTAAGTGCCGACCATACACAAAACCAAATTAAACAACTACTCACCCAGCTTAAACATGCTTTACAGTAACACGCAAGGCTTTGGAGTTGATTTGGTATTGCTTCATGGCTGGGGGTTTAATTCAGAGTTGTTTAACAGTTTGATTGATGATTATAAAAACCAATACCGTATTACCATTATTGATTTACCTGGGCATGGTAAGAGTGCTAATGTTAATGGCGGGGTTAATGAATGGTGTAATGAGATTATCAAAATTTTGCCCAAAAATCCTATTTTATTGGGCTGGTCATTAGGTGGATTGCTTGCCATTAAAATTGCCAGTAAAATAACTCTTTCAAAGCTTATTCTTGTTGCATCAACGCCTAATTTTATTCAAACAGACTTTTGGGAATTTGGTATAGATGCGGATAATTTTAAGCAATTTTCAAGCACTTTACAACTGAATCTATCTAAAGGTTTAAAGCATTTTATTAGTTTGCAAACCAAAGATAAATCAGAACTTAAGGCGCTGAATAAATCCATTGAGCAATACCCAGCAACAACACAAGCGCTCAATCAAGGTTTGGAAATCTTGCTCAATACAAACCTAAATAATCAATTTAAAAAACTATCTGTACCAATAGAGGTGGTACTGGGCAAATATGACACCTTAGTACCTATTAAAATTAGCCATTGGTACCATCAAAATAACATAAAAACTTATGTGTTAAATACTGGGCATTTGCCTTTTTTACATCAAGATTTTGCCCTATCCTCAATACTTGAAGTTAAGTATAATTCAAACAATACTTAATTTCGGAGAAACTAATGATTGCACTAGTCGGTGTTATTATGGGTTCAAAATCAGATTGGCCAACCATGAAAAATGCAGTGAATATGCTTAAAGAACTTGGCGTACCACATGAGGTTAAGGTGATTTCTGCGCATCGCACGCCTGACTTGATGTTTGACTATGCATCAAGTGCACTTGAACGTGGGCTTAAAGTGATTATTGCAGGTGCTGGCGGCGCTGCACATTTACCAGGTATGGTGGCCAGCAAAACCATTGTGCCAGTGTTAGGTGTGCCTGTTCAATCACGTGCACTTAATGGCCAAGATTCTTTACTATCCATTGCTCAAATGCCTAGTGGTATTCCTGTTGGTACATTAGCTATTGGCGAGGCAGGTGCAAAAAATGCGGGTATTTTAGCCGCACAAATCATTGCAAATAATGATGGCACTATTAGGGCAAAAATACTCGCTTTTAGAGCTCAACAAACACAAGACGTTTTAGACCATCCAAATCCATCAGCCAAATGAAAATAGGCATATTGGGTGCAGGTCAACTAGGTAGAATGCTTGCGCTTAGTGGTTATTCATTAAATCATCAATTTGGATTTTCTGGCAATGCTACTGATGATCCTGCCGCATTACTTGGACATATGTTTGTCAAAAAAAACAACCCTAACAATATTGACTCTTTAGTAAAATTTGCTGATGTTATCACTTTTGAAAGTGAAAATACTGATGTTGGTATTGTTAAGAAAATTAACAAAAAAATACCTGTTTACCCTAATGAAAAATCCCTATTTACTACACAGCATCGTGGCCGAGAAAAGACTCTATTTAATCATCTAAACATTCCTTGCGCACCCTACCAAATGGTAAATTCTAAAGAAGATTTACAAGTGGCAGTTGAAACTATTGGCTTGCCTGCAATTTTAAAAACTGCGACCGAAGGGTATGATGGCAAGGGGCAATTTCTCATCCATAAAGTTAGCCAGATTACCAAGGCTTGGAAAAGCATGAATGGGGTTGAATCAATCCTAGAAGAGTTTGTAAATTTCAAGCGTGAGCTTTCTTTAATTGCTGTGCGTGGTATTGATAATGACCACAAATACTATCCACTGGTTGAAAATACACATTATGATAGTATTTTAAGATTAACCATTGCACCTGCTCAAAATATTGATAAAAAAGTTCAAGAAACAGCACGGCATTATATGCAAATCTTACTTGACGAAATGGACTATGTTGGTACCTTGACTATTGAGTTATTTGAAACCGAAAATGGCTTAGTGGTTAATGAAATGGCGCCACGGGTACATAATTCTGGGCATTGGAGTATTGAAGGGGCTAACACCTCACAATTTGAGAATCATATTCGTGCTATTACTGGCATGCCCCTTGGTGATACTACACCAACACATCCATTTTGTGCAATGATTAATATTATTGGTCAGCTTAAAGATATTGACGTTGTGCTTAAAATGCCAAATGCACACCTGCATTTATATGATAAATCTGAACGTAAAAACCGAAAACTTGGTCATATTAATATCACCGCTAATTCTCAAACTGAGTTAGAGGATAGCATTGCAAAGTTAAAAGACTTTTTACCTAAATAAAACCTATCATTTTTCTAATTATTCATAATGATTCAAAGGTCTCAAATAAATACTAGCCAAAATGTTTATTTAAATAAGTGCCAATATCACTAGATTCAAACATCCACTGCACTTCATCATCATTGGTAATCTTTAAGCAAGGCACTTGAATTTTGCCAGTTTCTCGTTGCATTTCATCTCGAAACTCACTGCCAATAGTTTGTGCATTGCGCGTAACAATGTTTAGGTTCAATCGTCTAATTGTTCGGCGAGTTTTGATACAAAATGGACAACCAAAAAACTGATACAGCTCAATATTGACAGTTTGCTCATCTACTTTTTTTTGTTGTATGCTAGCACGCTTAATCTTGCTAGTTGGAATCAGCCAACTAATAAAAGCGATAATAGCGCCTAAGCCGTTTCTAAGTACTTTTAATAAAAATTTCATTTTTTGCCTCATATGCAGTTAATGTATTTTCTAATAATGTAGCAATGGTCATTGGTCCAACGCCACCTGGTACTGGGGTAATCCAGCCAGCAACTTGTTTAACAGACTCAAAATCAACATCACCAACCAAGCGATTATTATCCAACCGATTAATACCCACGTCAATCACAATAGCACCTGGCTTAATCCAGTCACTTTGAATCATCCTAGCGATACCAACTGCAACGACAACAATATCTGCTTGCCTTAACTTACTAGGAAGGTTTTTGGTTTTGCTATTACAAATGGTGACTGTTGCTTGAGCGTTTAACAACTCACACGCCATCGGACGACCAACAATATTAGATGCGCCCACCACCACACAATTTTTACCCACTAAATCCACTCCAATGATTTCAAGCATCGTCATTACACCCTTAGGCGTGCATGGGCGTAAAAAAGGTTTATTCTGCATCAATTTACCAATATTTTCACTATGAAAACCATCCACATCCTTCTTAGGGGAAATGGCTTCAATCACTAAATTAGCATCTAAATGTTTTGGTAGTGGTAATTGCACTAAGATACCATCAATTTTATCACTATTATTCAGGCGCTCAATTTCAGATAGTAATTCTGCTTGAGTGGTATTGGTAGGTTTGTTAATTTTCTCTGAATAAAAGCCCACCTCTTTACAAGCGTTGTCTTTATTACGAACATAAACTGTTGAGGCCTCGTCATCGCCAACTAAAATAACCGCTAGTCCTGGTTTTCTATCAAGCATATCAACCTTTAATTTAATACTTACTCGTAAATCCTGCGCAATTTGTTTGCCATTAATAATATTCATAGAAACCTTTGCATAAATAGGGATGATTTAAAAAATTTCCAAGTTGATGAAAGATAGTGTTTTGATGATTATTCATATTTATACAAAAGTCTCTTGTAATTCAGCTCAACTCTTTTCTTATTTTATCTAAATCACGTTGCGTATCAACACCATGTCCAATGCCAGCACAAGCCAACGCCACATGAATATCAAACCCCTCATTAAGTACTGTTAATTGTTCTAATTTTTCAACTTGCTCATATGAAGAGTTATTCATGGTTAGGTATTGTTTGATAAATTCCGCTCGATAAGCATATATACCAACGTGTTTAAAACACAGCTTTAAATCAAAATCCTTTACTTCTCTAAAAAAAGGAATGGCAGCACGTGAAAAATATAAAGCCTTGCCAACTTTATTAAAAACCACCTTAACGCAGTTAGGATCAAGGTATTGCTCCTTATTAGTAATTTGCTCACACAAAGTTGCCATTTGCATAGAACTGGTTGCTAAGTTATGAGCCACTTGATCAATTACACTTGGGTTTAGCATTGGCTCATCACCCTGCACATTAACAATAATTTCATCATCATTAATGCCTAACACCTCCAGCACTTGTGCAATTCTTGATGTGCCAGAAGTGTGGTATTCATCAGTCATGCAAGTTAAAGCGCCAAAATCATTAGCAACTGCTTCAATGCGCTTATCATCGGTTGCAATGATGACACGATTTGCACCACTATTAATTGCATTTTCATAGGTTAATTGAATCAAAGGTTTGCCATGAACGTCTTTAAGTAGTTTTGCTGGCAATCTGCTTGATGCGTACCTAGCAGGGATAATAACGGAAAAACCCATTACTTCTTATCAATACCTTGCTCTAATTGAAGAGCCTCTTCAACTAGCAAGATTGGAATACCATCTTCAATTGGATAAGCCAAGCCACTCACTTCACAAATAAGTTTATTACCTACTTGTTTAAGTGGTGCTTTGCTTTTAGGGCAAACTAACATTTTTAATAGGGCTTTGTCAATCATAATTTAGCATCTAGTTTTTTAAAAAAATCATCACTCAAATCAGCTTCAACTTGCAGATACCACATTTGATTGTTTGCGAATTGAGTACATTTTACACAATCCTTGGCAGTCATAAGAATTGGATGGTTGTCTTTAAACGCTAAATCACTTTGCTGATAAACGTAATGGTCAACAAATATATGGGGCTTTAAATGAATACCCAATCCAATTAATGTATCAAAAAAACGTTGCGGATAGCCAATGCCAGCAACACCGTGACAGTATTCACCTTTAAAATAATTCAGTGGCTTTTCCTCGCCTGTTTTAACATTAACAAACATTTTCAATGCCAGTTCAGTGCTAAACTCGCCTGCACGCAAACCAGCATTATTTATCACAAAATCAACACTTTTAAGTCGGGTGGCTGACTCTCTTAGCGGGCCTGCTGGTAAAAAAAAACCATTTCCAAAACGCCTAATGCCATCAACCACAGCGATTTCTATATCTCTATCCATTTTGTAATGCTGTAAACCATCATCACTGATGATTAAATCAACTTGACATTGATTGATTAAATCCTTAACTGCTTGTGCTCTATTCTTATTAATCATCACTGGCAAATCTGTTTGTAAAGCAATCAGTAGTGGCTCGTCGCCAGACAAATGAACGTTAGTCTCTTTATTAACCAATAAACTGTCTTGATGATGCGTGCCACCATAACCACGCGATACAATTCCTACTTGTTTGCCTTGTTGTTTAAAATACTGTGCCAATACAATCACAATCGGTGTTTTCCCTGTACCACCCACTGTAATATTGCCCACCACAATCACAGGATGTTTAAATTTTTGAACCTTAAAAAAATTAACTTGATAAAGCCATTTTCTAAGTATTGATGTTAAATAAAAAACACCCGATACTGGTAATAGTAAATAATTAGTAACACTTCTGGTGTTTAAATTCATTGTTGTCTAGTACTCGTTCTGAGTTTGATATTTTTCTCAGTAAACCTCAATACCCCTGCAGTAACAAACAATATCAAAATCGAGACAACCATAACGAGTAAATTAAACTTATCACCCGCCATTAAAGATTTCATATCAATCACTAAGAAACGAGTAATGACTGTAATGGTAATAAATATCAAAAAAATTACTGGAATTTTGTGGGTTTTAAAATACTCATGAGTGGCTGACCAAACAATTGTTACACCCACTACAAACAATCCCACAATGTGGAATGTTTTAATAAGAATATCACCCAGTTGGTCAATTTTATCTTTCATTCTTGGATTAGCCACACATCCCCTTTATTTAGCCATTTATAAAGTGCTAATTATGACAAAATATCACCCTAATGAGTATCGAATTCACAATTTCTAATCAATATTTACACTCCAGTCGAAAAAAAGGCTTTGTTTCCTTTATTTCTGGGGTTTCTATGGTGGGATTGATTTTATCTATCGTCACCTTGATTACAGTGCTATCTGTCATGAATGGGTTTCACAAAGAACTTAGAGACAGGGTGTTAAATGCCATTTCTCATTCGTATATTACTCAATACAATGGCTTGGTAGATCATTGGCAAGATTTGCAAGCCAAAATCAAACAACATCCTAACATTATTAGTACCTCACCCTATATTGAAAAATATGCTTTGATTAGTGCAAAAAATGGCGCTCAAGGAATTAGTGTGCGAGGTATTAAGCCTGATTTGGAGAAAAAAACTTCTATCCTGTTAGATAAAATTAAGTCTGGTAATGCCAACTTACTTAAATCAGACATTTTAATTGGTACTGGGTTGGCGGCGCAACTAGGCATAATTGTTGGCGATAAAATTACATTGTTTACGCCTAAATTATCTTCTAATATTATAGGCATTCAACCAAGGTTTAAACGCTTTACCATTAGTGGTATTTTTGATGCTGGCATTAGCGAGTATGACAATAATTTAGCATTTATTAACTTAGAGCAAGCGCAGAAACTGTACTCTATGAAAGGCAAAGTCTCTGGTATTCGACTCAAAGTTGATGATTTATTTAATGCCAAAAAGATCACTCATGAGGTTGTTGCTGGCTTACAAGACAATCAATATTATGGTGTTGATTGGACTAAGCAAAAGGCCAACTTTATTAAAGCACTTAATCTAGAAAAGCAGATGATTGGTATTATATTGTCACTCATTATTGCAGTGGCTGCTTTTAATATTGTTTCTATGATGGTGATGGTGGTGACTGATAAGAAAGCCGACATTGCCATTTTAAGAACCCTTGGTATGACACCTAGCCGCATTGTAAAAATATTTTTTTATCAAGGGCTAACAATTGGTCTAGTTGGTATTACCATTGGTAGCATCTTAGGCGTCTTACTATCGCTTAATATTGAAATGGTTGTTAGTGGTATTGAGTCGATTCTAGGCTTCCAATTCTTTCCAAAAGATGTGTTTTATATCAGCCGATTTCCTTCTGAAATACATATGACTGACATTGTTAAAGTTACATTGGGCAGCTTTATTTTAGTAATAATTGCCTCTATTTATCCAGCAAGGCGCGCAGGAAAAATTGATATTGCCAAGGTTCTAAATCATGAATAAGATTATTAAATGTAACAATCTTAGTTATAGTTACTTTAATGGCAAGCAAGAAACACCGATACTTAATAACCTCAACTTAAGCGTTAAACAAGGTGAATCAATTGCGATTTTAGGACAATCTGGCTGCGGTAAATCAACTTTACTTAACCTATTAGGTGGTATCGATAAACCCACTCAAGGCGAAGTACTCATCAATGGCACCAATTTAGGCTTATTAAATGAAAATGACACCACATTATTGCGTGGCAAATATTTAGGTTTCGTGTATCAATTCCATCATCTGTTAAGTGATTTTAGTGCACTTGATAATGTTGCTATGCCCGAGCGAATACAAGGGAAAAATCAGCAATTTTCTCAAACCAATGCTAGAAAATTACTCTCAAAAATTGGACTCGAACACCACCTTAATCACTTGCCAAGTGAACTTTCTGGTGGCGAACGCCAGCGTGTTGCTATCGCTAGGGCTTTAATTACAAATCCCAGTTGTATTTTGGCAGATGAGCCCACTGGAAATTTAGATACTAAGAATGCTAATGAAGTGCTCAATCTAATGCTAACATTGAATCGCGTCCAAAACTGCGCGCTAATTGTTGTCACTCACGATGAAAAAATCGCTGCAAAAATGGACAGAGCACTTGTTTTAAATCATGGGGTATTAACACCTTTAACCTAGACATAAAAATATGAAAATACACCAATTACAAATGAGTTATTCGTCCGAAGAAGACCGTATTATTTTACGTGTTAGCAGTACTACAAATGAAGAAATTTGCTTATTTCTCACCCGTCGATTGGTTAATGATTTTTGGACAATTCTTGTTCCAGCAATGCAACAATCTGAGCCAACACTTAATGACATGCAAAGAACGCTAGAAATGCCAGAAGTTAAAAAAATTAAACAAGAAATACAACATCAACAAATTATTAAAAAAAGTGATTACACCACGCCTTTTAATAAGGGGAAAAAACCTCAAACTGAGAAAATACCTATGTTAACAACAAAAATAAGCATTAATACAAACAATAGCAACATGACTTTAATTGTCTTTTCAAGTTCTGATGGTAAGAATGTCAATCTTAACCTCAATCAAGAATTGATACACAATTTATATGAACTTATTGTTAAAGTATTGCCTAGCACAAATTGGAGACTTGCATTAAAAGGCATAACAAATACTGCTATTATTGAAAATAAAACCAACTCAGTATTGCATTAATAATGCCAAAGATTCACGTAAAATTTCTATTTTATCTAACAATTTTTAAAATGACTATAAATCCAAAATCACTCAATTGGATTTTGTAAAATAGTTTTTTCCGTTTTTGAGTATTAATGCGCGTGTTAATTGTTCTATTTTTTGACTTTAATTCAAATAAAGCACGTATTCATTGTCATTTTTTATCCGACAATAAATAAAATACAAAGGCTTTTTTAGCTAGGCAACAATTCTAGGAATGGTGGTCTGAAAGCCTAAAAATGATACCTCTAATCCTTTGTTCTTTACTATGAATAAAAAGGAGTACAAATAAACGAGATCTTTGCATAATTATGAACACTCACCAATGTCTCAAGTTGAAAATGACACATTCTACCCTTGCAAAGAATATAGGTGTTAATAAACCAACCATACTGCGTGAGCCTGCTACAGGCAGTTTGTATCAACAAGGCTGATGGAATCAGTGCATCACTCTCCATTTAGTTTTTTTAAGAGACAATCCTTGGATGATGTTTTTTTGAATAAACTATCTTTCATGAGCTTATATTAGTACTTGTTTTAGTTAAAACGTTTTGATCATTAACATAACACAACCTAGGCGCATAGCTCTCAAGTTCTTTTTCGGCATACACGCCATACACAGCAATAATTAACACATCACCCACATTCACTTTGTGGGCAGCAGCACCATTAACAGAAATAACACCAGAATTATCCTTGCCACGAATTGTGTAAGTCGTAAAACGATTGCCATTGTTAATATTGTAAATTTGAATTTGTTCAAATGCACCAATACCTGCTGCATCTAGCAACACACCATCAATTTCACAAGAGCCTTCATAGCCCAACTCAACTGCAGTTGTTATTACTCTGTGCAATTTAGCGCTCAAAAAAGTTCTTTGCATGAAAATGAACTAACCTAAAAACTGAATCATAACACCTGCCGCAATTGCTGAGCCGATTACACCAGCAACATTAGGACCCATTGCATGCATTAATAAGAAGTTATGTGAATTAGCCTCTAAGCCTACTTTATTAGAAACACGAGCTGCCATAGGCACTGCAGAAACACCAGCAGAACCAATCAAAGGATTGATTTTATTTTTACTAAACACATTCATAAGTTTTGCCATTAATAGCCCACAAGCTGTACCAATAGCAAAAGCTACCATGCCTAAAAGCAAAATACCTAAGGTGTCTAATTGTAAGAATTTATCCGCCATCAATTTTGAACCCACTGCCAAGCCTAGGAAAATAGTCACAATATTAATCAAAGAATTTTGCGTCGTATCGCTCAAACGATCAACCACACCAGACTCTTTCATTAAATTACCAAAGGCAAACATACCCAGTAATGGCGCCGCATCAGGCAATAATAATGCCACTAACATTAACAACATAATGGGGAAAATAATCTTTTCAGCTTTTGACACTTTGCGCAATTGCACCATTTCAATTTGGCGTTCTTTTTCAGTTGTTAGAGCGCGCATAATTGGCGGTTGAATAAGTGGCACTAACGCCATGTAAGAATAAGAAGCAACCGCAATTGCACCCAACAAATCAGGTGCAAGTTTTGAAGCAACATAAATACTGGTTGGTCCATCAGCACCACCAATAATACCAATAGCAGCAGCATCAGTCAGACTAAAATCAAAAACTCCTATCGTTGTTAAACCAATAGCACCTAATAAAGTCGCAAAAATACCAAATTGTGCTGCTGCACCAAGTAGTAATGTTTTAGGGTTGGCTAATAATGGACCAAAGTCCGTCAATGCGCCCACACCCATAAAAATAATCAATGGGAATGCGCCAGACTCAATACCTACCACATAGAATACATGCAAAATACCATTACCTTCAGCAATACCAGCACCTGGAATATTAGCCAAAATCGCACCAAAACCAATAGGCAGTAATAACAATGGTTCAAAATTTTTAATAATTGCTAAATACAGAAGCAGCATCCCAATCAACAGCATTAAGCCTTGCCCCCAAGACATTTGATAAAGACCTGTATTAATCCAAAGTGTGTTTAATTGTTCCATGTTAAGATTTACAAATTATGCGAATGTTAATAAAGTTTGGCCTACGTCAACTATGTCGCCTTCCTTAATCTCAATGCTAGTTACAACACCACTTTTAGAGGCTTTAATTTCAGTTTCCATTTTCATGGCTTCAAGAATAAGCAAAACATCGCCTTGATTAATTTTTTGATTCACCTCAACCATTACTTTCCAAATAGTCCCTGATAATGGCGCACCGATAGCCTCGCCTTCTGTTGTTGGTGCTGTACTAAGTATTTCTTTTTCTACTAGAGTTGGTGCTTCTGCTTGATCAGAAGAGGCCTTCATTGAGGTAATATCACCCCCTGCTGAAACGTCGACAGTATAGGAATTACCTTTAAATGAAATGGTGTAAGTCTCTTCCTCTTTATTGGGTTTTTGGAAATTATCACCAACCTGTGGTACTGGCTCAAAGAAATCAGGATTATCTCTATTTTGTAAAAATAAGATACCTACTTGTGGGAATAATGCATAAGTTAACAAATCATCAATCTTGTCTTTATTCAAAGTAATGCCTTTCTCAGCAACGATTTTATCAAACTCTTGCTCAAGAATATGCATCTCTGGTGCAATGTTATCAGCAGGCCTGCAAGTAATCGGCTCACCACCATCCAAAACTTTAACTTGCAAGACTTGGTCAACAGGTGCTGGTGTTGCACCATATTCACCTTTAAGTACACCAGCAGACTCTTTAGTAATCGTCTTATAGCGCTCACCAGTGAGTACATTAAGTACAGATTGTGTGCCTACAATTTGAGACGTTGGTGTTACCAGTGGAATATAGCCTAGCTCCTTACGTACACGTGGAATTTCAGCCAATACTTCATCCATCTTATCAAGTGCGCCTTGCTCACGTAGTTGGCTTTCCATATTAGTTAGCATACCACCTGGCACTTGGGATAATAAAATTCTTGAATCTACTCCTCTAAGCGAGCCTTCAAACTGCGCATACTTACAACGTACTGGTCTAAAGTAAGCATCAATTTCTTCTAGTTTTTTCAAATCTAGCCCTGTTTTTCTTGGACTATTTTCTAAAATAGAAACCACAGAATTGGTTGCACTATGGCCATAAGTCATACTCATAGAGCCAATAGCAGTATCAACACGATCAATGCCAGCTTCAACAGCTTTAATAATGGTAGCAGTAGACAATCCGGTTGTTGCATGAGCGTGTAACTGAATAGGAATATCAATAACTGCCTTTAACGCTTTAACCAAGTCATAAGCCACATACGGCTGTAATAAACCTGCCATATCTTTAATACAAAGAGAATGTGCACCCATATCTTCAATTTCTCTAGCCATATCTAGCCAAGTTTGAGTATTATGTACTGGGCTGACTGTATAAGAAATAGTGCCTTGAGCATGCATGCCTAATTTAATGGTTTGGTCTGTTGCAGTTTTAAGATTGCGAATGTCATTCATCGCATCAAAAATCCGAAACACACTCACGCCATTCTCAACACTTTGGTCTACAAATTTACGCACCACGTCATCACTATAATGACGATATCCTAACAAATTTTGACCTCTAAGCAGCATTTGCTGAGGTGTATTAGGCATTGCTTTTTTAATCTCACGAATTCTATCCCAAGGGTTTTCTCCTAAATAACGAATACACGAATCAAAAGTCGCCCCACCCCAAGATTCCATTGACCAATATCCAATTTTGTCTAATTTGTCTGCAATGGGCAACATATCATCAATACGCATACGTGTTGCAAATAAGGATTGATGTGCATCTCTAAAAACAAGCTCAGTAATTTCTACCTTTTTGCCTTGTGCGCTATCAGATTTTTTAGCTAATTTCTTAAAAAAATTTAACATAATCTTATGCTCCCCTATGCATTTTGATTGCCTGTTCAATGACGAACTTGGCCTCCTCATCTATTTCATCTTTAAGTCCAAAATTGTTGTTAACATCTTGCCGATTATGCGCTTTACTTTTAAATTTTTGAATAATCATAGACATTAATTTAGTAACACCAACCAACAAAAATAAAAATACAAATACAAACCCCATGCCAAATAAGGTTAAATTAAGTGCTTGAAATATAAAATTTGTTTGTTCCATATTATGAGTTTGTCTATATTAATTTGGTACCGATGGACGGAATCGAACCGTCACTCCCGAAGGAACCGGATTTTGAATCCGGCGCGTCTACCAATTCCACCACATCGGCAATTTTTTTATTTGTGTCTAAAAGTAATCCTTCCTTTGGTTAAGTCATAAGGTGTCATCTCAACAGTTACTTTATCACCTGGAAGAATGCGAATATAATGCTTGCGAATTTTGCCAGAAATATGCGCCAAAATACGATGACCATTTTCTAACTCAACCGTAAAAGTCGTATTTGGTAATTTTTCTTTAACAACACCTTCTAACTCAATGTAATCACTTTTTGACATAAATTGCTACAAACTTCCAACCAAATAAATTCGGTTATTTTACCTGATTGTTAGAGATTAGTTAAAAAATCATAAATCCAATATCTAAGACCACTGCATTTAACCCCAGTACAACTTAGGGAATATAGAAAATAGTGCGTTTTTCATCCAAAAGTAAGGGGGAATAGCCATTGGTTTGTTGTCAAGTAGTTGTTATTTATCTGCAGAGTAGAAAGATTGTAATACCTCCAAGGTTTAACTATTTACAGTTACCTTATTACGCCGCTTTTACTATTGGTGGAATACCATCTAGAGTAAAGTGCGGTCGTTCGTTATTACATAGTCCAACCTAAATAACCAACAATCTATTGATACAACAACACAAAACACCATTTTTCATTGGCAAAATTGCAACTTTTTGGTAAAATAGACCCCAATTCCTTGCAAATATTTTGTCAAAAATGAAGCCTAAAAATACCCTTACACCTCAAGACGATTTGTTTAAAAATCGTCTTGAGGATATGATTGATACTAAACACAAATTAGTTGCTCTATCAAAGCTAATTGATTGGCAAAGCTTTGATCAAGACTAAGGCAAGTTGTTTCTCTCAGACCAAGGTACGCCAGCCATACCAGCAAGAATGATTACAGGGTTGTATTACCTTAAACACCTTTATGATTTATTTGATGGACAAGTTGCTAAATTGTTGTATTTTATCACATTATTGTATGGGACTAAATATATAGCTCACTTTAACTTTGTAACCTGAAACGGTGCTTTCCGTCGAAGAAGAATCAGTTTTTATTTTATCCAAAAAATCAATTAAATCATCTGCCTTGAATTCACATCATAAGCGCAACACTCGTTAGTCGGTCAGAAGGTATATTAGTTACTCTTTTAACCTGACAAGAAAAAGGAGTGTTGCGCTTATGATGTGAATTCAAGCCATTAATGTCAGAGAAAAATGACATAAAGTCTTTATTAAGTCGAACTACATTACCACTTAATATTATGTCCTTGCATAATATCACAGACATTGAAGAATTAAAAGGAATTGGCGTTAGAAAATATAGTTTTGGCAATGCAATGTCAGATGCTATCATTTCAACAATAGAAAAATTTTCTAAATCTATTTTAGAGACAAAAAACACTAAAGAATTATATTCACATGATAATTTAAGAACTAAATTTATGAATTAATGGAGACCTTTGCATAAATCAACTAAAAATCCAACAAAATTCATTCGCAGATTCTCTTGTTAGAAGTCAACAAAACAAACGGGAGGCAACATGAATAATAATATTGCTATGGGAAATCTTTGAAAAACTCTTCGAAGCGAAGGCTTGGGGTAGCAAAATGGCTCATATTCTTCGGAATGTATTGCTTACCCCTATTAGACCAAGAAAAATGTGATTTAAGAGATATTAACAGGCTTTTAATTGATAAAAAATATCAAGAAGAATGTTTAAACAATATCACCAATGAAGAAGTTAAAAACTTTTGAACCAAAGAATATTTTAAATATCCATATCCAACTAAACTTTCAGCTATTGCACCCATACAAAACAAGGTAGGAGCATTTTTATCTAACCCAGTATGTAAGAGAGTATTAATTGATTATGAAGTTGATTTAGACTTAAGAAATATTATTGATAATCAAAAAGTATTATTGGTTAATTTATCAAAAGGAATAATTGGAGAAGATGCTTCATCATTACTGGGTGCAATACTTTTACACTCTATAGGTCTTGCTGCTTTTTCAAGGACTGATATATTTGAGGTTGATAGAAAACCTTTCTTTCTCTATGCCGATGAATTTCAAAATTTCTCAACACTTTCAATTGTAAATTTACTTTCAGAACTGCGAAAATTTAAACTTGGTGTAATCCTTGCTAACAAATAACAATAACGGCACTTGGACACTCACCCCTAAGGCTAATTTTAGTGGTGAGATTGCGTTTAATTATCAAATCAGTGATGGCTATGAACTCACTGATGCTACGGCTAACGCCAATATTGTGACAAGAATAAGCTCCAAGACCTTAAGTATTGATGTCATTCAAACGGGTGATGCTAATGATAATCAACTGATGGGCGATGATGCTGATAATATTATTAGAGGTTTGGCAGGCGATGATGTGATAACTGGCAACCAAGGAGATGATATTCTTAGTGGTGGTTTGGGAAGTGATACCTTTGATTACAACAGTAATAACGATGGTCATGACATTATTACTGACTTTAATTTAAGTGAAGGCGATAAATTAGACCTTTCAGATTTAGTTGATTATCAAACAGGTAATAATATCGCTGACTTTGTTAGCATTGAAAATATAGGCAGTGATAGTATTGTGCATATAGATTCTGATGGCATGGGTATCGGTGAGAGTTATGTTAGTATTACGCTGTCTAATACTAACTTGTCGTTTGAAAATTTGTCCAATGCTAATGCTTTAGTTGTATTGTAATTTTAGACCTCACGCCGATAACTAATCGCCTCAGTAAGATGCTGGGTATTGACACTGTCTGAGTTGCCCAAGTCTGCAATGGTTCTAGCGACTTTGAGAATGCAGTGGTAGGCTCTGGCGCTGAGGTGGAATTTATCAATTGCCATTTCTAATAAGTGTTTGTTATCTTTATTAAGCAGAATGAGTTTATCAATCTCATCAGGGCTGAGTTTGTCGTTGGATTTACCCTGCCTTTCTAATTGGATATTATGCGCCTTAATCACTCTTTGCTTGATGGTTTCACTGGTCTCTACGTCTTCTGTACTTTGATTAAGCAAGGTTTCTTTAGGCAAGGGTGGGACACTTAGCACCATATCAATTCGGTCTAATAACGGTCCTGATATTTTATTTTTATATCGATCAATTTGGTCGCTAGTGCAATGGCATTTGGCAGTGCCATCACCGTAGTAACCACAGGGGCAGGGGTTCATTGCACCGATAAGTTGAAAGTTTGCAGGGAAAGTAGTCTGTTGGGCGGCGCGGGATAGGTGAATTTTGCCATTTTCTAGGGGTTGACGTAAGGCTTCTAGGACGCCTCGAGGGAATTCGGGTAATTCGTCTAAAAATAGTACGCCTTCGTGAGCTAGTGAAATTTCACCTGGCTTGGGAGTTGAACCACCACCGACTAATGCAACTGCTGAAGATGAGTGGTGCGGGCTACGAAATGGGCGGGTTTTTAGTTGGGTCAACTCTAAGGGCTTGTTGGCAACTGAGTAAATAGAAGCGCGCTCTAAGGCTTTATCGATGCATAATAGTGGCATGATTGAGGGTAGGCGCTCTGCCAACATGGTTTTGCCTGAACCAGGTGGTCCGATTAAAAGCAAATTATGTCCGCCACTTGCGGCAATTTCAAGTGCGCGTTTGGCGTGGTGTTGACCCTTAACTTGGGAAAAATTATTATTGTAAATTGGTTGACTATCAACTAAATTGTGCGTTAATTTATTAACATCACTAATGCCTTGTAAAAACTCACATACTTTAAGTAAATGCGTGCATGGATAAATGATAGCTTCGTCAACCAACGCATATTGATTTGAATCTTGATTTGATAGGATAATGCAATGCTTAGCTTGACTGCTTGCAATGATGGCTGGCAACAATCCTTCAGTTGCTCGAAGTGAGCCATCTAAGCCTAGCTCGCCATAAAGTTCAAATGAGTTGATGTTAACACTGGGTTTGATTTGTTCAGAAGCCAGCAACAATCCAATAGCAATAGGCAAGTCATATCTACCACCACTTTTGGGTAAATTTGCAGGAGCAAGGCTAACGGTAATTCGTCCTTTGGGGAATTTGAACTTTGAGATCATAATTGCACTACGCACACGGTCTTTGCTTTCTCGCACCGCACCTTCAGGCAAGCCAACGATAGAAAATCCTGGCAAACCGCCTGAAATATGCACTTCAATAGTTACCAATGGCGCATCAAGACCTGTTGATGCACGGGTAAATAATTTGCTTAGTTTACTCAATTTGGCTTAATTCCTCTAAATTCCATCTGGGCTTAATGTTAATTTCATGATGGATGTCACGCTGCCCACAACTTAGGCGAAAATGCCCAACTAAAGCTATCATCGCACCATTGTCAGTGCAAAACTCTTGCCTTGGGTAAAAGACATTTACGCCTACTTTCCTCCCCATTTGGTTAAGTTCTTTACGTAAAGATAAATTTGCACTAACACCACCTGCAACTACAAGCGTTGTGTATTTAGTTTGTTCTAATGCCCTTCTGCATTTAATCATGAGTGTTTGTGTAGCAGCCACTTCAAATGCTTTAGCAATGTCTGCTTTTTTGTTAGGATGTTTGGCAAAAGTATTGCGTGCAAACGTTTTAAGACCACTAAAACTAAAATCAAGCCCAGGGCGGTTAACCATAGGGCGTGGAAACTTAAACGCACCATGCTTGCCTTGCTTGGCAAGCATTGACAAGGCAGGACCGCCAGGATAGCCTAAACCCAAAATCTTTGCTGTTTTATCAAATGCCTCGCCCACCGCATCATCTAAAGACTCGCCCAAAATTTTGTATTGACCAATGGCTTTAACATCAATCAGCATGGTGTGACCACCTGAAACTAGCAAAGCCACAAAGGGAAATTTGGGCTGATGCTCTTCCAGCAAAGGGGCTAATAAATGCCCCTCCATATGGTGTATAGCTAAAGACGGAATATCTAAACTCCAAGCCAAAGATTTAGCCACCGCACCTCCTACCAAAAGCGCACCTGCCAAACCAGGTCCAGCCGTATAAGCAATGCCACTTAAATTTTGCAGAGTAAATTTTGCATCTATTAAAACTGCTTTAATTAAAGGCAACACTCTTTGAATATGATCACGTGATGCTAGTTCAGGGACCACGCCACCATACTCAGCATGAATTTTAACGGATGAAAATAATTGATGCCCAATAAGACCAAGTTCAGAGTGGTACAGGCCAATACCTGTCTCATCACAAGAGCTTTCTATGCCTAACGTAATAAAGCCAAATTGGGCGGCTTGTTGATTCTGATGGTTGTGCATTGTAGAAATAGAGCTAGTCATACTCGCCTAAATAAACCTCACGAACTTTTCCATTGTAAAGAATTTGCTCTTTATTGCCCTGTGCAATAATAGCGCCATTATGTAGCACATAGGAGCGATCACAAGTATCTAGCATTTCACGATAATTATGATCGGTAATTAAAACACCAATATCTTTATCTTTTAAGTGGTAAATAATTCTTTGAATATCCCCAACAGAAATTGGATCAACCCCTGCAAAGGGCTCATCAAGTAATACAAATTTTGGATTCATTGCCAGTGCTCTAGCAATTTCTACTCTTCTTCTTTCACCACCAGATAAGCTAATACCATTAATATGGCGAATATGTTCAATACTAAATTCTGCCAACAACTCTTCTAACCGATAAACTCTTTGCTTTTTATTAAGACTAGAGTTTAACTCCAACACCGCCATAATATTGTTTTCCACTGAAAGCTTGCGAAAAATAGAAGGCTCTTGCGGTAAATAACCAAGCCCCAAATTAGCACGCTTGTGCATAGATAAGTGGTCAATTCTTTTGTTGTTCAAATATACTTTGCCTGAATTTGCCTTAACCAAACCACAAACAACATAAAAACAAGTGGTTTTTCCTGCGCCGTTTGGACCTAACAATCCAACAACTTCACCACCTTGTACAAAAAATGAAACATCATTAACCACATCCCTGCCTGAGTAAGATTTGCTGATGTTTTGTATACTTAGAGCGTTACTAGACATAATGATAATATTGATAATAATTAATGATTTTAACAGTTAACTAATTATTATGTTTAACACTAGGAAATCTGAACCAAGCAATAACCAAAAACAAACAAGTGTTGACACACAAAGAGCAGTTGTTAGTGCTGAGCAAAAAACCCAGTCTAAGACAATCATATCTAAAGAGTGTCATATTAAGGGTGATGTTTCTGGCAATAATGATATGAGCGTATTTGGAAAAATTGAAGGCACAATAACCCTTAAAAATAACTCTGTCACAATTGAAAAATCAGCCAAAATTAACGCTGATATTTTTTCTAAAGTTGTTAATGTTAATGGCAATATTAAATGCAATATTGAGGCAGGTGAAAAGATTGTTATCACTAATAGTGGCAATGTATCTATGATAGATACAAAGGTAAATACTGCACCAATTAACATTAACAAAGATGTAAAAACTCAGACGAATAAATTGGTTTAATACCATATTGAGTTTCAACCAACAAAACACCTTGGTGATTAACCCCAATGCAAATGCCACTAAACAACTGCGCCTTGTTTGTATGCTTAACCTGTTTACCTAATAAATAATCTACTTTCGCCCACTTAGCATAAAACTTATCAAAGCCATTTAATTCAAAAATATCAAAATATTCTAAAATTTTGTTAATTAAATTTTTACTCAAATTGAGCTTATCAATCGGCGTTGAAGTTATTTGTTTTAAATCTATCCAAGGTGTTTTGCACTGAAAATTTTGATTAAAATTAACATTCAACCCTAGACCAATAATGACTGATTGATAATCACCCTGTAGTGAATTCTCAATCAAAATACCTGCTAATTTTCTATCTCCAAAATAAACATCATTTGGCCATTTGAGTTTCAAACCAAGAATGCCATATTTTTCTAACACATCAATCAATGCAATACCAACCACCAAGCTTAACCCGCTCAATGAAGTATTACTAGGAAACACATAGCGTATTGATAAAATAATACTTGTGTCTTTTTGGCTCAGCCATTTTCTATTGTATTGACCCTTACCACAGGTTTGTTCGGAAGTAATGCAAACTTGGGTTTTTGTGCAAAAGACTAACTGAGCCAGGTAGTCGTTGGTGCTGGATATTGAATCAAAAACAAAGCACTCAATATCATCATTTAAATAATTTGTTAAATTAGAATAATTAGCCATAATATAACAAGTAGCATTAATGACAACCACACCGCTGCAGAGCCCATATCCTTTGCAGCACCCGACAATACGTGGTATTCGTCGCCAATTCTATCAATCACTGATTCAATGGCTGAGTTTAAAACTTCAACAATTAAAACCAAAAATATAGGCATGATTAATAATGCTTTATCAACGGATGATTCCCCTAACAAAAATGCCAAAGGAATTAACACAACACTTAACCATAACTCCTGCTTAAAAGCTACTTCAGATTGATAGCAAAACTTTAAACCCTTCATAGAAAAACCAAAAGCATTAATAATTCTACTCAACCCTGTTCGTTCATTTTTCATGCAAACTCATTTAAATGGTTAAAATAGTTAGTTTAATTTTAAACTAAAGTTTAGTCATGAAAATAGCATTAGGTATTGAGTACTTGGGCACAAACTTCCATGGTTGGCAGTGCCAGAAACCTAACATTCGCACTATACAGCAAGTGGTTGAACAAGCCCTATCAAGTGTTGCTAATCATCCTGTTAGGGTGTTTTGTGCTGGCAGAACCGATGCTGGTGTACATGCTACCTGCCAAGTTATTCACTTTAAAACCAACATCGAGCGCGAAGATAAGGCTTGGCTACTTGGTGGCAATGTTAATCTGCCAAGCGATGTTAGTTTTACTTGGGCAAAGCACGTTGATGATAATTTCCACGCACGATTTAGTGCCATTGCTAGACAATATAACTACAAAATACACAATACAAAAGTTCGCTGCGCCATCATAACAGCACATTCATTATGGGAGCCAAGAAAATTGGACATAATGGCAATGGATAAAGCCAGCAAATATTTAACTGGTGAACATGATTTTTCAGCCTTCCGAGGTAGTTTGTGCCAAGCAAAATCTCCTATTAAAACCATTGAATTTATAAAATTAACCAAGTGTGATAACAATATTTTACTAGACATAAAGGCCAACGCTTTTTTACACCATATGGTACGCAATATTGTTGGCACGTTGCTCAAAGTGGGCAAAGGTGAAAAACCCATTGAATGGGTCAAAGAGGTGCTGGATAGCAAGCAACGCAAGCAAGCTGGTCCCACTGCTCCACCCCAAGGACTTTACTTTATTAAAGCTTTGTATTCCAATTTATAAATCAATTCTTTCGAAGTTGTTGGCTGGCCAGCACCATATTAGTCAATGCAAGATTTACCTCATCCCAATGCCTAGTTTTTAAGCCACAATCAGGATTGACCCATAACCTTCTAGCAGGAATGCGTTTTTCCGCTTTTTGCATAAGCTCAACCATAGAATCAACCGAAGGGATATTAGGGGAGTGAATGTCATAAACACCTGGGCCTATTTCATTAGGATAATCAAACTCATCAAATATATCTAATAACTCCATGTCCGAGCGAGAGGTTTCAATGGTGATAACATCAGCGTCCATCTGCGCTATTGACCCAATAATATCATTAAATTCTGAATAGCACATATGTGTGTGAATTTGGGTTTCATTACTCACGCCATTAGCACTAATTCGATAAGCCTTAATTGCCCAATCAAGATAAGTCTGCCACTGAGATTTTCGTAGTGGTAAGCCTTCTCTTAATGCCGCCTCATCAATCTGGATAATATTTATATTAGATTTTTCAAGGTCTAACACCTCATCTCTAATAGCCAAAGATAACTGCAAACATGTTGCTGCTCTTGGCTGATCATCACGCACAAACGACCAATTCAACATCGTAACAGGACCTGTAAGCATACCTTTCATAGGCTTATTAGTGAGTGACTGAGCGTAGGTTATCCAATCTAGTGTCATGGATTTTGGACGAGAAATATCGCCAAAAATAATCGGCGGTTTGACACAACGAGAGCCATAAGATTGCACCCAACCAAATTGGCTAAATGCGTAGCCACTTAGTTGTTGCCCGAAATATTCCACCATGTCGTTACGCTCAGGCTCGCCATGCACCAAAACATCTAAACCTAAGTCTTCTTGCACTTGCACACAATTCCTAATTTCAGAGCGCATCAATTGCGTATATTTCTCTACTGACAATTTACCCAATTTATAATCGCGTCTGGCTTGTCTAATCTCTAGCGTTTGTGGAAACGAGCCAATGGTCGTGGTTGGGTATAAAGGTAGGTTAAATTTTTCACTTTGTAATTTTGCTCTATCCTTATAATTAGACTGACGATTGCCTAGTCCATCCTTCACTTTAGCAATGCGTTCTTTAACTTTGTCATTATGCACAAGTGGTGAATATTTTCTACCATTTATGGCATTAATATTACTCGCTATTTCTTTAGTTATACTCGCTTGTCCTTGATTAAGTGCTTGTGCTAATAGGCTTAATTCTTCTAATTTTTGTACAGCAAACCCAAGCCATAATTTGATGTCGCTGTCCAGTTCTTGCTCGCTGTCTAAATCCACAGGCACATGCAATAATGAGCAAGATGGGGCTAGCCACAATCTATCTTGTAATTGTTGGTGAATGGACTCCAACCACAACAAAGTTGCACTTAAATCTGTTTTCCAAATATTACGACCATTCACCACGCCTAAGGATAAAACCTTATCATCTGGCAGGCTATCAATCACTAATTGAACTTCATATTTTGCATTAATTGCATCAATGTGTAACCCGTCAATGGGCAAACCACAAGCAAGGCTTAAATTATCCTGTAAAGTGCCAAAATAACTAGCAAGTAACAATTTAATTGATTTATTTGCTAATGTATCGTAAGTCTTCTTAAACGCTACTTGCCAATCTAGCTCTAATTCTGTGACTAAAATAGGTTCATCAACTTGCACCCACTCTATGCCTAGCTTTGTCAATTCATCAAATAACTGCACATATACTTTAACCAATGAATCTAATAAATCCAGTTTGTTGGTTTTATCTTTGGACTTACCTAGCCATAAATAAGTAACTGGACCAATAATAACAGGCTTAACCTTCACACCTTGTTCTTGCGCTTGTCTAATTTGTGTAATCAGGCGTTGTGCTTGGAGTGTAAAATTTGTCTCTTGACTAAATTCTGGCACAATGTAGTGGTAATTAGTATCAAACCATTTAGTCATCTCACTCGCTTGAATGCAAGTGCGATTAGATTCATTAACAAAGGCTCGCCCACGCGCTACTCGAAAATAGTTATCTATCTCATTGTCTGATAAATTTTCGGCACGTTTTGGTACATTGCCCAATAAAAAACTCATGTCCAAAACCTGATCATAAAAAGAAAAATCACCCACTGGCACCCAATCTAATTTGTTTTGATTCTGCCAGTGTTGTTTGCGCAATATACTAGCTGTTTGTAATAATTCATCTTGAGAAATAGTGTTTGACCAGTATTTTTCTAATGCAAATTTTAACTCTCGATGCTTGCCAATGCGTGGGAAACCTAGATTGTGTGTTGTAACCATAATTAAGACCTTTATTGATTAAAGTCAGTTATTTTATAAGAACTATAATATGAAGTAAAATGATTATTTTTAACTTAATAATGAATTATATTCATATGATAACACTTAAACATTTGAAAATTATCCAAGCATTACATGAAAATAGAACTCTAACGCGCGCGGCGTCTGTGTTATATTTGAGTCAATCTGCCTTATCCCACCAAATTCGTTATTTAGAGAAAAAACTAGGCATTACACTTTGGGAGCGGGAAGGTAGAAATTTACGCCTCACAAAAGCAGGTGAGCTACTATTACAAACTGCACAACAATTATTGCCTATCTTAAAACAAACCGAGAAAACTCTAAAAGCTTATGCGCAAGGTCGTCAAGGTATTTTGCGCATAGGAGTTGAGTGTTACCCTTGCTATGAGTGGCTAATAAAAATCATTGGTGTATTTTTGCAAAAAATGCCTGATGTTGAAGTAGAAATCATCAACAAATTTCAATTTTCTGGGCACGAGGGGCTGCTCAATTACCATATTGATATTTTAATTACACCTGATATAGAGAAAAAAGCAAATATTCATATTGAGACACTCGCCCAATATAATCTGGTACTTTTAGTTGCCAATGAACATTCACTAGCACATAAGACAATAATTACACCAAAAGACTTAGCTAATGAAACTTTACTAACTTTTCCTGTACCATTAGAACGGCTTGATATCTTGACGCAATTTTTAAACCCAGCGCACATCAAACCCAAACATATTAAAGAAATCGAATCTATTGAGCTTATGTTGCAAATGACAGCGCTCGGGCGTGGCATTTGCATATTGCCAGAATGGCTAGCAGGTGAGTTTATTAAAAAAATACCTGTTAAAAAGATCTGCATAAGCGCCAATGGGCTTAGCCAAAAACTATTTGCAATTTTTCGCAAACAAGACAAAGAAATTAATTACATTAAACACTTTGTCAAAATTAGCAAGAAAGTGGTCAACGCCACCTAAGAACCGTCCAATTTAAAAACAAATATCCTTAGAGGTTTTTTGTATCATTGTGGGCGATTAACAAAATGACGGATTTTATTAAATTGGGATTTTCTCCAACGATTCCAATCGGCCATCTAGGATGGGTAAACCCACTCCTATCAGGTATAATTGTGTTTTTAAAAAGTTTTAAAGTTGATGAAAGATGGTGTTTTTGTGATGATTCATAATGGTGTAAGGGTCTCTCTTAATCAGTAAAGCCTGTTAGTTGTGATTAATAATGTTGTAATTATGGTATAATTTTGCCTACTATTTTTTACGCTTAATAAAGCCATGTTCAATAAAAAAAATATTCCAGCCATTATTTTTGCCGTTTTTGCTGTGTGGCTTTCAACAATTGCACCAACCACCCCTATTGCTTGGATGTTGGGTATTCTCGTATTAACAATTTACTTGTTTGCTTTTGAAGTACTAGAGGTTGATGAAACCGCCATTACCATTATGATTATTTTAGGGTTGAGCTCTTTGCCATGGATTTATACTTTAATGGGCCTAGAAGAAGGTTTGGTTGATAACCAAAGACTGTTTGATGGTTTCTCTTCTAATGCAGTTATGTCAATTATTGCAGTAATGATTATTGGTGCGGGCTTAGATAAAACAGGATTAATGAGCAAGGTTGCTACTTTTATTCTTAAAGTAGGTGGTACCTCTGAACCAAGAGTGATTCCAATTATTTCTTCTACTGTTGGATTTATCTCATCCTTTATGCAAAATGTGGGTGCAGCCGCACTATTTATCCCTGTTGTGAGCCGTATTTCATCACGCTCAGGCATTCCGATGTCACGACTATTAATGCCAATGGGATTTACAGCAATTTTAGGTGGCACAATAACCATGGTGGGTTCTAGCCCTTTAATCTTGCTAAATGATTTAATCTTAACCACTAATCAAGGATTAGAAGTTGGACAACAAATGAATACTTGGGGGTTGTTCTCTGTAACCCCAATAGGTATTGCATTAGTTATAACGGGTATTGTGTATTTTGTTATTGCTGGAAAGTTTGTCTTACCTATAACCAAAAAAGACCAATCAGAATCTATATCAGCCATTGAACACTTTCACCAGGTTTACAATATAGATTATGATTTATTTGAGGTTAATGTCCCTAAAGACTCTAACTTAATTGGTATGACGCTTGATGATATTGAAACGGCTGCTAAAATTAGAATTATCGCTATACAAACCATTGAAGGGGAGGCGTTTATTGGACACCACTCGGTTGAGCGTAGCACGACAATTAAGTCACAAATGACCTTGGGCGTATTAACAACAAAAGAACATTTAGATGCCTTTGTTAAAGGCTTTCATCTTGAGTTGTCAGGCACTATTGAAAAGTTCTCTAATTTACTTTCCACGCAAGAATGTGGCACGGCAGAAATCGTTATTCCACCTAATTCTTCACTCATCAACCAAAGCGCTAGAGACTTATGGTTGCGAAAAACCTATGGCATTGCCATGGTGGCGCTACATCGTGGCGGAGAAACTATGCAAGAAGGCGAAGGCATTCGTAATATGCCTTTTCAATCAGGCGATACACTAATTGTCCATACGCGTTGGGTTGACTTAGATAGGCTGCAATCAAACACCGATTTTATTGTTATTACTTCTGAATATCCAAGGCAAGAAGAACACCGACCTGAAAAAATAAAATGGGCAAGTATTTTCTTTGCGATTGCACTTTTCCTAGTATTATTTACCAATATTAAACTCTCCATTGCACTTATGACTGGCGCTTTGGGTATGATTTTGTCTGGCGTTATTAAAATAGAAGAAGCTTATCGTGCGGTTTCTTGGAAAACAGTATTTTTGTTAGCAAGTCTTATTCCACTAGGCATGGCAGTCTCAAAAACTGGCACTGCTTTATGGATTGCACAAGAAACGGTTAAAGTGGTTGGCGATATGGCGCCTTGGGTGATACTAACCTCAATTGTGATATTAGCAACTTTCTTTACTTTGGTAATGTCTAATGTGGGCGCAACCATTCTCTTAGTGCCTATTGCTGTTAATATTGCTATCCAAGTAGGAGAAGATCCTGCAGTTTATGCATTGGCAGTCGCCATTGCAACTTCAAATTCATTTTTAATTCCCACCCATCAAGTGAACGCTTTAATTATGGGTCCTGGTGGTTATAAGGTAGCAGATTTTATCAAAGCAGGTGGTTTTATGACGGTACTGTTTATCATTGTCATGATGTCAATGATGAGTATTATCTTTTAAAATAGTTTTAGTGTCTTTAATTATCTACCACAACAATAAGCCGTTCTTAACAACATGAAACATTTAAATTCAACACAAGCAAAAAAAAGACTGGTTGATGGCAATCAACGCTTTGTTGATGGCACTACTGCATTGCATTATAAATTCCATCCACATAGATATGCAAAGAACATACAAGATCAGGCGCCTTTTGCGATTGTACTAGGTTGTTCTGATTCGAGAGTGCCAATTGAGACTATCTTTGATCAGAGTTTTGGTGACTTGTTTATTATTCGCATTGCAGGAAATATAGTCGCTCCATCACAAATGGGCAGTGTTGAGTTTGCAATCTCGAAATTTAAGACTTCCTTGATTGTGGTATTAGGGCACTCTAACTGCGGTGCTATTAGTGCTACTATTGATGAATGCATCAATAAAACACATTTATCAGGCAGTCTTCATTCTATTACTAATAGGATAAAACCATCAATTTTGCCCTTAATCAGCCTAAATTTGCCAAATCATGAATTAATAAACAAGGCTATTGAGGTTAATATCATTAATTCTGTCAAACAATTACAAAGCCAATCACCAATCATTAAAGAGGCTATCGAAAATAATAAACTAGAAGTTATAGGCGCCAACTACTCTTTAAAATCAGGCTCAGTTCAGTTTCTTATTTAATTTTTTTAAGCCCTTTCTGATTACACTAATCTATTTAGAAATTCTCATCCCAATCAACCAAAATGGTTTGATTATCCATATCTACTTTGATTAAAAATGGCGATATATAAGGCACCCAATGCTCTTTCTTGCCATTAACCACAAGTACATTATTCGAACCAGTGTCAACTAAATTAGATACTTTGCCGAGCACAATTTGTGCCTTATTAACCACCTCTAAACCAATTAAATCGTCCCAATAATACTGACTTGCCTTAAGTTGTGGTAATTGTGATTTTTCGATATACAAATCAGTACCTATATAAACTCTAGCCTGCTCCTTATCAAAAACATCTTTGACTTGTGCCACAATGGTTTTGGCCTGTACGCGACCTTGAACAATCTCTAAGGTTTGCCAGTGTCCGTCAACATTGATATGCCACGGCTGATAAGATAAGATATTTTTCCTTGGATGGGCATGGGAGAAAATTTTCACCCATCCATTAACACCAAAAAGACCATTAATCTGTCCAATTAATAGCCTTTTGTTGTTAGATGTAGAAAGTGCTAAATTACTCAGCAGTCTTTTCCTCTTTTGTTGATGACGCTTCTTGCTCAGTAGTTTCTGCTACTTTAGCCGCCTTTTCTTCTTCTGCTTTAGCTTGCGCCTGCGCTACTGCTTTTTCCTCAACCTCAGCTTTCGCCTCTTCGTCTGCTTTTGCTTTGGCTTCCGCTACTAATCTAGCTGTAATCAAGGTTGTTTTTGCTTGTTGAGTAGCAACACGCTTTTCACGAATTGATGGATCTTTGAATTCCTTAACAAGTTGCTTAACACGGTCAGAGATTTGTGCGCCTTTTGACGTCCAGTACGTCAATCTATCTTCATCGATGGTCAGCCTAACTTCTTGTCCACGAGCAACTGGGTTAAAATATCCAAGTCGCTCAATGTAACCACTGTCTCTACGCTTTCTAGAGTCTGTTGCCACAATTGAATAAAAAGGTTTTTTCTTGGCTCCACCTCGGGCTAGTCTAATTTTAACCATGGGTTTTTTGCTCCTTTTATATTATTAATTACTCATCACCAAAAAGGTATAAGACGCGAAATTATATCAGTTTTTTGATTGCATTTGCTAGTTTTTGTGCATCCCCCGTATAAGTCATAGGTGTTAGTTCAGACAAGGCTGTTTTTACTTCATTTGGCATGTCAAGATCTTTGACAAACTCTGCTAACACTTGTGCATTAATCGTTTGACCACGGGTGAGATCTTTGAGTTTCTCATATGGATTGTCAATACCATAGCGACGCATCACTGTTTGGATTGGCTCGGCCAATACTTCCCATGAATTGTCTAAATCCTGAGTTAGTTTTACCTCATTAGTTTGCAACTTACTAATACCTTTAACAATGGATGCATACGCCACCAAACAATGTGCACAGCTCACACCTAGATTTCTAAGCACAGTCGAATCAGACAAATCCCTCTGCCAACGTGAAATTGCCAGTTTATCTGCTAAATGCGTATTGATTGCATTGGCAATGCCTAAATTACCTTCGCCATTTTCAAAATCAATCGGGTTAACTTTATGTGGCATGGTAGATGAGCCCACCTCTCCAGCAATGGTTTTTTGCTTGAAATAACCCAGTGAAACATAGCCCCAAACATCACGACAAAAATCAATCAAAATAGTATTAAAACGATTAATTGAATGGAAATACTCCGCAATATAATCATGAGGCTCAATTTGCGTGGTGTACATGGCGTAATTAACACCCAAATTTTCAATAAAATCCTGAGAAATCTGTTGCCAGTCTAAATCGGGATAAGCGCAAATATGTGCATTAAAATTACCCACAGCACCATTAAATTTACCCATAATTTTTACACTTTCTAGTTGTTTGATTTGTCTTTTTAAACGATAAGCAAAGTTAGCCATCTCTTTACCTACAGTACTTGGAGAAGCGGTTTGCCCATGAGTACGAGACAGTATTGAAACTGAGGCGTTGTCTTGTGCTAATTTAGCAATGAGTGATAATAACTCGCGCATCTTAGTCAGTATGACATTACGCCCTTCTAACAACATAAGCGCGTGTGATAGGTTGTTAATATCCTCAGATGTACAAGCAAAATGAAAAAATTCACTAACGGCTTCAAGCTCGCTATTGCCTTTGATTTTATCTTTTAAAAAATATTCAACCGCTTTAACATCATGATTGGTTGTACGCTCAATTGTCTTAACTGCTTGAGCGTCAATCAATGAAAAATTAGCAATAATATCATCTAAAAACTTAACTGCTGCTTGGCTAAAAGTCGGTACTTCTGTTATGCCAGCGTTATCTGCCATGGCTTGTAGCCACTTAATCTCAATTAGAACGCGATATTTAATTAAGCCAAACTCACTAAAGATGGCGCTCAACACTTTGGTTTTATCAAAATAACGTCCATCAATAGGGGATATGGCGCTCAGTTCGGTTAATTTCATAAGATTATAATACAAAAAAAAGAGACAGAAATAAAATGATAAAATTATACACTTTATTATTTTGTACAAGGAACCAGATGAGATCAACCTACCTTCAACATGTTAATGAACGTCAACAAGGCAATTTACCACCACTTGTCTTAAATGCACAACAAACCAAATCAGTCGTTGAGCATTTAATTAAAGACGATGATGCGTCCTTCTATCTTGATTTATTAACCCATCAAATACCGCCTGGTGTTGACGAAGCATCCTATGTAAAGGCCAGCTTTTTAAGCAGTGTTGCTAAGGGTAATCAGGTTTGTCCTAGCATTTCTCAAGCGCACGCTACTTTTCTTTTAGGCACTATGATGGGTGGCTATAACATTAAACCCCTAATTGAACTACTAGATATTGATACCACAAGAGAAAATGCGCAAAGGGCACTGGCAAATACCTTATTGATTTATGAGGCATATCAAGCCATTGTTGATAAATCTAAAATCAACCCTTATGCCAAGAGTGTTGTAGATAGCTGGACAAATGCACAATGGTTTAACAAAAGAACACCCCTGCCTGACAAAATTAAATTAAGCGTTTTTCGTGTTGAAGGCGAAGTTAATACAGATGATTTATCACCTGCAACACAAGCTTGGTCACGCCCAGATATTCCTTTACACGCACAATCTATGTTGATTAAGAAAATGAACAAACCACTTGACATGATTAAGAAACTCAAGAATAAAGGACTGCCATTAGTCTTTGTGGGTGATATTGTTGGCACAGGTTCTTCACGTAAATCTGCCATTAACTCAGTGCTTTGGCACATAGGTCACGATATTGATTACGTACCTAATAAGCGCAGTGGTGGTATCGTACTGGGTGGCAAAATCGCACCGATATTTTTTAATACTGCTCAAGATTCTGGCGCTCTGCCAATTGAATGTGACGTTACCAAAATGCAAATGGGTGATGAAATCACAATTTATCCATTTGAAGGGAAAATTACCAATAGCAATGGTGAAACCATTTCAACTTTTAAACTCTCGCCAACCACTCTATCTGATGAAGTGCGTGCAGGAGGGCGGATTCCACTTATTATTGGCAGGGGTTTAACCGATAAAATTCGCCAAGACCTTGGCTTACCTATCTCAACTACTTTCTTGCGCCCACAAGCGCCACACAGCAGTCCAGAAGGACAAAACGTTAGACAGAGTAATGCTGGCTACACATTGGCACAAAAAATTGTCGGCAAAGCTTGCGGTGTAGACGGTATTCGTCCAGGTACTTATTGTGAGCCGCGCATGTCTAGCGTAGGTTCACAAGACACCACAGGGGCAATGACGCGTGATGAATTAAAAGAATTAGCCTGTCTTGGGTTTTCAGCTGATTTAGTCATGCAAAGCTTTTGCCATACAGCCGCTTATCCCAAACCTGTTGATTTAGAACTGCAACACTCATTACCTGATTTTATGCACTCACGTGGTGGCGTGTCACTCAAACCGGGTGATGGTATTATCCATTCATGGCTTAATCGTATGCTACTACCTGATACAGTAGGCACAGGTGGCGATTCCCATACACGATTTCCTATTGGCATTAGTTTCCCAGCTGGATCTGGATTGGTTGCTTTTGGCGCTTCACTTGGCGTATTGCCATTAAACATGCCTGAATCTGTTTTGGTGCGCTTTACTGGCACAATGCAACTAGGCATTACTTTAAGAGATTTAGTCAATGCAATTCCATACATAGCCATACAAAAGGGCTTATTAACAGTTGAAAAATCTACTAAGAAAAACATCTTTTCAGGTCGTATTTTAGAAATTGAAGGGCTGAGTGATTTAAAAGTAGAGCAAGCATTCGAACTGGCTGATGCTTCAGCCGAGCGTTCTGCCAATGGTTGTACAATTAAGTTAAATAAAGCGCCTGTGATAGAATATCTAAACTCTAATATTGCTTTATTATCTTCGATGATTAACAAGGGTTATGAGGATAAAAAAACCATCGCCAGACGAATCCAAGCCATGCAAAAATGGTTGGACACACCTGAATTACTAATAGCAGATGAAAATTGTGAATATGCCACAATAATTGAAATTAACCTTGATGACATTAAAGAGCCAATTTTGGCATGCCCGAATGACCCAGATGATGTCAAATTACTCTCAGAAGTAGCCAATACCAAAATTGATGAGGTTTTTATTGGTTCTTGCATGGCCAATATTGGTCATTTTAGAGTGGCTGCACAATTATTAAAGGACAAGTCAAAACTAACAACTGAATTGTGGATTGCACCACCCACCCGAATGGACGAAGCGCAACTTAAAATAGAAGGTGTATACAATATATTTAACAAACTAACCAAACACACTGAAATCCCTGGTTGTTCTTTATGTATGGGCAACCAAGCACGAGTCAAGGATAACACTACAGTTGTATCCACATCAACACGCAACTTTCCTAATCGCTTAGGCGACAATGCTGATGTATATTTGTCCTCCGCCGAAGTCGCGGCCATTGCTGCAAAACTCGGACGGATTCCAACAGTGGCTGAATATCAATCAGCAATGCAAACCATAGAACTAATGTCAAATGATATTTACCAATATCTTAATTTTAATCAAATATCTGAATATCAAAATACCATTGGGCGTATTGCGTTGGATGCTATTTTGGAGGAATAACAAAACCACTAAACGACAAAAAAGCCGCTTTTAAAAGCGGCTTTTTTATTGATAAATACAGTTACTATGCTGGTTTTCTTTAAGAACACTGTTTGCAATTCCTTCCATAAATATTACACATTGGGAAGCATTTAAAGCCATATTGATATCAGAATAATCATCTTTAGAAATGTCTTCTATCGCACCAGATAAAAAATTCAAATCTTTAGCTAACTCTTCAGTTGTTGGATTTAACCCATTTATCTCACTAATCTCTAAACCATATACTTCTTTAACAAATAAATTAACAATAAATATTATTCACTGATAAAGAGTTACAGTGTCCAATGCCATTTTTACTTAATTTTAACTTCTTTATACATCACGTGTTTTCTAACAACTGGATCAAACTTTTTAACTTCTACCTTTTCTGGGTGAAGGCGCTTGTTCTTAGTTGTTGTATAAAAATGACCTGTTTTAGCGGATGATACTAATTTAATTTTCTCTCTCATAACCTGCTCCTAAACCTTCTCGCCACGTGTACGGATTTCTGCCAACACAATATCAATACCTTTTTTGTCAATAATGCGCAATCCCTTTGCTGATAACTTTAACTTAACAAAACGATTTTCGCTTTCCACCCAAAAACGGTGCGTGTGCAGATTTGGATAAAAGCGACGACGCGTTCTATTGTTCGCATGAGATACATTGTTACCACTCATTGGCCGCTTACCCGTAACCACACATACCTTTGCCATAACTCACCTATCAAAAAATCTAAAAGAAATGAATTATACTTAAAATTATTCAACTTTCAAAACTAAATTATAACAAAAAACCCTATTTACTATTACCTGAACAAACTGTATCATACTCTGACATTGGAGGGATGGCAGAGCGGCTGAATGCACCGGTCTTGAAAACCGGCAAGGGTTAATACCCTTCTAGGGTTCAAATCCCTATCCCTCCACCATTATTCTTATTATCTCACGCACAACATGCATTACTAGTCACACATCGCGACGTTGTCGTTGTTAGTGCCATCAGAATAACTTTAATGACGTTTGTTATGGTTCTTGAATTCACATCATAAGTGTAGCATTCGTTAGTCGGTCAAAAGGTATATTAGCTACTCTTTTAACCTGACAAGAAAAAAGAGTGAAACATGAAAAAAATATACATAATTGTCCACCATTCAGATAGACAACGATTTACATTTTAAAATTGAGATTCGATTGTAACCAATTACTGATTAAACACAAACCACAACTAAACTATTTCAATAGTAACTGATGCACTATGAACAAAGCAACACCACCATATACAATAGTGATGATAAGATACATTAAACCATTAAGTAAAATACCTATGATAGTCATCAAGCCCCTACGTCATCATCATTACCAAATATTAAAACTGCTATTATAAATTACTCCTTTAATTGTTAGTTTCTTTACTATATAGACCCAATTAAGCCTACAGACTATATTGTGTATAGGTTTGAGTTGTTATTTTACTCGCAGTTATACCTTGCAAATACCTACACCATCAACACAAAAAATATCGCAAACGTTACGGCAAAAATGATTACCAAGGTAGAATTCCTAATCGCATTGATATTGATGAGTATCCCAGTATTGTTAATGCTCGCACTCGACTTGGTGATTGGGAGGTTAATTTGGCTATCGGCAAAGGACACAAGGGTGGCTTTGGCTACCCTTGCTGAACGCAAAAGAAGACTCTATCTTGCGCTACCCATTAAACACAAAACCGCACAGGCAACGAATGAGGTAATACTCAAATTATTAAATCCAATCAAGTCAGCAACAGTTGGTTTTAGCCCCTAAACACCATAACAATCTCGATATACCTCAATACGCTCAATTAACGCATGATCATTACCCTGCTTTAAATAATCAACCAAATGCGATAAATTAATAATACTTAAAACCGAAAGCCCGAAATTCTGCTCAATTTCCTGAATAGCAGACTGCTCGCCTTTGCCTTTTTCCTGACGGTCAACCGCTACAATCACACCCTTAGCAGTTGCGCCATTTGCCTTAATAATATCTATCGCCTCACGAATAGCGGTACCTGCTGTGATGACATCATCAATGATCAAAATATTACCCTCAAGTGGATGACCAACAATATCCCCACCTTCGCCATGCGTTTTGGCTTCTTTGCGATTAAAACTATAAGGCACATTTTTACTAAATCCATCATTAAGCGCCATGGCAGTTGCGGTTGCTAGTGGAATGCCTTTGTAAGCTGGACCAAACAAAACATCAAAATCTAGTCTGCTATTTTCAATTGCTGTCGCGTAGAATTTGCCCAGTTGAGAAAGGTGCTGCCCAGTATTAAACGCCCCAGCATTAAAAAAATAAGGACTAACACGGCCAGATTTTAAGGTAAATTCACCAAATTTGAGCGCGCCACTGCCCAACATAAAATCTACAAAGTCTTTTTGGTACTGTTCCATGGATTTTCCTATAAAATTATTTTGATGAAAAGAATTATAACGGCTAATGTCAACGGAATTCGTGCGGCTGAACGAAAAGGTTTTTTTGATTGGCTAAAAACCCAAAATGCAGACGTGGTTTGTGTGCAAGAAATCAAAGCACAAGAAGATCAACTAGATGGCAAATTTTATCCAAAAGGCATGCATACTTTCTATCAGCCCGCACAAAAAAAAGGTTATAGCGGTACAGGTTTGTATTGCAAGACTGAACCTGACCAAGTTATTTTTAGCCCATGGGAAGACATTGATTTTGAAGGGCGCTTTATTCAGGCTGATTTTGACAATCTAAGCGTGATCTCAATTTACATCCCGTCAGGCTCTTCTAAGCAAGAACGCCAAGACTACAAAATGGCATTTATGACTGAGCGTTTTATGCCTTATTTAAAAAAATTACAGCAAGATGGTCGCCAATATATCATTTGTGGTGATATTAATATCGTGCATAAAAAGATTGATATTAAAAACTTCACTGGCAACAAAAATCGCTCAGGCTGTCTACCAGAAGAGCGCGCTTGGATGGATGAATTATTTAATGAGGCTGGTCTTATTGATGCTTTTAGAGAGGCCAACCAAAAACCACACCAATACACTTGGTGGTCAAACCGTGGGCAAGCTTGGGAAAATAACACAGGCTGGCGGATTGATTATCAAATCCTTAGTGCTAATCTGAAAGGCACAATTGAAAGTGTCAGTATTTATAAAGATAGGCGTTTTTCAGACCACGCACCACTTATTATAGATTATCAATTATGAAGAAACTTAGCCTGCTACTGATGTTGATTACTCTTAATAGCTCTACTGATAATCACAATTTTGCATCAAATATACAACCACTAATAGTTTAAGCAGAGTAAATACGAAACGATAAAGGCAAAAATACTTTAATTTGCCATTAGTTGTTCTTGTAGCATCTGAACCTTTAGCATTTTTAAAGACCTGTCTGCATAAAGAAGTGACCGTGTTAAATATTGATTGATTGCATTAATTTGTTCAAAATTCTCAACTTTTTGATTAATTGATTGACTCAATGTCATTAAATCATTATATTAATCGATGCATTGGAGTAAACTTATGACGCGCCCCATCTCTTGCAAATTTAGATGTGTTTGTTTGAGTTTGAATAACAAAGGTCAATGATTGTGGTCTATTTCATCAAGCTCAACACAAAGAATTTAGTTAAAACTACTTGGTGCCAATGTTATAACTTTTGTGACTGCATTGGTTATATGTAGCAGGACACTCTGGTTAATTGGATAAAAGAACCTGTGCAACCTTAAAGAAAGGTGGTAGGGCTTAACCACAAAAGAAGATGGTCAGTCTATTCAACTCTCTTCAGCCTGCCATAAGCGATTTTGTCCATACTTATTTTAGAGGCAAAAAAAGCCGCTGTAATAACGGCAAGTAGGAAGCTTTTTTTTTTGGTTTAGAGCTTGCGAATATACCACATATTATTTAACTGCTAAACGGTAAAATAAAACTTATTTTCACGGATAACTTTTATAGAATACTTACTCTTTTAGGTTTTTTAATGGGTGTGTTATGTCGATTTTCTTAGCAAACACCCCAACTAAATACTATCTATATTTGCACCAATATTTTGACAAACCAAATAAGAAAAATCCAAAGTTTTGTACGCCGCTCTGGCAGATTAACATTGGGGCAAAACATGGGACTGACTGAGTTTTGGGCGGATTATGGGGTAAATTTACCTAAGGGCAAAATTGATTTAAAGCGTTTGTTTGTCAAACAACAAAAAATTGTTTTGGAGGTGGGTTTTGGCAATGGGGATAGTTTACTCAAGATGGCAATGAATACACCTGATAAGAATTTTCTAGGTATTGAAGTATACGAAGCAGGTGTGGGTAGATTAATTAACGAAGCACATAAACACCAATTAAGCAATCTTAAAATCATTAAAGAAGACGCCGTTAAGGTATTAACAAACCATATAGAGAATGATAGTTTTAATCATTTTCAGCTGTTTTTTCCTGACCCATGGCATAAGAAAAAGCACCATAAACGTCGATTGGTGCAAACTGAGTTTTTAGATTTATTATCAAAGAAAATAATAAATGGCGGAAAAGTTCATATAGCAACTGACTGGGCACACTATGCCACTCATATGATAGAAGTCTTGGGAAATCACCCACACTTTAAAAATACACAAAACGACCCTATCTATTCACCAAGACCTGAATACCGACCCATCACCAAATTTGAACGACGAGGACATAGACTGGGGCACGGCGTTTGGGATTTAATTTTTATTAACGAGAAAACATAATGCTATTTCCTTTATTTGTTGTAATAACACTGCTTGAAATTTATGTTTTAGTATCAGTGGGTGAATCAATTGGTGGTTTTTCAACCGTATTATTGGTTGTTGTTACTGCGCTTATTGGTTCAACACTACTTAAGCAACAAGGATTTTCTACCCTTGTAAAAGTACAGCAAAAAATTATGAATGGGCAAACGCCTGCTTTTGAAATGCTTGAGGGCGTGGTCATCTTAGTCTCAGGTATTTTGTTATTAACACCTGGTTTTATTACAGATTTTATTGGCCTGCTTGGACTTGTACCCATTTCAAGGGCTTATTTTATTAATCAAATCTTGAAAAAGAACGCACAAAAGATATTTAGCAAAAATCGCGCTGGCTTTATTCATAAAACCAAAAACACGCCACCCCAACAGCGCAACAAAGACAACACCATCGAGGGTGAGTTTTGGGAAGACTAAACACCCTAGATGACTGGCTGAATTATCAAGAAAACTTACATTTTCAGGAAATTGATTTAGGACTGGAGCGTGTTAAAAAAGTTTATCGAAAGCTGTTCCCAAAAGGCGTTTCTTTTAAAGTAATTACGGTTTCTGGCACAAATGGTAAAGGTTCTACCGTAGCTTTTATTGGTAGTATTTACCAACAGTCAAACTTTAAAGTCGCCCAATTTAGTTCACCCCATATTCTTAAATATAATGAACGTTTTGTGATTAATGGTGTGCAAGCTACTGATGAGCAAATTTGTTGCGCTTTTGAAAAAATACAGTCCTTGCGAGGTGAAACATCTCTGACTTATTTTGAGTTTTCAACCTTGGCTGCGCTGATTATTTTTGAGCTAGAAAAAATTGATGTGGCTGTATTAGAAGTGGGTCTGGGTGGTCGGCTAGACTCGGTTAATATTGTCGATAACGACGTAAGTGTCATTACCAATATTGATATTGACCATGTGGATTATTTGGGTGATACCCGTGAGTTGATTGGGCTTGAAAAAGCAGGCATTATGCGCAAAAACACGCCTTGCATTTGTGCTGATATTAACCCACCTATATCAATTAGTCAGTATGCTCATAAAATTAAAGCGCGACTAGAATTTGTTAAGGAAAAATACACAAGCAATATAGGTTTAATCGGCAAGCATCAACGGCAGAATGCAGCTGCGGCAATACTTGCTGTGCAAAAACTTAACAAAACCCTTCCAGTTAGTGCTATTCAAATCAAAGTAGGCATTAAATATGCGCGGCTCGATGCTAGATTTCAAATAAAAACCATCAATAACAAAACTGTCATTTTTGATGTTGCACACAATGCGGCAGCTGTTAAAGTGTTATCAGTAGAATTAGCAAAGCAACAATGCTCTACCACTGCCATATTTTCAGCTTTAGAAGATAAAAATATTGGCTTAATGATTAACGAAATCAGCATGATTATTAATCAATGGCTACTAGTGCCACTTAATGTTAATCGAGCAATAGGCATAAAAGCACTTAGTAATGAATTTGGTATAAATCATAATACTTACGTTTGTGATGATATGCAAAACGCCATTAACCGCGCGCTTAATGATAGGCAATATCAACGTATTGTTATTTTTGGGTCGTTTCATGTTGTTGCTGATGCATTGAAAATACTTATACCATTTATGAATAATAAATCTTGTAAAATTGCGATTAATCACAAAGCACCTCTAGGAGAGATTTGATGGATGAGTTTTTTGTAACCATCTGGAGTATGATTGAACGCTTAGTTTGGTCCGACTGGATAACCATTGCTATTTTAGTGATATTCCTAGTACTGGGCTTTAAACGTGGCATGGCAAGAGAATTCATAAATTTAGGATTTTTATTACTGGCTATTTTAATTGCATGGCTGTTTTACCAAATATTAGCCACAAGTCCACTCATTACTTGGCTATCACCGTCACACCAATCTCATTTGGCCATCTCATTTGGAGTGATTTTTATTGGCGTGGTGATTATCAAAAAAGTGATTTACAAACTAACACAATTATCATCAACCATTGATAACCCTTGTGTACTAAACAAATTATTTGCATTAATGGTTGTTTTAGCGGCAATCACAATGTTTAGTTGGTATTACTTAGAGGTTGTGGCTAGGTTGGGCATTATGGAAATGCTGATTAGTAACGAGTCTGTTCGCATTGGCTTGTCATTTTCAATTATATTTGCGCTTGTTTTTGGTGTTTTAACTTTTATATCAAGCGTGTTAAGCATTTCTATTGATGAGACCAAACCTTGTTTCTTGTCCTCTTTTTTCAAAAAAATACTTAAGATTTTGCAGGCAGTAGATACCAAGCTTAATGCCAGAAATATCAACAGCACTCAAAACAATTTATTAGGCTCAATTGTTGGCTTAATCAAGGGCAGCCTGGCAATTTTAATCATGGTATTGGTGTTGCAAAGTATCAACTGGGTTTCACAAAAGTATTATTGGATTGAAACGAATGGCGCTTTAAGAGTCTTTCAAGATGTGGCTTCAAACATTAAACCTGAGTTGTCACAATACTTATTATTTATTGAAAACAATTAGGAAATAACTTATGTGTGGCATCGTTGGCATTTTATCTACCACTAAGAAAGGTACAGCTGTTTATATTTATGATGCGCTGACCATTTTACAGCATCGCGGTCAAGACGCAGCAGGCATTGTCACTGCTCATAAAGGGCATTTTTATATGCGCAAGTCAAACGGCTTGGTTAAAAATGTCTTTAGAACTAAGCACATGACACAATTGTTAGGCGATATGGGTATTGGCCATGTGCGTTACCCTACTGCAGGCGGCTCATCCAATGCAGAGGCACAACCTTTTTATGTTAATTCGCCATACGGCATTGCGTTTGCACACAACGGCAACTTAACCAACACTGAGCAATTGGCTCAAGAGTTATTTGAGCAAGACCTTCGCCACATCAACACCAACTCTGATTCAGAAATTTTACTCAATGTATTTGCTAGTGAATTAGCCAAATTACAAAAACAACGCATTAACGAGACCGATATTTTTGCTTCTGTGACACAAGTACACAAGCGTATACGTGGTGCTTATGCAACCATTGGCATGATTCCAGGCTATGGTATTTTTGGCTTTAGAGACCCCAATGGTATTCGCCCATTAATTCTCGGCAAACGCACCACTAAAGGCGGCACTAAATATATGCTAGCCTCTGAAAGTGTGGCGCTTAGTGCGCTTGGTTATGAGATTACTCAAGATATCAAACCAGGTGAAGCGGTCGTTATTGACAGAGCAGGCAATACATTTATTAAACAATGCGCAGAAAAACCCAAGTACTCACCTTGTATCTTTGAGTTTGTTTATTTTGCTCGTCCAGATTCGGTCATTGATGATATTTCCGTGTACAAATCTCGTTTAAGAATGGGAGAAAAGCTAGCCGTAAAAATTCGTAAAGAATGGGACATTGATGATATTGATGTCATTATTCCTATTCCTGATACTTCTAGAGTGGCTGCTTTACAACTGGCACATAAATTAGACGTTAAATACAGTGAAGGCTTAATTAAAAATCGATACATTGCCCGTACTTTTATCATGCCAGGACAAAAACAAAGAAAAAAATCTGTGCGTCAAAAACTCAGCACAATTGAACTTGAATTCAAAGGCAAAAACGTATTATTAGTTGATGATTCTATTGTGCGTGGCACAACCAGTGAGCAAATTGTACAAATGGCTCGCGATGCTGGTGCTAACAAGGTATTTTTTGCCTCAGCTGCGCCTGCTGTGCGCTATCCTAATGTATATGGCATTGATATGGCTAGCAACAAAGAATTTATTGCTCACGATAGAGATACCAATCAAATCTGCAAAGCCATTGGTGCAGACAAGCTGATTTATCAAGATTTAGATGATTTAATTTGGTGCGTGCAACAAGGTAACAAGGCAATTACCACGTTTGATTGCTCTTGTTTTAATGGTCAATATGTAACCAATGATATTGATAAAAATTATCTTAAGCATATTGAATCTTTACGCAGTGATGCTATTAAAGAAAAAACAATACCTTTGAAGCTTCTGAATTGATTGGTAATGATGTAGAATAGCGCTATTTGATAATTTTACAAATACATGAAAGACTTAAACTTCGATACCAAGGCCATACGCACAGGCTATCGAACCACTGCTGAACAGGAGCATTCTGAGGCAATATTTTTAACCTCCAGTTTTGTTTTTGACTCAGCTGAACAAGCCGCTAATCGCTTTTCTAAAAAAGAGTCGGGGAATATCTATGCACGTTTTACCAACCCGACAGTAGATGCCTTTGAAAAAAAATTAGCCGCACTTGAAGGTGCGCAAGCATGTGTTGCTACTTCATCTGGCATGGCGGCAATTTTTGCCACCATCATGGCACTGCTTAAATCGGGCGATCATATTGTTGCTTCTCGTAATATGTTTGGCACCTCAATTGTGCTATTAAACACCATTGTTGCTAAATTTAATGTTGGCATTAGTTTTGTAGATTTGTCTGATTTGTCAGCGTGGGAAAGTTCAATCAAAAACAGCACCAAACTTTTTTTACTTGAGACACCGTCTAATCCACTGGGTGAGGTTGTCGATATTGCTGCACTTAGTAAAATATCAAAAGCCAATCATATTCTTTTGGCAGTTGACAATGCAATTTTAAGCCCTGCGTTACAAAATCCCATTGCTTTGGGTGCTGATATTGTAATTCACTCAGCCACTAAATATATTGATGGCCAAGGCAGATGCCTAGCAGGTGCTGTGGTTGGGAGTGTTGATATTATTGAGCAAGTTCATGGATTTGTGCGTACTACTGGCCCCAGTTTGAGCGCTTTTAATGCTTGGATTGTGCTTAAAGGGCTAGACACTCTAAATCTTAGAATGAGGGCGCACTCAGACAATGCACTTAAACTTGCCATCTGGCTTGAAGCCCAAAACCAGGTAGAAAAAGTCTATTATTTAGGTCTACCTTCGCACCCTGATTACAACTTAGCCAAATCCCAACAATCTGGTTTTGGTGGCATTGTATCGTTCGAAGTTAAAGGCGGACAAGAGTCGGCCTTTAAAATAATCAATGCCACCAATATACTTTCCATTACTGCTAATCTAGGCGATACAAAATCTACAATCACCCATCCAGCAACCACAACACATGGACGCTTAACCGATGAAGAAAGACTTAATGCCCATATAACGGGTGGATTAATCAGGATATCTATTGGACTAGAAGACATTAAAGACATCATTGCTGACATTAAGCAGACACTGGTATAATCTAGGGAAAAATTTTACACAAAAACACAATGCAAAATTCTTTTTCCTATGATGAATTAATTAAATGCAGCAATGGCAAGTTGTTTGGACCAGGCAACGCCCAACTGCCAAAGCCACCGATGTTGATGTTTGATCGCATTAGCCATATTTCTAGCAAGGGTGGCGAATATGGCAAAGGTGAAATTATTGCCGAATTAGACATTAACCCTGACTTGTGGTTTTTTGAATGTCACTTTAATGAAGATCCAGTTATGCCTGGCTGTTTAGGGCTAGATGCTATGTGGCAATTAATTGGCTTTTATCTAGGCTGGTTAGGCGGCCCTGGTCGTGGTCGTGCGCTTGGCACTGGCAATATTAAATTTGTCGGTCAAGTATTGCCCAATGCAAAGAAAGTCACCTACAGAATTGACTTATCACGCGTTATTGAACGCAAACTGTACATGGGTGTGGCTGACGCCACTATGGAGGTGGATGGTAAAGTCATTTACGAAGCCACCAATCTTAAGGTTGGATTATTTACTGATACTAGCAAAATGTAATGAACAGAGTTGTTGTCACAGGAATGGGAATTGTTTCTAGTTTGGGTGCAAACTGCATGGAGGTTTTAGCCTCTTTAAAAACAGCCAAATCAGGCATTAAATTTGACGAAAACCAAGCACAAATGGGGCTTCGTTCACACATTTCTGGCGCCATTTCTGAGTTAGACTCTAGTAAAATTATTGATAGGAAAATGAAACGCTTTATGGCTGATGCTGCCATTTATAGTGCAGTTGCTTTGGATGAAGCGATTAAACAATCAGAATTAACACCTGAACAAATCTCAAATGAGCGTACTGGACTTATCATGGGTTCTGGCGGTGCTAGCAACCAAAACGTAGTAGAAGCCGCTGACATTTTAAGGGAAAAAGGCATTAAACGAGTTGGTCCTTATCGTGTACCGCGCACGATGGGTTCTACAACCTCAGCTTGTCTTTCAACTATGTTCAAAATTAAGGGTATTAACTATTCAATCAGTTCTGCTTGTTCAACTTCTGCACACTGTATTGGCAACGCTATGGAACAAATTCAAATGGGCAAACAAGACGTGGTATTTTCTGGCGGTGGCGAAGAACTAAATTGGTCGCTCACCATGTTGTTTGATGCAATGGGTGCCTTATCTTCTAAATACAACGAAAACCCTTCAAGTGCTTCTCGTGCCTTTGATGCGAATCGTGATGGATTTGTTATTTCTGGTGGTGGTGGTGCATTAGTACTTGAATCATTAGAACATGCACAAGTTCGAGGCGCAACCATTCTTGCAGAACTCACAGGCTATGGTGCAACATCTGATGGCTATGATATGGTTGTACCGTCAGGTGAAGGTGCAAAGCGTTGTATGCAGCTTGCCATTTCAACCGTTAAAGGTCCGATTGATTATATCAATGCACACGGCACCTCTACCCCTGTGGGTGATGTTAAAGAATTAGGCGCTATTAAAGCAGTATTTGGCAATAGCATTCCAAATGTAGGCTCAACCAAATCCCTTTCCGGACATGCTTTAGGTGCAGCAGGCGTGAATGAGTCAATCTACTCATTACTAATGCTACAAAATGACTTTATGGCAGAATCTGTTAATATTGAAAATCTTGATGAAGCGGCTGAAGGCGTGCCAATTGTACGAACAACAACCAAACAAACACTCAAGCGAGTGATGTCTAATAGTTTTGGTTTTGGTGGCACAAATGCCTGTCTAGTCTTTGAAAAATTTAAGCAATAAACGAAAAAACTTCTAAACAAGCACCAAGATGTTACTTAACTATTATGGTCGCGAGTCAAGCGCTTTCTTTTCTTTTTCAGATGGTAACAAATCTTCTTTAGTGATACCCAATGCAAGAATCATTGAACTGGCAACATAAATAGAAGAATAAGTACCCACCACCACGCCAATTATTAACGCTAAAGCAAAACTATGGATGGTTTCGCCACCTAGTAAGAACAATGATAACAACACCAATAAAGTGGTTAAAGAGGTCATTATTGTCCTAGATAGCGTTTGGTTAAGCGCACCATTGATAATCTTAGGAGAATCAACATAGCGTGTTGATAAGAAATTTTCACGAATTCGGTCAAACACTACAATGGTATCGTTCAGAGAATAGCCAATAACGGCTAATATGGCAGCCAGTACTGTTAAGTCAAACTCAATCTGAAACAATGAGAAAAAGCCCAAGGTAATAATAACATCATGAATAAGGGCAGTAATTGAGCCTAATGAAAATCGATATTCAAAACGTACCGCCACATAAATCAAAATACCAATCAACGCATATAGCATTGCCAAACCACCATCATTAGTAAGTTCTTCGCCCACTTTAGGGCCTACAAATTCGACCCGACGAATATCAACATCATCACCCAATAAATTGATGATTTTTGAACTTAGTTTGGCACTAGAAATTGATTGTGGCTCTAAGCGAATTAAAACCTCATTAGTTGAGCCAAAATATTGGACATTGGCCCTTTCGAACTTTGCTTTAGCTAGCGTGGCTCTAATCTCAGCTAAATCAACACCTTGTTGATAACCTGCTTCAATTAAAGTACCACCCGTAAAATCAATACCCAACTTAAGCCCGTTCATGGTCAATGAAAAAATGCTAGCAGCAACCAATAATACCGAAAATATAATAGCATAAGTACGCTTGCCCACAAAGTCAATCGTTGGAATGTTTAGTGCTTTTAAACTCATATTGAAACCTCCTCTAACTTTTTGCCACCGTATATTTTATTAATGATTGCACGTGAGACAATAATAGCTGTAAACATTGAAGTGATAATACCAATTGACAAAGTAATCGCAAAACCTTTAATTGGGCCAGTACCAAAACTAAACAAGACCAATGCTGCAATTAAGGTTGTAATATTAGCATCTGCAATGGTCCGTAGTGCTTTATCATAGCCACTTGAAATGGCTTTTTGAATATTGCTATTTGTGCCCAATTCTTCTTTAATGCGCTCAAAAATTAACACATTGGCATCCACCGCCATACCCACTGTGAGTACAATACCTGCAATACCTGGCAACGTTAGCGTGGCTTGTAACAAAGACAAAACAGATACAATCATCACCAAATTAAGCGTCAAAGCCACATTAGCCACCATGCCAAATACACGGTAACGCATAGCCATAAATAACAATACCAAAACAAAACCAACCAATACTGATATCACGCCTTTGGTAATATTGTCCGCACCAAGGCTTGGGCCAATGGTACGTTCCTCAATAATTTCTATTGGTGCTGAGAGTGAGCCTGCTCTTAATAATAACGCTAAATTACGCGCTTCCCGAGCGCTATCAATCCCTGTAATTTGAAACCGTGATGAAAATGTGCCTTGAATTGTGGCAGCATTAATAATGTCTCTAGTAGTAGTACGTTTCTTAATGGTTTTTCCATTTTTAGTTATGGTTTCAACTTTGTTTTCAATAAAAACAACTGCCATACGATGATGTAAATATCTTTTAGTGGTGTTAAGCATTGCTTTACCACCAGCACTATCAAGTGTGATATTCACCATTGGAATGTTGTTTTCTTGGTCAATGCCAGACGACGCGCCCGTAATATTTTCACCCGTTGTGATAACGCGACTCTTTAGTAATAAAGGACGACCATCTTTAAAATAATAAAGTTTTGAACCAATTGGCACGCGCCCTGATTGAATGGCTGTTTGGGGGTCATTTTTTTCATCAACCAATCTAAACTCCAAAGTTGCCACCGCGCCTAAAATCTCTTTTGCTCTGGCTGTATCTTGTACGCCTGGCAATTGAACTACAATACGCTCTGAGCCTTGTTGTTGAATAATTGGCTCTGCCACACCTAACTCATTCACTCGATTACGCAATGTGGTAATATTCTGTTTAAGTGCACTCTCCTTGGCTTGTCTTTGTGCGCTCTTGATAATGCCAATGTGTAGCGATAATTCATCCGTGTTATTATCAAACACCACTAAATCACTCAATTCTGATTTAATCAACTGAGTTGCCTTGTCTTTTAATTCAACACGCTTAAAACGAATAACAATACTGCCATTTTCTTGCTTGATACTCTTATATAGTCTATTTTTACGCAATAAAACACGAAGCTCATTATATGCCTTGTCCATTGAAGCTGAAATGACCGCCTTCATATCAACTTCTAACAAGAAATGCACACCCCCCCTAAGGTCTAAGCCAAGTGACATGGCTTTACCGCCAAGTCTTGCCAGCCAAACTGGTACAGAAGGTGCCAAATTTAACGCTACAACGTAACGACGGCCCAATGACTGCTTGAGTGCATCTTTAGCTAAAAGCTGTTGTGTATTGTCTTTAAAACGCGCCAAAATTCTTTGATTGGTCAATTCAACAGATTTAAACTCAATTTGTTGAGCTTTTAATGCATTTTTAACTTTATCCAAATCTTGGTCAGCAATCAAAGCATTGCCTACACTTGACACCTGAACGGCCAAATCAGAGCCAAATATATTTGGCAACGCATACAACATTGAAAGCAATAAAACAAATGCAATCAATGCATTCTTAAGCCCTGAGTAATGATTCATAATGGTTATTTTCTAACTAAATTTTAGCACTACCTTTTGGCATTTTTTGGTTAATGCCTTGCTTTTGCACCTTAACCACAATACCATCAGCAATTTCCAATGTTGCAAAAGACTCATCCACAGAAACAACCTTGCCAATCATGCCGCCATTGGTAACAACCTCATCGCCTGTTTTTAATGCTGCTAATAATGTTTTGTGTTCCTTAGCACGTTTTTGTTGTGGTCTGATGAGTAAAAAATACATCAACACAAACATAACCAATAAAAATGGCAACCCACCCCACGGATCTGAAATACCACCCCCCGATACTGAGCCTTCTGCAAATGCTGGTACAATAATTAAATCTAATAAATTCATTTTATCTCCTTAATGTAAAAAAATTAATTAATGACTTTTAAACCGCCCATGTAGTTTTGTAAAACTAAGGGTATTTTAATACTTCTATCGGCCTGCTGATGGTTTTCTAATACGGCCACTAATGTTCTACCAACTGCCAATCCTGAACCGTTTAATGTGTGTAATAACTCTGATTTATTGGCCGCCTTATTCTTATATCTCAATTGCAAACGTCGCGCCTGAAAATCTTCAAAACAAGAGCAAGAAGAAACCTCGCGATAAGTATTTTGTCCAGGTAGCCACACTTCTAAATCATAAGTTTTGGCAGCAGAAAAACCAAGATCTCCTGCACATAAATTGACTTTCCTATAAGGCAATTCTAATGCTTGTAAGATGCCTTCAGCATGTGCGGTTAATATTTCCAAAGTTTGGTATGAATCTTGTGCTTTAACCACTTGCACCAACTCAACCTTTTCAAATTGGTGTTGTCGAATAAGACCACGGGTGTCGCGCCCATAACTGCCTGCTTCTGATCTGAAATTAGGTGTATGCGCCACAAATTTAAGCGGTAAACCACTCTCTTTGACAATCATATCACGCATCATATTAGTCACAGGCACTTCGCCAGTTGGAATCAAATATAATGTTTTGGCTTCTCCTTGCTTGCCATGTAGGCGCGTTTTAAACAAATCATCTTCAAACTTTGGCAGCTGTCCTGTGCCAATTAAAGACTCTGCATTCACTAAATAAGGTACATAAGCCTCGGTATAGCCATTAACTTCAATATGTTGATCTAGCATAAATTGTGTCAATGCGCGGTGTAGGCGTGCAATTTTCCCAGTCATAACAGAAAACCTAGTGCCAGAAATCTTAACTGCTGTCTCAAAATCTAGCCCGTACATTTCACCCAATTCAACATGGTCTTTCACATCAAAATTATACTTACCCGGCTCACCCCATTTTAACACCTCAACATTGTCATTTTCATTCTCACCCTCAGGCACAGAATGATGAGGAATATTGGGCATAGATAAAACAATAGCATCAATATCAGACTGAATTGCTTGCAAATTTGATTTTGCTAAATTTAGCTGATCACTTAAATCTGCAACATCCTTTAATAAAGGCTTAACATCTTCTCCAGAGGCTTTGGCTTTGCCAATCGCTTTAGACTGTATATTGCGTAAGTTTTGCAGGTTTTGAGTTTCGATTTGATTTTTTTTTCTATTGTCCTCTAATTCAGTTAGTTGCTTGACATCAAAAAAAAAGTGTCGCTTTTTTAGGGCATTAGCAACAGCCTTTATGTCTAACCTTAGTTGCTTTTTACTTAACATTGTTATATAATTTTTTCCTAATATAGATTAAACGCCTAGTTATACTAGGTTTAACTTTAAAAACTAACTTCGGAAATTATACTATGTTTAATTCATTTTCAAGCAGTGATGCTTGCAAACTATTGGTCAATGGTGCTCAATTAGTTGACGTTCGCTCCAGTGGCGAGTTTGCCCAAGGCGCACTACCAAATGCAATCAACCTGCCACTACAATCCATTATGAGTGCTGACCAAATCATCGATCGCAATAAGGTCATTATTCTTTATTGCATTACAGGCGCTCGCTCATCAACTGCTAAAAATTATTTAATCCAAATGGGTTATAAAAATGTTAATGATTTAGGCTCGTTTAAGAATTACAACTGCGAATAACACAATACAGTAATGGTATAAACTAGTACCATGAGAGTTAAAAGTACCTGGCACAAAACCCAAGTTAAAACCATTGACGACATTGCCAGTGCGCTAGCGTTTAACTCGTGGCGCATTACTAAAAACCATTTGGAAGATTTAATTAACGAAGCTTTTGTGATTGAAAAAGCACAGGTGTTTAATGTAATTTCTGAATACTTGTGCTTTCTAATTCAGTGTGTTGACAGACTAATGTTTGATAAATTAGATGCTAAACAACGTCAAACATTGATTACCAAACTAGCCAAGCAATCAGCTGATTATTTCCACGAAAACAAACAAGAGCGCATTGGTTCAGGTGAACATTGGAAGGGGTTTATTCAAATTTATAACGCTAGATCTAAGGATTACGCCAATTATAACTTTACAAATGGAGAGCCTAATTATCATTTTCTAAGATACTTTGCAGAGAAAATACAAAAAGCCATGACTCATGTAGATTCAAAATGGATTGTTCAACAAATTATTGAAATCCAAGCGCCAAAAGCTTTTAAATCAATCAAAAAAAGTGTTAAAGATTTAGTGGCAGTTGAAAAAATAATATCTAAAGCCGAACAAATAAAAAACAAAGGGGATAAAATCCTAAGATCCAAACGCAAATCTACCCGCCCTGACTTGCAATAAACCTAATCTACCCATAGACAATACTCAATGATATCAAAAAATAGGAGTTAACATGATTGCAATGTGTCCAAACTGTGGTGGACTTAACAACATCCCAAAAGACAAACTAAACAACAAACCCAATTGTGGCAAATGCAAAAGTCCAATTTACAGCGGAGAACCTATTAATATGAGTGGCATGCAACTCACTCGTGCAATAGAAAAAACCGATGAATTGTTGGTGGTTGATTTTTGGGCAACTTGGTGCGGGCCATGCAAAATATTTACCCCTACCTTTAAGAAAGTAGCACTACAACTCGAATCTAAAGCCCGATTTATAAAAATCGAAACTGACAAAGAGCAAGCTATTGCTACTAAACACAATATTCGCTCCATTCCAACACTGGCTATTTTTAAAAATGGTAAAGAAATAGAGCGTATTTCTGGCGCGCTTAGTGTGCCAGATTTTACTAGTTGGGTTAATCAACATATATAAGGCCAATATATTAACTCAGAAATGCAGTGGCCTTATATAGGAAAAAACCATTTGAGCAATAAAAAAACCCCAGCATCAAAAGATGTCTGGGGTTTTTTAAATTTAAAGCCTAGCAATGTCCTACTCTCACATGGGGAGACCCCACACTACCATCGGCGCTAAGTGGTTTCACTTCTGAGTTCGGGATGGGATCAGGTGGGTCACACTCGCTATTGTCACTAAGCAAACTGGTTTTTTTATTTACATTTAACGCAAATAAAATAATTAAAAAGTTTTTATACCTTGGTTATTACTAACTAGAAGATATAACAATTAAACACATTTATAAAGTTTGTCGCTTATCAGCGTATTGCATGACACATCAACACAAAAATTACAGATTCACTCAAATAATTTGGGTGTTATATGGTCAAGCCTCACGATCAATTAGTACAGGTTAGCTTCACACATCACTGTGCTTCTACACCCTGCCTATCAACCTCGTAGTCTTCGAGGGATCTTTAGGAGTGTTAAACACTCAGGGAGACCTAATCTTGGGAGGGGCTTCCCGCTTAGATGCTTTCAGCGGTTATCCTTTCCACACATAGCTACTCGGCAATGCGACTGGCGTCACAACCGAAACACCAGAGGTGTGTCCATTCCGGTCCTCTCGTACTAAGAACAGCTTCCCTCAAGTCTCCAACGCCCACGGTAGATAGGGACCGAACTGTCTCACGACGTTCTAAACCCAGCTCGCGTACCACTTTAAATGGCGAACAGCCATACCCTTGGGACCTGCTTCAGCCCCAGGATGTGATGAGCCGACATCGAGGTGCCAAACACCGCCGTCGATGTGAACTCTTGGGCGGTATCAGCCTGTTATCCCCGGCGTACCTTTTATCCGTTGAGCGATGGTCCTTCCACTCAGAACCACCGGATCACTAAGACCTAGTTTCCTACCTGCTCGACGTGTCAGTCTCGCAGTCAAGCACCCTTTTACCTTTGCGCTCATTGCACGATGTCCGACCGTGCTGAGGGTACCTTTGCGCTCCTCCGTTACTCTTTGGGAGGAGACCGCCCCAGTCAAACTACCCACCATGCATTGTCCCCGATCCAGATAATGGACCTAGGTTAGAACCCCAACCATACCAGGGTGGTATTTCAAGGGTGGCTCCACTCGAACTAGCGTCCAAGCTTCAAAGCCTCCCACCTATCCTACACAGGTAGAATCAGAGTTCAATGCAAAGCTGTAGTAAAGGTGCACGGGGTCTTTCCGTCTGGCCGCGGGTATACTGCATCTTAACAGCAATTTCAATTTCACTGAGTCTCGGGTGGAGACAGTGTGGCCCTCGTTACGCCATTCGTGCAGGTCGGAACTTACCCGACAAGGAATTTCGCTACCTTAGGACCGTTATAGTTACGGCCGCCGTTTACTTGGGCTTCGATCAAAAGCTTCGGACGAATCCTAACCTCATCAATTAACCTTCAAGCACCGGGCAGGCGTCACACCCTATACGTCCACTTACGTGTTTGCAGAGTGCTGTGTTTTTAATAAACAGTCGGAGCCACCTGGTATCTTCAACTCTTACCAGCTCATTCAGCAAGTGAAATCACCAGCAAGAGCACACCTTCTCCCGAAGTTACGGTGTCATTTTGCCTAGTTCCTTCACCCGAGTTCTCTCAAGCGCCTTAGAATTCTCATCTCGTCCACCTGTGTCGGTTTGGGGTACGGTTTCATATAACCTGAAGCTTAGAGGATTTTCCTGGAAGCATGGTATCACGCACTTCTCCCAAAAGAGGGATCGTTATCACGCCTTGAGCTTTAGAACTAAATCTAAGGTTCCCGGATTTTCCTAAGAACCTACTCTACACGTTTGAACTTGGACAACCATCGCCAAGCTGCGTTAACCTTCTCCGTCTTCCCATCGCAGTTATATGAAGTATGGGAATATTAACCCATTTCCCATCGACTACGCATTTCTGCCTCGCCTTAGGGGCCGACTAACCCTACGCCGATTAACGTTGCGTAGGAAACCTTGGACTTCTGGCGAGGGGGTTTTTCACCCCCTTTATCGTTACTCATGTCAGCATTCGCACTTCTGATACCTCCAGCAAACCTCACAGTTCACCTTCAACGGCTTACAGAACGCTCTCCTACCATCGCAATAAATTGCAATCCGTAGCTTCGGTATGTAGTTTTAGCCCCGTTAAATCTTCCGCGCAAACCGACTCGACCAGTGAGCTATTACGCACTCTTTAAAGGAATGGCTGCTTCTAAGCCAACCTCCTGGCTGTCTGGGCCTTTTCACATCGTTTCCCACTTAACTACAATTTTGGGACCTTAGCTGACGGTCTGGGTTGTTTCCCTTTCCACTACGGACGTTAGCACCCGCAGTGTGTCTCCCATGCTCATACTTGTCGGTATTCGGAGTTTGCAATGGTTTGCTAAGTCTTGACGACCCGCTAGCCATAACAGTGCTCTACCCCCGACAGTAATACATGAGGCTCTACCTAAATAGATTTCGGAGAGAACCAGCTATCTCCGGGTTTGTTTGGCCTTTCACCCCTATCCACAGCTCATCCCCTCATTTTTCAACATAAGTGGGTTCGGGCCTCCAGTTAGTTTTACCTAACCTTCACCCTGGCCATGGATAGATCACCCGGTTTCGGGTCTACTCCCAGCAACTAAACGCCCATTTAAGACTCGGTTTCCCTACGGCTCCCCTATTGGTTAACCTTGCTACTGAGAAGTAAGTCGCTGACCCATTATACAAAAGGTACGCAGTCACGGAATAAATCCGCTCCTACTGCTTGTATGCATACGATTTCAGGTTCTATTTCACTCCCCTCCCGGGGTTCTTTTCGCCTTTCCCTCACGGTACTTGTTCACTATCGGTCATTAGAGAGTATTTAGCCTTGGAGGGTGGTCCCCCCATATTCAAACAGCGTTTCACGTGCGCCGCCTTACTCGATTTCACATAAATTAAATTTTTCTATACGGGACTATCACCCTGTATCGTTGAACTTTCCAGAACATTCTAGTAATTTAAAATATGCTTAAGGGCTGGTCCCCGTTCGCTCGCCGCTACTAAGGGAATCTCGGTTGATTTCTTTTCCTCTAGGTACTTAGATGTTTCAGTTCCCTAGGTTTGCCTCCTTAACCTATGTATTCAGTTAAGGATAATGGTCTGATGACCACTGGGTTTTCCCATTCGGAGATCTCCGGGTTAGAGCTTATTTATCAGCTAACCGAAGCTTATCGCAGATTATCACGTCCTTCATCGCCTTCTAATGCCAAGGCATCCGTCGTATGCACTTATTCACTTGACCATATAACCCCAAAACATCTGTCATGACTCCGGCTTTTGCCTATTTGCTGCGTTATTTTCTTCATTCATTCGGTCATTTAGCAAAGCTAAACTCCCTCAATCACTCAAAAAATGCCTTACAAATAAACAAAATCCAAAGTCCTAGAGTTTGGTGTTTATGGCTAGTATTTCACCTTGAAGTCACAAATTGTGATAAATCACAATCGGTGAATTCTTTATTTCATTGCTAGTTTTTACACTAGCGATGAGAATCCATATTTTTTGAAATTGTTGTGTCAATGCAATACACCAATGAAAACTATCATCACAATAGTTTTCGCGTTGTTATATTGTATATTTACAAACTTTACTTCATGTATTAAATTGTTAAAGAACTCCACACCCGAAGGTGTAGTATAAAAACTTAAATAAAAACACGATAATGCCTTTATTTAAGTTTTTAAAACTATAAAAAGATTTGGTGGAGCCAGGGAGGATCGAACTCCCGACCTCTTGCGTGCAAGGCAAGCGCTCTCCCAGCTGAGCTATGGCCCCTTGAAAACAGTAAAAATACTGTAATTTTTATTTTTGCAAGGCAGACCGACAGAGTTTATGCTAATAAACGACAAAGCCGACAACACAGTCAAAAATGAAAACCTGGTGGGTCTGGGTGGATTTGAACCACCGACCTCACCCTTATCAGGGGTGCGCTCTAACCAACTGAGCTACAGACCCAAAATTACTGGTTTATTTTTTACTATTCTATGTTATTTTTTTCACTCAGTTAAATCATGGTAGTTAGCACCACGCTCCTACTCTTTCTCAAAAAAAACCTAAATAATAAAAAATATCCTACGTAATTACTATAAAAATTATCACGCAAAAGTATAATGTAATTCTTCTTATCTTTATAATCATCAAACAACTTGTTGTGGACACTCATACTTTTCTTAAGGAGGTGATCCAGCCCCACCTTCCGGTAGGGCTACCTTGTTACGACTTTACCCCAGTCATGAATCACACCGTGGTAACCGTCCTCTGTAAACAGTTAGACTAGCTACTTCTGGTGCAACCCACTCCCATGGTATGACGGGCGGTGTGTACAAGACCCGGGAACGTATTCACCGTAGCGTTCTGATCTACGATTACTAGCGATTCCGACTTCACGGAGTCGAGTTGCAGACTCCGATCCGGACTACGAAAAGATTTGTGAGATTAGCACCACCTCGCGGCTTAGCGACCCTTTGTCCTTCCCATTGTAGCACGTGTGTAGCCCTGGTCGTAAGGGCCATGATGACTTGACGTCGTCCCCGCCTTCCTCCGGTTTATCACCGGCAGTCTCCTTATAGTTCCCACCATAATGTGCTGGCAAATAAGGATAAGGGTTGCGCTCGTTACGGGACTTAACCCAACATCTCACGACACGAGCTGACGACAGCCATGCAGCACCTGTATTCGCATTCCCGAAGGCACCAATCCATCTCTGGAAAGTTTGCGATATGTCAAGACCAGGTAAGGTTCTTCGCGTTGCATCGAATTAAACCACATGCTCCACCGCTTGTGCGGGTCCCCGTCAATTCCTTTGAGTTTTAACCTTGCGGCCGTACTCCCCAGGCGGATAACTTAACGCGTTAGCTTCGCCACTAAAGGGTAAATCCCCCCAACGGCTAGTTATCATCGTTTACGGCGTGGACTACCAGGGTATCTAATCCTGTTTGCTACCCACGCTTTCGTACCTCAGTGTCAGTATTAGTCCAGAAAGCTGCCTTCGCCATTGATGTTCCTTCTGATATCTACGCATTTCACCGCTACACCAGAAATTCCACTTTCCTCTCCTATACTCTAGTTTGTCAGTTTCAAATGCAGTTCCCAGGTTAAGCCCGGGGCTTTCACATCTGACTTAACAAACCACCTACGCACGCTTTACGCCCAGTAATTCCGATTAACGCTTGCACCCTCCGTATTACCGCGGCTGCTGGCACGGAGTTAGCCGGTGCTTCTTCTAAAAGTAACGTCAAGACTAATGGGTATTAACCATTAGTTTTTCTTCCTAATTGAAAGTGCTTTACAACCCTCAGGCCTTCTTCACACACGCGGTATTGCTGGATCAGGCTTGCGCCCATTGTCCAATATTCCCCACTGCTGCCTCCCGTAGGAGTCTGGACCGTGTCTCAGTTCCAGTGTGGCTGATCATCCTCTCAGACCAGCTAAAGATCGTCGCCTTGGTGAGCTTTTACCTCACCAACTAGCTAATCTTACGCAGGCTCATCTGATAGCGAAAGCATATAAATAGAGGCCTCCTTTACTCCGTAGAGATTATGCGGTATTAATCCGGATTTCTCCGGGCTATCCCCCACTACCAGGCAGATTCCTACGCGTTACTCACCCGTCCGCCACTCGACGCCTACTAGCAAGCTAGTATCGTTTCCGTTCGACTTGCATGTGTTAAGCATACCGCCAGCGTTCAATCTGAGCCAGGATCAAACTCTTCAGTTCAATTCTAACTATTTAGAACATTGGCAACATTCAAATAAATGAATGCGCTTTGCGTTCAATTTTTTTAAAAGCTTATTTGCTTTAGTTTTTAATGTGCACTTGCACAATTTTATTGTACGAGTGCCCACACAAGTTGTTTGATAGTTTTTTAAAGAGCAACTACAACATAAATAGCCAAAGCAATTTTTGATGCGGTGAAAGGAAGAAATTATACAGCCAACTAATAACCTGTCAAGTGTTATTTTTTAACTTTTATTTTCCGACTTGCCTGCATTAAAACAAAGACTGTTTCTGTGTAGTGAAAGTGCAGAATTATACTAAGAAAAAAGCTTAGGTCAAGCACTATTGTTTGATTTTTTTATTTAATGAAAATTGCATTAAAAACGCGGTTTTTTACATAGGTGTTCACGAATTTTAAGCCCGAATATTGGCATTAAGTCGATTGTTGTTTATATGTGAGTAAATTTGGTTATTGAACTCACACTTAGCCAAATAATGACTGAAATGCCTACTTAGTACTGTGGTTATATTTGGTATCACACACTTCTTTATTGAGCTCGTTACAAAATAACACCTAAAAGAAGAGGATTATTACTGATTTGGTGCTAATTTTTCTTTGGTAACTGCTTGATTAAGCCATTCATCGGCTTTATCAGAATCAACAATTATATGATTGATATTCACCATTTCAAAATCATTGTCATTCCAGCCTTTGATGCCCATTTTTAATGAGCGCACCTTAGTAAAGCCCATTTGTTGCATAGTAAGGGCTGCAAGTGCGCTACGATTGCCTGAGCGACAAATCACAACAATATCTTGGTTTCTTGCTTGTGCTAATTTAGGCACGGTATCGTCATAATTCCAAACGCAAGCCCCCTCAAGTATGCCTCTAGGAACGTGAATTGAATGCTTAATGTGCATCATGTCAAATTCATTTTGCTCACGAATATCTAGTAATATTAAATTAGGACTGTTCTTAATTTCTTCTTCCAAATCCCATGGAAGCACTTCACCTACTGTTGTCAGTGCTTGTGCTACTAGTTTTTGATATCCATCCATTAGCTTTATTTGCAATAGCCTTTTTGTGTCACCAATACTGCCACCTCAACGCGCGAACTAAGTGATAATTTTTTAAGAATTGATTTGACATGAAGTTTAACCGTGCCATCGGAAATGCCCAATTCTCTGGCGATGACTTTATTGCTATAACCACTGGATACTTGACAAGCAACTTCTTTCTCTCGGCTGGTCAAGGAATCAAACGAAGGCTCATTATCGGTTAATTCGTCCCGCAAAGCCTTTGCTAATACGTGCGTCATATCCTGTGCAACAACAATTGAGCCTTTAATAACTTCGTCTAAAGCATCGACCAGTTCATCTGGATCCATATCTTTTAATAAGTAACCTTGAGCGCCATGTTTAAGGCAATTACGTAAATCATGTTCTTGAGTGCTGGTAGTTAGCATTACAATTGGTGTGGTGATGCTCTTTGCTTTAAGCTTTTTTAATACTTCAAGTCCAGACATTTGCGGCATACGTAAATCTAATAGAATAATATCCACTGACAAAGAAGAGATTTCTGCCAAACCTTGTTCTGGCGAGGCAGCAGCACTGGCACTAATTTGTTTAGACTCTAACAAGGCAATGAGTCCGTTACGAAACAAAGCGTGGTCGTCGATGATATAGATTTTCATGATATTTTTTGAAGGTTAATGATAACGCGCGTACCCTCATCTATTTCTGATTCGATTTCAATACTAGCACCAATTCTTGTTGCTCGTTCTTTCATAATGTTCATACCGATATTATTCCCCATCACCTCACTCTCATTTTGGTCTTTTTCAAATCCAACACCATCATCCTCAATCAATAATTGACAATTAGGTTCTGCCAAAAACAAAACACGCACATTGCGAGCTTTAGCGTGTTTGCGTATATTAGACAATGCCTCTTGAGTAATGCGCATAATTTGCATTTCCACTTCTGGAGACACTTGTAACTTGCCCTCAACTTGTAAGTAAGTAGCAATGCCTTCTTCTGACATAAATCGATTAAGTAAATTTGTCAAAGAAGCCTCAATTCCTTTAGGGTCTAATGGTACACGAAAATTACACATCAACTCACGTAACTCTTGATTTGCCTGGGTAATATTAGCTTGTAAACTCAACACTTTATCGCTTGCATCAGATTTTTTGCCTGCTTTTAGCATGTTTCCAAGTACCGTTACTTGTAGTTTCAAACTATAAATAGTTTGCGCTAATGAATCGTGTATCTCTTGTGATAAAAACAAACGCTCTTGTGACAATTCTGTGCGTTTGGTTTGGTTATCTAAGCGGGCTTTGTCCAATGCAATGGCAATATTTTCAGCAATGGAACTCAGTAATGCGCGCTCATCAAAAGCCAGTGAGGGGAGCGTATCAAAAAATAAATTAAAAGTGCCTAGTGTCTTTCCATGATACCTAAGTGGGATAAATATCGTGCCAACGTTTGCCTTAATTTGAGACCTCTTGCCTACACATTGCGCACAGGTGTGTACGCTAAATTGTACATAGGTGTCACTTGCCATAGCAACTTCACCACAAAAACAATCTGCACTTAACACGTCTGTTACTTGGCCTTGCTTGTCAATAACACCTTGTGTCGCCATTAAATGGAGTTGAGCATCATCAGATAAACTACGTGCAGCACCTGATGAGGCGCCAGTCATATCAATAAAGATATCTAAAAAGTGCGCGAACAATTCATCAATCGAATGCATTTTATTAAGTTTTGATGACACGCCATACAACGTCTCTAAAGAAGCAGATTTTTTACTTAAACGCTGAATTTGTTTATTTAAGATACTTTCCATGTCGTCATATAAATGTTGATTTTCATCAATCAAATGGTTAATTGCTTTTGCAACAGGCTGAAACGTGGTTCTTTTATGGTCACTTAAACGCACACTTTGGTTGGACTTATGGCTGTCTACCCAACTTTGCAAATCACTAAATGGTGATAAGAAATCTTGACGAATGGACAAGTAAAGACTTAAATAAACTAATAAAATTAAGGCAACCAACAATACATCCACAACATTAGTCGTTGTATAAACAAGCACCACTTCATACGTTAACAATGGCGAGAGCAAAATCGTAACCAAGAAGTAAATATAAAATTTTATTTTAATATTCATGTTTTTTAGTTTCAAACTAGAAAGCAAACTTTCTTTATTTTCCAATACAAAAAGAAGAAAATATTTCACCAAGTAAATCATCCGATGAAAACTCACCAGTAATACTACCCATAGATTGACCAGCAAAGCGTAAATCTTCAGCCATTAGCTCTACTACACCATTTTCTAATTGCACAATGGCATTTTCAATAGACACTAATGACGCTTCTAGGGCAATAATATGACGTTTTCTAGCAAGCACGACCCCTTCTGAGAAATCTTCCAATCCTGCAATATCGGACAACTCTTTTCGTAATAATGCCATGCCTTTTGAATGCTTAGCCGAAACTGACAATTGAACAATATCATTAATCACTTCTCTTTCAATAATGCCACTTGTTAAATCTACTTTGTTTTTGATTAGCAATAAAGATTGATAATCCATATTTTTAGGCAATATGGAAAAATCTGGCTCATTATCTTGTGCATCAAACACCATTAACACCACATCAGCACGCTCAATCTCCAAATACGCTCTTTTGATACCTTCTTTTTCTATCTTGTCGTCACTATCATGCAGACCTGCTGTATCAATAATATTAAGCGGCATACCATTTACATGAATGGTTTCTTTTAATACATCACGTGTTGTGCCTGCAATATCAGTCACAATAGCGCTGGATTCTTGTGTGAGTGCATTTAGTAATGAAGACTTACCAGCATTGGGCTTACCAACAATGGCAACATTCAAACCCTCTCTTAGGATTGTACCTTGCATGGCAGATTTTAAAATAGTTTTAACCGCCTGCTTAATGCCTTTTGCTTTGAGTTTAACTTGCTCGGATTGTAAAAAATCAATTTCCTCATCCGAAAAATCAATAGTCGCTTCAACAAAAACTCGAAGTTCAATAATAGACTTAGTAAGTGCATTTACTTGATTGGAAAACTCGCCTGACAAAGACTTAAATGCTGACTTGGAAGCACGTTTTGAGCTGGCATTAATCATATCTGCCACCGCTTCTGCTTGCACCAAGTCCATTTTTCCGTTCAAAAAAGCACGTTTTGAAAATTCACCTGGCTCGGCTAGTTTAGCACCCATTGATATAGCAGATTCTAACAAGCAACGCATCACACTCATACCACCATGCCCTTGAAATTCCAATACATCTTCGCCTGTAAATGAATATGGTTTAGGAAAAAAAAGAGCAATGCCTTTGTCTATTTCATCGTTCTCTTGGTCAAAGAATAAACCATAATATGCATAACGCGGCTTGGGAACAAGCCCAAGCATTTTTTTTGCAATCACTTTGCATAACGGTCCTGATACACGCACCACACCAATACCGCTTTTACCAACACTACTGGCCAATGCACAAATTGTTGTTTCATTACTGTTCATTAATTTTTTAAATATTCTTAAAATACTCAGTTAAAAACGTATCAAAATCCACTAAATCAGAGGCTTCAATTTGTTGTTGCTTTTTGCATGAAATCTTTGCCTGATGATCCAAATAATCAAAGTGTTTTTGATTGATTGTATTGGATAAAAAATCGATTTTATACTGTTTAGACAATGAATTGGTATAATCAAAAAATCCTTGATTGCGCTCCTTCATCTGACTAAGTGCTATCGCAGAAGGGGTTAAATCCGGATTATTAATACGGCGTGCTATATCTCGAACAAATACTTGGTGGCTTTCACTTAGTAAGGTTGCACATTGCTCAATCTTGGTCATAATATCACCCCCCCACTTTTGAAGTGAAGTCTGTTTGCCTCTACGTGTTAGTATTAATTTAGGTTTACGACCTTCATGGGCAACTAATTGGTCATTAGTGTCAATTTCAAACTGTTCTGAAGTAGAAATAGCACAAGATGGTTCAAGCAAACAAAACAACATAAAAGCTTCTAAGAAGTAGATTTGTGCCTTATCAATACCTAATGGCAAAAGTGGATTGATATCTATTGACCTTAACTCAACATAGCCAATGCCGTTACTACTTAACGTATCTAGGGGTTTTTTATCTGGCCCAACTAGTGGTTTTAGGCGTACAGAGGCATAATACTCATTTTCAATTTGCAAAATATTGGTATTAAGTTGCTGATATTTCCCGTGGCGTTTCAAGCCAATCACTTCATACTCAGAGCAAACGGTTTGCATACCTGCTTTAAGGCTATTTATATAATGGTTCAAACTATTGTAATTAGCCTTAACACCTGCTTTATCCTCAGCCAAATTCTGATAGCCAATATCCCCCATACGCAAAGAAGTGGCATAAGGTTCATACAAAGTTGACTCATTAAACTCAACCAACGAATGCGCATGGTAGCCTTTTAAAAACGACTTACACACAGCAGGCGATGCGCCGAATAAATAAGGAATTATCCAACCATAACGCACTATATTACGGGTTAAGCCCATATAGCCATTATCAATAAATAACTTTAATGCCTCTGTAGGAGCAAGTAATGTTTGATATTGCTGCCAGAACTCATGGGAAAATGAATAATTAAAATGGATACCTGCAATGGTTTGCATCACACTGCCGTAACGATTTGCCAACCCTTGACGATAAATTGTTTTCATCATACCTTGATTAGAAGCACCATATTGAGCTATGGGAATGGTGGTTTCACCGCGAATAACACAAGGCATACTTGTCGGCCAAAAGTTTTGGTCCTTAGGCAAGTGACAGTACAAATAATGCTGTGTCTCTTCTAAAAAAGACAACATTTCTACCGCGTTACCAAGCGGTGGTGTTACCAATTCTATTAATGATTCAGAAAAGTCCGTAGTGATGTTAGGGTGTGTCAACGCACAACCAAAAGTTTTAGGGTGTGGTGCTTGAGAAATACCACCTTTTTTTGACACCCGCAACCCTTCTTTTTCTAGGCCCATTAAATTACCCTTCAATAGTCCACTATATGGTTTTAGTTGTTGAATTTTTTCCTGTAGTTGCAAAACAAGTCAAGATGCTAAAATAGCGTTATTTTACATTAGGGCAACCGATGAAAACAATCAAGGCGGTTGTGGGTGTTTTACGCAACAAGAACCAAGAAATACTCATTGCAAAACGCAAAAAAGAACAATTTATGGGTGGCTTTTGGGAGCTCCCTGGTGGCAAAATTGAGGCTGGTGAATCAAAAGAACAGGCTATTATAAGAGAGTTAAAAGAAGAATTGGGCATACAAGTTAATCAATTAACCTTTCATCAAACTATGCTACATAAGTATGAAGATAGAACCGTCCAACTAAGTATTTATAACATTAATGAGTACCAAAACATGCCTTTTGGTATTGAAGACCAAGCCATATCTTGGGTTAACGTTAATGAGTTAAATAACTATAAACTATTACCCACCATGAAAGTCTTTATTAGTTCTATCACCCTGCCTAATAAATACTGGATTACCCCATCAAACAATCACCAAAGTGATGAATGGATGGCAAAATTTAATCAAAAACTCAACTCAGACATAACACTACTTCAACTGAGAAGCAAGATAGCATTAGATAACTCATTTATTGCCGAAGTTCACAACAAATGCAAGCAAAATAACATTAAACTACTAATTAATACCATTAATAAAACCTTTAATGAAACCTATTGTGATGGCTGGCATATCACCACCACTGAAATGCTTAAATTGAGCAAAAGGCCTTGCGCTGATAATAAACTATTGGGTGCATCCACACACAATCTAGCCGAAGCACTAAAAGCTCAAGCAATAGGTGCTGACTTTGTTGTTATCTCCCCCGTACAAACTACCAAAACCCATCCTGACACTCTGCCATTAGGCTGGGATAGTGCCAAAGAAGTTGTGGATAAACTCAATATTCCTGTGTACTTTTTAGGTGGAATGGCGCTTAAAGACCTAGAAAAAACCCAGCAACTTGGCGCGCAAGGAATTGCAGGGGTTGGTGCTTTTTAAACAAAAAATTGTTTAATTTATACCTGAAAGGGTGTGAATTTAAATCTAATAATCGCAAGCAAAGCCTTTACAAGGTTTTGCTTAAAATACTCAGAAAAGAGTGCAAAGACCTACAGTAATGCGTTCTCTGTCTTATTATAAATTATGTCGTACTTTGGCGAACAAATTTGAATTTGGTTTTTTGTAAGCAAAAAAAAACAGAAACATTTAAAAAAGTGTACAGTGGATTTACAGAAAAAAAATTACAGCACCCTTTAAGTTAGGCTCTAGCTAGAATAAGCACATCACAAGATTCAACGCCAACCTTGGTGAGCGTTTTTGCTAGTTCATTAAGGCTAGAACCAGTAGTCATAACATCATCAATTAATAAAACTTTTTTATAAGACATTGCTTGTGCGCTGAATGCGCCTTTAATTTCTTTTTTTCGCTGTTCTAAATTTAGTGATGATAGTGGTTTGGTGGCTTTTATACGCCTAACACTTTGCGTGTCAATAATTGTATTAGTGTTTTTAGCAATGATTCTTAGTAATTCGTGGGTTTGGTTATAACCTCGCTCCTTGATACGCGCACGACTTAGAGGCAAGGGAATAATAGCATCATAATTGCCATTTTCTTTAATTATTAAGCGGTATAAACCATACAACTGATGGGCAAAATAATCGCCAATACACAATTGGTGATTAAATTTAAACTGCTTAATGAGTTGTGCGCAAGCATGAGAATAATCATACAAAACATAAGTTTTAGAAAAGGCAGGAGAATGGCTCAGACACTCGCCACAGAAACTTAAATTAGAGGAAAGTCTAATTGCGCAACAAAGGCAACGATTGTCATTAATCACAAAACTGGATTCGCACGTTTTACACACACAAAACTTTGCAGTTTCAAAGCAAAGTACGCAGGATTGCTTGGGAATTAACTTCTGGTAAAAACCCATGCTGTGTCATCAGACATATCGGCTCTAAATTGATAGTCTTCTTGGTCAAAAAATTTCAAATCTTCTGCATGGGTGATTCTATTTCTAACCATATAATTAACCATCAGGCCTCTAGCGCGTTTGGCATAAATACCAATAATTTTATAGGTGTCGTTTTTGAATTCTTTAAAAGCAATGTTAATGATTTTGGCATTCAAGGCTGTTTGATCAATGCCTTTAAAATATTCATTAGAGGCAAGGTTAATAATGGTGTCGGCTTCGTCTTCATTTAATATAGTTGAAATCTCATCACCCCAAAACTCATATAAATTCTTACCCTTGGTGCTTTCAAGCCGAGTACCCATCTCTAAACGATAGGGCTGAATTAAGTCAAGTGGACGAATCACACCGTATAGCCCTGACAACATACGCAAGGTATTTTGTGCAAATTCTAAATCCGACATTGATAAAGAGGGGGCGTCAATACCACTATAAACATCGCCCTTGAATGCAAGCAATGCTTGCTTGGCATTGGTTGGATTAAAAGGGGTTGAAAATGTTTGAAAGCGTTTATGATTTAAGCTTGCTAGTTTGTCACTAATGGACATCAACTGCGCTATTTCATCTTGGGTTTTCGCCTTCAAGATATCGATTAATGCTTTAGATTGTTTAATTTGGCGTGTTTGCGTGTACTCATCAATATTAGAAGTAGAAAAATCTTGGTTTTTTGAAGGGGAAATAATGGCTAACATTAGATAAAATTTAAGTAAAAATTGATTAATATTCTACCTTAATATGGTTGATAAATATACCACTAAAGTGGTGCATTAGAGGCATTAATAGAGTATTTTTTACGTTATAATTAAGGGATTTTTTCAATTTTTATTTTGTATATTTTAACCTATGAGTACCCAATTATTATACCCACCTAAAGCGCACGGCCTTTATCATCCAAATAATGAAAAAGAGAACTGTGGCATAGGTTTTATCGCACATATTAAAGGCGAATCTTCACACCAAATTACCCTTGACGCCTTGGAAATGTTATCCAGAATGGATCATCGTGGCGGTTGTGGTTGTGAAGCTAATACAGGGGATGGTGCTGGTATTTTAACCAATATTCCACATGGGTTTTTCATTCAAGAAATTAAGCGTTTATTTGGTACATCAGTTGAAAAAGGTGCTTATGGGGTTGGTAATATTTTCTTGCCACAAGACGACAAGCAAAGAGCGCATTGCATGGATCTGTTAGAGCAATCTGTTGTACGTGAAGGTCAAACTTTTATTGGTTGGCGTGATATGCCTATTAATACTGATAAAGCCAATATTGGCAATATTGCTAGAAAATCCCAACCCGTAATCAAGCAATTAATTATTGCTCGCGCCGAGGGGATTGACACACCAGCTTTTGAACGTGCATTATTTATTATAAGAAAACATATCTCGAATATCATTAGAACAGATGAATCTTTGTCTCAAGCATTATTGTTCTACGTTTGCAGTCTGTCAAGTAGTGTTATTATTTACAAAGGTATGTTGATGGGCTCACAAGTGCTTGATTTTTATCAAGACTTATCTGATATTGAATATTCAACTTACTTGGCAATGGTGCACTCACGTTTTTCGACCAACACATTCCCTTCATGGGATAGGGCGCAGCCTTGCCGATACATGTCACACAATGGTGAAATTAATACTCGCCAAGGCAATTATAACTGGATGCATGCTAGAGAAGGTGTGCTAAAAAGCGACCTCTTTAAAGACGATTTAGGTAAAATTTTTCCTGTTATTGAAACCGAGGTATCTGATTCTGGTAGTTTTGACAATGTGTTAGAATTTTTAATGATGAATGGTCGCACCTTACAAGAAGCAGTGCTAATGATGGTACCCGAAGCTTGGCAAAATGACGACAACATGAGTGCTGAAAAAAAAGCATTCTATGAATACTTCTCCAATGTTATAGAACCTTGGGATGGGCCTGCCTCTATTGCCTTTACGGATGGTTCTTATATTGGTGCAGTGCTTGACCGTAACGGCTTACGCCCTTCACGCTACTACCTAACCCATGATGGGCGCGTTATCATGGCAAGTGAAGTGGGCGTGGTTGATGTGGCAACTGATAATATCAAAACCAAAGGCAGATTGCGCCCAGGCAAGATGTTTTTGGTTGATTTTAACAAAGGCGAGTTGATTGATGATGAAGCGATTAAATCTGAATTTGCCTCAAAAAATCCTTACCAAGACTGGTTAAATGATCAACAAATACACCTATCAGAATTTCGCTGTGAAGTTGAAGCTCACGGCTTTCATCCAGAGTCATTAATTCATCGTCTAAAAGCATTTGGCTATAGCACTGAAACTTTACAATTTATGTTGTTACCGCTAGTTAACGAGTTGCGTGACCCAGTAGGATCTATGGGTAATGACTCAGCACTGGCATGTTTGTCCAGTCAATCGCGCATTATTTATGACTATTTTAAGCAATTATTTGCACAAGTCACTAACCCAGCAATAGACTCTATTCGTGAAGAAGTGGTGATGTCATTACGTTGTTCTATTGGACCAGAAGGCAATTTATTAAGCGACCATGCTGAAAATGCACACCGTTTAGTTATTGACCATCCCATTTTAACCAATGAAGAGGCTGCCGCATTAAGACATTGCAACCACCGCGGCTGGACGAGTAAAACCATTGATATTACTTATGATATTAATAAAGGCAAGAAAGTATCTGAATTATTAAACAATATCTGCACCCAAAGCTCTCAGGCTATTAAAGATGGACACAGTTTAATTGTACTGTCTGATCGTAATATAGGTAAAAATCGGGTTGCAATATCTAGCCTATTGGCCTCTTCTGCTCTACACAGACACTTAGTTGCTAGTGCTGAACGCACCCAAGTGGGCATTATTGTTGAAACAGGCGAAGCTCGTGAGGTTCATCATTTCTGTCTGATGATAGGCTTTGGTGCGGATGCGATTAATCCATACCTTGCATTTGAGGCATTATGGCAAGCACGTCGTGATGAAATCATTGACATTGAAAGTGATGATGCTATTATATCTGCCTATCGAAAAGGCATTGCCAAAGGCATGCTAAAAGTCATGGCAAAAATGGGTATTTCTACTTTAGAGTCTTATAAGGGAGCACAAATTTTTGAAGCAGTAGGTCTGGCACCAGAAGTGATGAATAAATGCTTTTTTGGCACAGCGTCTCGTATTGATGGCGTTAATTTTGACATTTTACAAACAGAAAATGAAAAACGCCATCAGCATGCTTACCAAGCCAACTCTTTGGATAATTTAGGTCAATATCATTGGCGCAGTGGTGGTGAACAACACATGTGGGATCCACAAGCAATCTCCAACTTACAACTGGCCGCGCGCAATAATGATGAATCGGCTTATTGGGTATTTTCCAAACACGCCAACGAACAAGGCACACGCAACTCAACATTACGCGGCTTGATGTCGTTTAAAAAATCCAACTCAGTTTCTATTGATGACGTTGAGGATATTAAAGGAATTGTCAAACGTTTTGCCACAGGTGCGATGAGCTTTGGCTCTATTTCAGCAGAATCACATGAATCACTAGCCATTGCCATGAACCGTTTGGGTGGCAAGTCAAACACAGGCGAGGGTGGTGAAGATGCCAAACGCTGGACGCTAGATGCCAATGGTGACTCACGTCGTAGTGCTATTAAACAAGTAGCTTCAGGGCGTTTTGGTGTTACCATTGATTATTTAAATAACGCAGATGAAATTCAAATTAAAGTCTCGCAAGGTGCAAAACCTGGTGAAGGTGGTGAATTACCTGGTGCAAAAGTAGACGAAGGCATCGCTTTAATACGCCACTCCACACCTGGTGTGGGACTTATTTCCCCGCCACCTCATCATGATATTTATTCCATTGAAGATTTATCGCAACTTATTTTTGACTTAAAACGCTCTAATCCAGACGCACGCATTAGTGTGAAACTGGTTGCAGAAGTAGGCGTAGGCACAATCGCTGCAGGTGTTGTTAAAGCAAAATCTGATCATATCGTTATCGCCGGACATGATGGTGGCACTGGTGCTTCACCACTAACCTCAATCAAGCATGCAGGCTTGCCATGGGAGTTAGGCCTGGCTGAAACTCATCAAACATTAGTGATGAATGGCTTACGCTCACGCGTGGTTATTCAAACAGATGGGCAGTTAAAAACAGGTAGAGATGTTGCCATTGGCATTCTTTTAGGCGCTGAAGAGTTCGGATTTTCAACCGCACCACTGATCACCTTGGGCTGCATTATGATGCGTAAATGCCACCTAAACACTTGCCCAGTCGGCATTGCCACACAAGACAAAGAATTGCGTAAAAAATTTACAGGCAAGCCCGAACATGTGGTGAACTACTTATTTATGGTGGCTCAGGAACTGCGTTTAATCATGGCAGAACTTGGCTTTAAAACCGTTAATGAAATGATTGGCCGTGTTGATATGCTAGAAATGAATCAAGCAATTAATCACTGGAAACAAAAAACAATTAATCTAGATGCTTTATTAACACCTGCTAAAAAGCCCAATAAAGACACAGGCACTTATCAAACTATTGCTCAAGACCATCAATTAGAACAGCAAATTGACAATATGTTAATTGAACAATCAAAATCAGCCATTAGCAATGCTGAAAAAATTTACATTGACTCTATTATTACCAATAGTGATCGCGCTGTAGGCACAATGCTTTCATCACATATTGTAAAAACACGGGGTGGCAATAACTTAAAAGACGACACCGTTCATATTAATTTTAAAGGCTCTGCAGGTCAATCTCTTGGTGCTTTCTTAGCAAAAGGCATTACCATAGAAATTGAAGGAGATGCTAATGATTATGTTGGCAAGGGGCTTTCAGGTGGCCATATTATTGTTTATCCACCTAAAGATTCAACCTTTAACGCTGAAAATGAAATCATTGCTGGCAACGTTTGTGGTTATGGCGCGACAGGTGGTGAAATGTATCTATCAGGCTGTGTGTCTGAGCGTTTCTGTGTGCGTAATTCAGGCGCTATTGCCGTGGTAGAAGGGGTTGGTGATCATGGTTGTGAATATATGACAGGCGGTCGCGTTATTATTCTAGGCGAAGTGGGTCGTAACTTTGGCGCTGGCATGAGTGGTGGTATTGCTTATATCTATAACCCAAATCATACGTTTAAATCTATGGTCAATTCAATCATGATTGACCTTGATCCGATGGATGATGAGGCACAGATAGAATTGAAACAACACATTAACAATCATGCTAAATATACTGGCTCAAAAGTAGCTACACGTATTCTTAACAACTGGCATAATGAAATCAAGCATTTTATTAAAATCATGCCAAAAGATTTCAAGCGTGTTTTAGCTAAAAATACCAGTACATAAATCAATATTGTTTTTTCAATTTTTTTTATTTTTCTAATCATCCTTGTTTATGCAAAGGTCTCTTTCTATCTAAAATTATAAAATCATAGGCGTGTGAATTTTTCTCATCAGGCTGGTGAGATTCACGGCTAAGTTCGCTAAATTGAGTGCGGTCAAATTTTGGAAAGTACGCATCACCCTCGAATTTACCATTAACTTCTGTGATATAGAGTCTATCAATATTATTTATCATTTGTTCGTAAAAAGATGCACCGCCCATAATCATTAGTTCATTATCACTATTAGCCAGACTCAATGCTGCATTAATACTACTCACAATCTCACAACCATCAGCTTTAAACTTAGTATTACGACTCACAATAATATTGCGACGATTAGGTAAAGGTTTTCCGATAGAGTCATAAGTTTTACGCCCCATTAAGACGGTCTTGCCTGTTGTTGTTGTTTTAAAATAAGCCAAATCGGCTGGCAAATGCCAAGGTAAAGCATTGTTTTTACCAATCAACTGGTTATCATCCATTGCGACAATAATAGATAATTTCATAGGAAAAGTTTCAAATAAAGTAAAATACAAGCTATTTTACAAATATCACTCATCATGGTGTCACTAATTCTTGCCTCAAGTTCACCTTTTAGAAAAGTATTACTTGCCAAGCTAGGGCTGGCCTTTGAAACATGTTCACCAAACATTGATGAATCAAGAAAAGAAGGTGAAACACCTAAGCAGTTGGTTTATCGTCTGGCTCAGGAAAAAGCTAGAGAAGTTGCAAAAACACACAACGGCTTGATTATTGCTTGTGACCAAGTGGCAACACTTAATGATGGTTTTAATGCTAATGATAACGTACTGGGAAAGCCAAAAAGCCATGAGAATGCCATTAAGCAACTACAGCAAAGTTCTGGAAATACAGTAATTTTTCTTACAAGTTTGGCACTTTTAAACACAAATACAGACAACATACAAACTAAAGTTGAAACTTTTAAAGTGGTTTTTAAAAATTTAAGCATTGAACAAATTAAACATTACCTTAAAAAAGAAACCCCTTATAACTGTGCAGGTAGTTTTAAATCAGAAAGCCTAGGTATTGGTTTATTTAAACGCATGATTGGTGATGATCCGAATAGTTTGGTTGGCTTGCCACTTATTCAACTCATTACAATGCTAGAAAATGAAGGCATTAACATCCTAACTGACAATAACTAAGCATCATGCTATACCTCTATCCTGATAAGCTCAAGTGCTGTCAATCAGGTCAAAAAACTTATTGGGGTTCACTGTACGGCAGTGCAGATGCACTGGCATTAATTGAATTTGCCAATCAACAACAACAAGTTGTTTTAGTCATTGCTAATGATATTACACATTTTAACAGTCTTTATAAATCTTTAAACTTCTACAACACTGACTTAGAAATTTTAAAATTTGATAACTGGGAAGTGCTCGCCTATGATCACTTCTCACCTCATCCTGATATCACTTCAAATCGATTAAAGACCCTATCAAAACTTAAAAATCTTAAACGTGGTATTATTATCACCACATTAGAATCATTATTCTCACGCTTATGCCCGCTAGAGTTTGGCGAAAAATATAGTCTCAATATTAATATTAATGACAATATTAATATTGAAGCCTTTAGTGAAAAACTACTAAAAATTGGCTACAACCGTGTAACTACGGTAATGGAGCATGGTGAGTTTAATATTCGTGGCTCATTGATTGATTTATACCCAATGGGTGCAAAAATACCCTACCGAATTGATTTGTTTGACCAAGAAGTAGAGTCTATTCGCACTTTTGATACCTCAACTCAACGCTCTAAAGTGCAAGTGCCTGAAATTGTGCTGCTACCTGCTAGAGAATTTGCCACGGACAATGCCAGCATTGAACGCTTCAAAGTCAATTATCAAAAAACATTTAATGATAATGGCTTTATTTATACCGAGGTTAGTGAAGGCAGGTTACCAGGTGGTATTGAGTTTTATTTACCGTTGTTTTTTAACACGACCAACACCTTGTTTGATTATCTAGCGGACAACACTATTATTGCTACATCAAAAGGATTTTCAGACTTAGTGGATAAAACCTATAGCGGGATACGTGAACGGTTTGAGAATGCTAAAAAGTCATTAGACAGAGCACCACTTGATATTCGCCAAGTTTTTTTGTCCAAAGAGTTACTGTTTAGTGAAATCAAGCAAAAAGCACAACTCATCATCAGCACATCAAAACTAGAAAATAAAAACCAACACTTTAATTTTAACTCAAGCTTATTACCCCCAATACGTATTGAACCGCAAACAAAAAACCCGTTAAGCAAATTTTCAGCTTTTGTTGAAAGATTTACTAACAAAAAAATATTAGTTGTTTGCGAATCGCGTGGCAGGCAAGATGTGCTCAGCGATTTGTTCACTAACCATCAACTTGATACCCACAGCGTTAAAAACTGGCATGAGTTTAATAAGAGCAGAAAACTGCTCAACATTACCCATGAAAATCTTACCCATGGCCTGCTCACTAGTGATATTGCCATCGTTACTGAGGAGGATTTATTCGGTCAAAAAGTCGTTCAACAACAGCGTCGTCGTCGTGCCAAGCACAAAGATTTTGATGAGGCAATTAAAAGCCTAGTTGAGATTAAAATGGGGGATGCTATTGTGCATGAAAACTATGGTGTAGGTAGGTACTTAGGACTTAAAACCCAAGTTTTTGACGGGCAACCACAAGATTTTCTTGCCCTAGAATATGCTGACAACGCAAAGTTAATGGTGCCAATCACCTCACTTAATCTAATCTCTAGATACGCTGGCATTTCAGATAGTGCGCCGTTACACAAACTAGGCACAAATCAATGGAGCAAGGCTAAGAAAAAAGCAGGTGAGGCTTTGTTTGACGTGGCAGCTGAATTATTAGAAATTTATGCCAAACGAGCCTCTCAAACGGGCTTTGCTTTCCCTGAGCCGAATGATGCTTACTCCTCATTTGTTGCTAGTTTTCCCTTTGAGGAAACGCCAGACCAGCTAAAAACCATGGGCGAAGTTTTGACAGATATGCAATCACACAGACCAATGGACAGGTTGGTCTGTGGCGATGTTGGTTTTGGAAAAACTGAAATTGCTATGCGTGCAGCGTTTTTAGCGATTGAGGCGGGCAAACAAGTGGCAATTTTGGTACCAACTACACTATTATCTAACCAACACTATCAATCGTTTGTTGGCCGTTTTGCTGGCCACCCTGCTGAAATTGCAGCACTTTCAAGGTTTCAAACCCCAAAAGAACAAAAGTTAATTATTGAAAAATTAAACCAAGGAACAATTGACATTGTCATTGGCACACACAAAATTATTCAAGGCACTATTAAATACAAAAACCTTGGTTTGATTATTATTGACGAAGAACATCGCTTCGGCGTTAAACAAAAAGAGGCATTAAAAAAACTACGGGGCGAGAGCGACATTCTGACCATGACTGCCACCCCTATTCCGCGCACATTGAATATGGCGCTAGGCTCATTAAGAGAGTTGTCTATTATTGCCACGCCACCTGCCAAACGTAGCGCCATACAAACATTTGTACAAGAGTGGGATAACAGCAACATCAAAGAGGCAATCACACGTGAAATACATCGTGGCGGTCAGATTTTTGTATTGCATAACGATATTGACTCAATTGACAATATGGCAGAAAGTCTTAAACAAATTATGCCAAAAGTTCATGTTCGTATCGCCCATGGACAAATACCAACACGTGAACTAGAAAGAATCATGAGTGATTTTTATCACGCACGTTTCCAAATTTTGGTTTGCACCACGATTATTGAAACAGGTATTGACATTCCTAATGCCAATACCATTATTATCAATAATGCACAAAATTTTGGTTTGGCGCAATTGCACCAACTTCGAGGTCGCGTTGGTCGCTCCCACCACAGAGCTTATGCTTATTTAATTATTAAATCTCATCAATCACTATCCAAAACAGCCAAAAAACGCCTTGATGCCATTGAATCTTTAGAAGAACTTGGTGCTGGATTTATGCTGGCTAATCACGATCTTGAAATTCGTGGTGCAGGTGATTTATTGGGCGATAATCAATCTGGAAAAATTAGTGAAATTGGCTTTAATCTTTATCATGATTTATTAAAACGCACCATTGATGCCATGCGCTCTGGTAGAAAAATTAACCTTGATGACCCCATCAATCATGAAGTACAAATTGATTCTGGCTTGCCATCCATCATTCCAGAGGTGTATATTTTTGATGTACACGAACGACTCGTACTCTACAAGCGTATTGCCAGTTGCCAAAACAATAAGGAACTTAAAGCCCTACAAATTGAAATGATTGACCGCTTTGGATTATTGCCAAATTCAACCAAAAACTTATTTGCCAATACCAGACTCAAACTTTTTTCACAAAAAATTGGTATTGATAAAATTAGCCTCTATGAAAACAAGGCTATCATCACCTTTGGCAGTAAAAATACCATTGAGCCGATAAAAATCATCAATCTTATTCAAAATCGAGCAACAAAATATCAACTCAAGGGTCAGAACCAATTAATTGTCAAACAAGAGATGCCTGAAGATATTAGACGAATCGAATTGATAGAACATCTACTAAAAACATTAAATTAATTCAGTTACAACAAAACGGTCAATCCAAAAAATGACTACTGCTATAATTAAAACAACGATTCACCATAACTATCTTGATAACGATTTTCAATATCAGCCATATTAAACTTATGGTTTTGCGTACCCAAATGTGACACCTTAATAGCGCCTAATAGCCCCGCTAATTGACCAATCGTTTTCCATTCCATATCATACATTAAGCCGTATAACAGCCCAGCACGATAAGCATCACCACAACCTGTAGGGTCTTGCACGCTCTCTGCCTTAGCAGGGGCAATATTGATTAATTTTCCATCGGTATGAATTTCTGAACCTTCGCTGCCTTTGGTAATAATCAAAGCGTTAACTTTTGAAGCGATGGTTAATAAATCTAGTCCAGTTTTGACTTGTAACATTTGTGATTCATAATCATTAACCGCTATATAAGTAGCTTGCTCAATAAAGTTAACCAACTCTTCGCCTGAGAACATTGGTATACCCTGACCTGGGTCAAAAATAAATGGAATTTTTAATTGTTTAAATTGCGTCGCATGCTCAATCATCCCGACACGTCCATCAGGAGACACAATGCCAATATCAACAGCACTGGCATCAGACACCTTATTTTGGTGCGATTGATCCATCGCGCCTGGATGAAAAGCAGTAATTTGATTATCACTCATATCAGTAGTGATAAATGCCTGCCCTGTATATTGATCTTTGAGAATTTTGATATATGAGGTATTCATATGATGCTTTTCCATCCATGCTAAATAGGGCATGAAATCGCTACCCACTGTTGCCATTGGTACGGAATTAACACCCAATAAATGCAAATTATAAGCAATATTACCAGCACAACCACCGAACTCTTTGCGCATAGTTGGCACTAAAAATGACACATTGAGCATATGCACCTTGTCTGGCAAAATGTGGTTTTTAAAATGATCACGAAACACCATAATGCTATCAAAAGCGTACGAGCCACAAATTAATACTGTTTTGTTCATATTGTTTTTTCCTTTTTTATTTTTAATAAGAAGCAAGTGTCTTTGTCCAAACTTAGCCTACTGATTAAATGAAATACCCTATCTTAATTCTTTTAGTACTGGAAAATGAATATTTTCCTTCACACCATTTACTTCAATAACCTTAGTTACTCCCTTACCTCGCAAATAATGGATTACCTCTTGAACCAAAACTTCTGGTGCTGAAGCACCTGCAGTGACGCCTATTGTGTTTATACCTTTAAACCACAGCTCATCAATTTCACTAGCACCATCAATCAGGTAGGCGGGAACGCCCATCTTTTCAGCAATTTCTTTAAGACGATTTGAATTAGATGAATTACTAGAACCTAATACCAACAATACATCAGAAGATTGCATCAAAATTTTAACCCCATCTTGGCGATTTTGTGTGGCATAGCAAATATTGTCTTTCTTGGGCGCATCAATAGAGGGGAATTTTGATTTTAAGTAATCCACAATATACTGAGTGTCATCAATTGAAAGCGTGGTTTGTGTTGTATAAGAAATAGGGGTTTTTTTTGATAAATTCAAACACTCAATATCCTCAACTGTTTCCACTAATTGAATACATTTGCCTTCACTAGATTGCCCTAACGTGCCTTCAACCTCTGGGTGTCCTTTATGCCCAATCAAAATAACCTGATGATTTTGTTTTTGTTTTCTGGTCACTTCTTTATGCACCTTAGTTACCAAAGGGCAAGTAGCATCATAAATAGTTGCGCCTATATCCTTAGTTTGCTTGCGCACTGCTATTGACACGCCATGTGCACTAAAAATAACCACTTGATTATTAGGCACATCAGCAATATCTTCAACAAAAACAGCGCCTTTAGCCTTTAGCCCATCAACTACAAACTTATTATGCACCACTTCATGACGAACATACACAGGCGTACCATGCAACTTTAACGCACGCTCCACAATTTCAATAGCACGATCAACGCCCGCACAAAAGCCACGTGGATTTGCCAGTAAAACTTTCACTGTTTTTGGAGGATTTTTATCTGAAAAGAGATGTCGCTACCTGCCAATGGGTGATTAAAATTAACGGTAATATCATCCCTTTCAATTTTATCAATACAGCCCACATAAGATTCTCCTATGGGTGTTTTAAATTCAACAACAGCATCCAGCTCAATTGTCATAGTTTGTGGAAAGTCTGAGCGCTTCATGATTTGAAAAGCTTCTTCCAACTCACTGCCAAATGCCTCTGATGCACTTAAAAGGAAGGTTTGCAATTTGCCCACTTGAGCATCAACAACACAGGATTCTAAACACGAATCCAACTGACCATCACCCAATTCAAACTCAAATGGCTCATCCCAAGACTCATCAACCAAAGCACCATTTGCATGACTAAGTTTATAGAGGATTTTGTATTTAGCCATTATTAAACGTCATAGCGCTTAATATTTTATGCACTTGGGTGCGCAACTCAGAGCGGTGCACAATCATATCAATCGCGCCTTTTTCTAGCAAAAACTCACTACGCTGAAAACCTTCTGGCAATGACTCTCGTACAGTTTGTTCAACTACTCTAGGACCAGCAAAACCAATCAACGCATTTGGTTCAGCAATATGAACATCACCTAACATGGCAAAACTAGCAGAAACGCCACCCATGGTTGGATCGGTCAAAATTGAAATAAAGGGCACTTTTTTGTCACTCAGCAATTTAACCATTAAAGCTGTTTTACTCATCTGCATCAATGAAAATAAACCTTCTTGCATGCGCGCACCCCCTGAGGCTGAAAAACAAATCAATGGTGCGTTAGTTTCAATGCTTATTTTTGCAGCACGAACAAATTTCTCGCCAACCACAGAGCCCATAGAACCACCCATAAATTTAAATTCAAAAGCTGCAACCACAACTTTTATACCATTAAGTGTGCCTGTTTTAACCACAAGCGCATCTTTTTCATGGGTGGCTTTTTGTGCTTGTAAATAGCGGTCTTTGTATTTTTTTTGGTCTTTAAATTTTAAAGGGTCGACCGTACTCAAATCAGCAGCAATTTCTTTTTGTCCCTGTTTGTCCAAAAAACCATCAATGCGCACCCTGGCAGTAAGACGCATATGGTAATCACACTTAGGGCAAACATAATTCAGCGCTTTTAACTCTTGAGAATAAAGCGTGGTCTCACACTTAGGGCACTTGCTCCATAAACCTTCTGGAATATTCTTCTTCGCTACACTGGTAATAGAGGGTAATATTTTTTCTAACCAACTCATACGATTTTCCTTGTTTAAATTATCTAATTGCAGTAGAAATTTCATCTGCCAAACGCCCAACACTTGCTAACATTTTATCCCTATCATTTGCATATTGTTCAACAAATGCGACCAATGATGAACCCACAATAACTGCATCAGCATACTCAGACACTGCCTTTGCACTTTTAGCGTCTTTAATACCAAAACCCACTCCAATGGGTAAATCAACCATTTGACGAGTTCTTAAAAGATGCGTTTTAACCAAATCAACATCCAAATGCCCCGCACCCGTTACCCCTTTAAGGGCGACAAAATAAATAAAACCTGAAGCAATGGTGGCTAAGAATGCTAGACGCACATCTGTTGTTGTTGGTGCAACCAAAAAAATAAAGTCAATACCAACTTCATCAAGGTTTTGCTTTAAACCATGTGCCTCTTCCGGTGGCATATCTACCACTAGCACACCATCAACACCACTTTCACTAGCAGCATTAGCAAAGGCTTGATAACCAAAAACCTCAATCGGATTAAGATAGCCCATTAGTACAATGGCGGTTGTGTCGTTGGCTTGTCTAAACTTCTCAACCAAATTTAACACATCACACAAACTCACCCCATCCGCCACCGCTCGTCCATGTGATTTAGTAATCACAGGACCATCTGCCATTGGATCTGAAAACGGCACACCCAACTCAATCACATCCGCACCATTTTTAACCAAAACTTGCATAAGTTCAAAAGTATTATCTAAGCCACTATCGCCTGCGGTAATAAAGGGGATAAAGGCTTTTTGCCTTTGTTTTTTTAGATTTTGAAAGATGTTTTTTATTCTTGACATAATCTGTTGTCTAATGTTGATAACTTTTTGCAAACTTCATTGGTTTTACAAAAAACAAAATATTCTACTTTTTAAACTTCCTAAATTCAAATTCTAAGCGCAACTTCCTATTGGTTAATAATACCTAATTCAAACACCGCTCTCGGTGTTTTATAATTCAAGCTTTTTCTTGGTCGATTATTCAACAAGGCGACAGCCTTGTTGACTTGCTCTTCTTTAAGATTGTCAAACCTCATTTGCTTAGGCAAGTATTGCCTAAGCAAGCCATTGGTATGCTCGTTCAAACCTCGTTCCCATGATGAATACGGGTTGGCAAAATAAACCTTTGTATCTAGCTGTTTTGCAATTTGTTGGTGATAGTGTATGGGTGTGATTAATATAGGGCTTTAGTAGCTGAATAATAGCATCTGAAACTAAAGCAGCAGTTTTTCTCTTAACTGGCTTTGCTAGAAGTAATTTACTTTTTCTGTCAACAACAGTTACTACAGCACCTTTGTGTCCTTTGCCGATTACTGTATCAAGCTCCCAATCTCCAATTCTTGTTTTATCATCAACGACCGAAGGTCGTTGATCAATCATAACCTTATTTGGGATAATACCCCGACTGTCGGCTTTACCATGGCGCTTTTTGTATTTTTTGTTGGCACGGCGTAGGTGTATCCATAGGTTTCCATTTTCTTTTTTGTCTTGCAAGATGTATTGGTAAATGCGTTCATGTGAGATACTAGTGCTTTGATGAATTTTTAAATATCCTGATATTTGTTCAGGACTCCATTGCAAGCGAAGCTTGCTGTTAACAAGTTCTTGAATATTGAGATTCTATTTTTGATACTTCGGTACGGATTGCCTACCACAAGCAAGCATATGTGCTTGCTTGTGGCGATAGTTACGCCTTCCTGTGTTGCGTTTAATCTCACGAGATATAGTTGATTTATTAACGCCAATATTATCAGCAATGAATGAGTGTGTCATTCCTTGCTTTAAACACTGGTAAATATGGTATCTTTGCTCTTGAGTAAAATGTTTGTATAGTTTCATTTGCGCTCCTTTTTACTAGACCTAAAAAAAGAGTTAATGATACCTACGGTATCTTGCTTTTTTTTAGGGGTAAAAGTTGCACTTGGAACTTGAATGGGCGCTTTGTTTTTATTTCTTTAATTGGAAAAAACTATCTAAAGCAACAATATCGGTATTATTCTTAACCACTACATAATAGCAAGTGGAAATGAGGCGCTGACTAATATGTTTATGGATAATTACAATAGACTCCGTGTACTTTTTGACAAAATTTTCTAATATATCCTCATATCTTTTTTTCCTTTTTGTCAAATTAAAAATCAAAGAGTCTAAACATTTTTTTAAAAAATCAGCAGGATAACGAACAGAATTAATTTTTTGTTTTTTTTCTAATTTAACTAAGTATTCTATAAATTTATTAAAATTTTCAACCTCTGTATTAGTTGTAACAGAACAGGTTTGAAAATAGTCATCAATAGGGCGGTCTTTTATTTCTAAAAATATAGAATGAAGTTTATCAAGAGTTGATTTTAATAATTGAATATGGTTTTTATCTACCCTTCCTTTGCGTGTCAAAAAACCATCAAAAACATCAACTTCGAAACTACTCATTCGAATATTATCAGCAGTCTCAATATAAAGTAAATTTTTATTAACAATGCTAAAAACGGGATACAGCGTTTTGGTAAAAAAACTCTTACCCGTGCCATTTTTACCAGTCAGTACAGTCAATGGGCGAACCTTTATTGCGCCACCTTTAAATCTGCCTAAATTTTTAACTTCAATATCTAATTTGTTCATAATACCTACCTCTTACTAAATGTATGTACGCAATCTACCAATACTTTCATATTTTCAGGGTCAACATCAGGCGTAATGCCGTGACCAAGGTTGAAAATGTGACCTGTGTCGCCTTTGAATTGTGACAATACTTTTTTCACTTCTCGTTCAATAACCTCAGGCGTAGCGTATAAGACGGCAGGATCAAGGTTGCCTTGAATGGCAACCTTATCGCCGACTTCTTGTTGTGCTTGAGAGAGTTCTATCGTCCAGTCGATGCCCACACCATCACAGCCTGTATTGGCAATATGGGTTAAATGCTTGCCGCCATTTTTACTAAATAGAGTGATTGGAATGTTTGGATATTGGGCTTTGACGCTCTTGACGATTTTTGCCATATAGTCCAGTGAAAAATCTAGATAATTTTGTTTGGATAATACCCCACCCCAAGTGTCAAAAATCATCACGCTGTCTGCACCTGATAAAATTTGTTGATTAAGATAGGCAATCACGCTCTGTGCTAATTTTGCTAATAATAAATGCAAAGCATCTGGATTGTTGAACAACATTTTTTTGGTGTTAGCGAAGGTTTTGCTGCTACCACCTTCAATCATGTAAGTCGCTAAAGTCCATGGGCTGCCACTAAATCCAATCAATGGTACACGATTATTAAGTGCTTTTTTAATGGTTGAGACACCGTCAAACACATAGCCCAAATCGTTGTTAATATCGGTGGGTAATCTTTCAATATCAGCTAACGATTGGACAGGGTTTGAAAATTTAGGACCTTCGCCTTCGGAGAAGTACAACCCTAAGCCCATTGCGTCAGGAATGGTTAAAATATCTGAGAACAAAATGGCTGCATCTAAATCAAAACGGTCAATAGGCTGCATGGTGACTTCACATGCCAGCTCAGGTGATTTACATAGCGTTAAGAAATCACCTGCTTTTGCGCGTGTTGCCCGATATTCTGGTAAATAACGGCCTGCTTGGCGCATCACCCAAATAGGCGTGCGTGAGGTGGATTTTTTTAATAAGGCATTAATATAATCAAATGACATGGACTTTCAATTTAAAAAGTAAACGCTATAATTATAATGATTTTGTTTGTATATCTTTGCCAATCAGGCATAAAAAAAGCCACTTTCGCGGCTTTTTTTATTGAATTTTGTATCTTTATCTCTTAAAACTGGCATAACGTGATTTAAACTTCTCAACACGACCAGCACTGTCCATAATCTTTTGCTTGCCCGTATAAAAAGGATGACAACTAGAGCACACATCTAAATGTAGTTCTTCTTTGCTAACGGTCGAGCGTGTCTCAAAGGTATTGCCACACGAGCAAACTACTTTAATGTCATTGTAATTAGGATGAATGTCTGTTTTCATGTTATGTGAGCTATTTCTAAAATCTTAAAAGAGGGTAGATTATATACTATTTGAAACTGATACGTATGCTGTTTTTCACTTGCTTCTTAGACGCGCGGCATTACCAATCACAATTAATGAACTAATCGGCATAACAATGGCTGCAAATAGCGGCGTAACCTTTGCCATCATCGCCAGTGGCACCATAAAAGCATTATATAGTAATGCAAAAGTGATGTTTTGTTTAATAGTACTGTTGGTACACTTTGCTAAATTAATCAGCTCAATAATTGGACTAAGTGTGGATTTTAAGATAACTAAATCTGCGCTATTAACCGACACATCACTGCCTGAGCCAATCGCAATACTGACATCAGCCTGCACTAAGGCAGGTGCATCATTCACACCATCGCCCACCATAAGCACGGTATGATTTTGCTGCAATTGTTTTATATAATTAGCTTTATCTTTTGGCAAGGCTTGTGCAATCATATGTTCAATCCCCAGTTTTGAAGCAATCGTTTGGGTGACTACCTTGTTATCACCACTTAATATACTCACTTGCTTGCCCATAGATTTAAGCTGATCAACAACCTGAATAGCATCTGATTTAATTTTATCTTTTAAGGCAATAAAACCCAATACACCAGATTCATTGGCACACCAAATACAACTCGCACCTTGTTGCTCTAATATGCTAGATTTATTTAACAAATTAGCACCCACTTGATGCTTGATATCTACATAGGACAAATGACCGATTTTATAACTTTGCTGGCCAATAACACCTCTCACACCTTGGCCATGGTCAGCGTAAAACCCACTCACTTCTAAAGTGTTATTGGTCATATTAGTACCAACAATTGCCTTAGCCAAAGGGTGTTCAGAATGCCTTTCAATGCTAGCCATGATATTGATAAAATTAGTTTTATCAATCAAAGTTTCAATATGACTGACGCTAAATTCACCTTTGGTAAGCGTGCCAGTTTTGTCAAAAACCACCCAATCTACTTTGTCTAGTACTTCAAGTGCATCGCTGTTTTTAATAAGTATTTTTTTCTTAATTGCCACGCCACTTGCAACTGCAATACTCATTGGTGTCGCTAGTCCAAACGCACAAGGACAGGTGATAATCAGTACGCTGGTAGCGCTTAGCAATGCCAAATCAAAACCATATGGATACCAATAAATAAAAGTCGTTATTGCCAAAAAAATTGTCGTACCAACAAAATAGGGAATAATTTTATCAAGCATACAAATAATTGAGTTTTTATTGTATTGCGTACTCTCAACCAAGCTAACAATTTGCCCCAAGGCCGAATTCTTTAAGGTTTTTGTCACCTTAACCATAAGACTACCGCTGGCATTAACTGAACCAGCAAATACTTCATCACCAGATTGCTTTCTAATCAACAAAGACTCCCCCGTCAATAGCGATTCATTCACTTCACTATCGCCTGACAAAACAATACCATCCACTGCCAAGCGCTCTGCAGGCTTAATCAGCACAGTTTCACCCATTTTAATTACACCCACTGGTGTAATTTTTTCCTCGCCTTTGCTAACCACATAGGCAACTTTGGGTTGCAACTGTTGTAAAGCGCTAGAAGCTGATAGTGTGGATTTTTTGGCTGAACTTTCAAGATAACGGCCAATTAAAATCACAAAGATGAAATTAACCACCGTGTCAAAATACACCTCATTTTTGCTAGACAACCCCAACAACACATACACAGAATAAAAATACGTACTTAACGCACCAATACTAATCGGCACATCCATATTCATAAAACGATTTTTAAGCCCAAAATAAGCATTTTTAAGAAATGGCATGCCCGCATAAAACAAAGTGGGTGTTGCCAATACAAAACCCAGCCACTGAAAATAACTATGATACTCCCCATCTGCTGCACCTGTATACATAGCAATTGAAATCCATAATAGATTCATCATTGTGAACGCACTAAAACTAATACGATAAAGCATGGCCTTGTTGGTCTTGTTGGCGATGGATTCAGCCATATTTTGCTCGTATGGCATGGCTGCATATCCAAGGTCTGCCAATCTTTGCATAATTACAGACAGTCGAATATTAGCATCAACCCAACTAAAACGAATGCGCTTATCGGTCAAACTTACTCGCACCCAAATAACCCCATCAAGTGCGCCAATTGCTCTTTCAATCAGCCACACACAAGCGGCGCAATGAATGCTGTCGCTAATCAGAGTGATGGTTTTAGAGTCCTCATCAGAAGGCTCTAGAAAAGGCTGCTGAAAAGCAACTGCATCATAAAACTCTACTGGATATTCTAAATCAACAACAGGTAGTAGTGAATTGGTTTGTTGATGATAAAAAGAACCTAGACCACTCAAATAAATAGTTTGACACACGCTTGCACAACCAGCACAACAAAAGTCCTTGCGCTCACCTTCAATCGACGCTTGGACTTTATTATGACTGGTTACTTCCAGCCCACAGTGATAACAGGCATTACTCATGGTGGTTGATTTTATTGTATTTATACCTCTAAGCGTTTACAATATCAACCTAGACTACTTATTAACTTGATACAATTTATGCAACACATAAAACAACGATTTTTTAATGATGACTAGTCACGCCTCTTGCTTTTTAAATAAAAGCCTATGTTCTGTACTTTTCAGGCATATAAATCACATCGTTACGCCTATCACTGTGAATGAGTTTTCTATAAAACTTGTCACACTACTTGGTTTGTTATTAGTGAGCGCCAAAAGCATCTCTGAACCGCCAATTCGTCTTTATAAACAATACCTAATTGACACATCAAAAGCATATTTACAAAAAATACACCCATTAGAAGACTGTTCCGACAAATATGAAAAAGACATGCTGTGCATGCAAAAACACTCATTAGCAGGCGAGGAATCTGAAATTGATTTTCGATTCTTAGACAACAAACTTGTCTCCATTGTGCTAATGCGCGCCGCAACCTATAGCGTGGATCGAAAAAATGGTCAAATAATTGGCACTATTAGTTTTATTGTGCCTAGAATTACTCAGTCTTATCTTGACAAAAACCCAATTGTAGAGGATTTTTAGGCTATTCTTATGAGTCATATTCACGCTATTATTTTGGCTGCAGGCAGGGGCTCACGCATGAACTCATCCAAGCCAAAAGTCTTGCAAACCATATCAAATAACACTTTATTGGGGCATGTTTTATCTCAAGCCAAAACTTTGTGCGATAAAATTCATGTGGTTTATGGCTTTGAAGGCAAGCAAGTGCAACGAAAAATTAACAACCCAAATATCAATTGGGTAGAGCAAGCCGAACAATTAGGCACTGGACACGCTGTGGCGCAAGCAATGCCATATATTGATGACAATTCAATCTCGCTCATATTATATGGCGATGTGCCACTGATTAAAAAATCCACACTGGCTGATTTAATCCATAAAGCACAACAAAGTGGCCTTTCTTTATTGTCTGTGGTTTTAGATAACCCAGCTGGTTATGGACGTATCATCCGTAAAGACAAACAAATAAAAGCCATTGTTGAACAAAAAGATGCAAGCGATATACAACTAAATATTAATGAAGTGAATACAGGCATTATGGCTGTTCACTCGCAATTATTAAAGCGATATTTAAGCAAAATCAACTCAAGTAACGCCCAAGGAGAACTTTATTTAACCGATATTATTGCTTGTGCAGCCGCTGACGGGCAAACTGTTTCATCCATCATTAGCCAAAATCAATTTGAGGTAGCAGGTGTGAATGACAAAGTACAACTGGCAGAATTAGAGCGTGTTTTCCAAAAAGATCAAGCGACACAATTTATGCAACAAGGACTTGGCTTAAAAGACCCAAATAGATTTGATTGTCGAGGCATATTCATCTTTGGGCAAGATTGCGAGGTTGACATTAACACACTCATTGAAGGCGAGGTATCACTAGGGGACAACACTACAATTGCACCGAATTGTATTATAAAAAACACTAAAATTGGCAATCATGTATCAATTCTGCCAAACTGTGTTATTGAAGATTGTGTTATTGAAGATGGCGCTACTATTGGTCCATTTGCACGCATTCGCCCACAAACTCACATCAAAGCCCATACCAAAATTGGTAATTTTGTTGAAGTTAAAAAATCCACCATTGGCAAAAACACCAAAATTTCTCATCTAAGTTATGTGGGCGATGCTATTATCGGTGAAAACGTCAACATTAGTGCTGGTGTCATCACTTGTAATTATGATGGCGTTAACAAGCATCAAACCATTATTGGCGATGGTGTATTTATTGGCTCTAACTCTCAATTGGTTGCACCCATCAAGATTGGTAAAAATGCCACAATTGGCGCAGGTTCTACCATCACCAAAACAGTGCCTAACAATCAGTTAAGTTTAAGTCGCACTAAGCAAACCAGCCTAAAAAATTGGCAACGCCCAACTAAAAAATAAATGCGTTCACTGTCTCGCAATGTTTAACTGTTAGTTTAACACTGTTTATGTCCCTAGGCGTTTTTGTTATTCTTCTAGGTGGTATTATTGGTTAATCATTAACACCCTATACCAGTTTATCAACTTTGCCAGTGGCAATGATGGTAGTGTAAATTCTTTTCTGTAAATTCAAAGTCTCTATTCTATTGTTTTTTTCGAGAAAATAATGGAGTTGATAGCGATGAACAGAACAAATGATAGTGAATTTACTTTATTAAACAAAACTTGCAATAATATATATAATAAATATACACACTAAGGGATACAAATGAAAAAATTAATACTACTATTCACATTAGCAATTTCAACACTAAACCATGCTTGGACAATTGATGGCTATGGTGATTATAAATTTGAAGTGCTCAATAATAATGTGTATATGATTCATGGTCCACTAGACGAGCCTAATACAAAAAATCATGGTTTTATGAATAATCCCGGCATTATTATTGGTAAAGAGGGTGTTATTATTATCGATCCAGGTAGCGCTTATAGCGTAGGTAGAAAAGTAATTAAAGAAGTTGAAAAAATTACCAAAAAATCTATTATTGCAGTCTTTAATACACACGTTCATGGCGACCACTGGCTAGGCAACCAGGCAATTGTCGAAAAATATCCCAACGCTAAAATTTATGCCCACCCACAAATGATCATTGAGGCTAAAAACGGCGAAGGTGATAACTGGGTTAATCTAATGACAACCCTAACTAATGGCTTGACGAAAGACACAATTGCCACTTACCCAACTGATGCCACTCAACATTCACAAGTAATCAACTTAGGATCAGAACAATTTAAAATTCACAACCCTACCATCAGAGCACATACCAATACAGACATTATGATTGAACATATCAATAGTAAAACCTTATTCTTGGGTGATAATGGTTTTGTTAATCGCATGGGTCGTTTTGACAACAGTTCTAATATGCATGACAACATCAAAGTATTACAATATGCGACGGATTTAGACCTAGATTATTACGTACCTGGCCACGGCTCATCAGGCAACGCAAACCATGCTGTTAAGCCATTTTTAGATTACCTACTCATCATCCAAAATGAAGCTAAAAAAGGCTATGAGCAAGACTTGGCTGACTATGAAATTAAACCTATCGCCATTAAACAGTTAACTGCTTATAAAAATTGGCATGGGTTTGATGAGCAATTTGGCAAACATATTGGTAAAATGTTACTTGAAGTCGAAGCACTAGATTTGTAAGAAATCAAAAGTCAATTAAAACTTATGATTTTTTTTTGATAAAAAATCATAGACACTCATAGCATGGGATCTTAGAGCATTTGCATAAACTATATTTATTATTGAAAATACACCAATAATTAACAAAATATCGTTATCGAGAATAACTTGATATGCAACATCAGAATTCATGCCTTTTACAACAATTAATTCTACAACAATACCTATAAAAGAAGCAAACAGCACAATTATAGAGGTAATAGATAGTCTAGTAGAAATCGCCATAAAAGCATTGGCATACTCTTCCATGCTCTTAAACGACCTCTTTTTTAATACTGGGTGTGACTTAAAAAAATCTTTTGGTTTTCTTTTAAACATATAAGTATTAAATTTATTTAAAAAAGCCATCCATATGTAACTCGGTTAAATCGCTAAATCCACCGATATGTTTATCGTCAATAACAATTTGTGGCACCATTCTAACGCCGTTAGTCACTTTTGAGAACTCTGCCATGAGTGCGCGATCTTCATCAATCATTTTTTGTTCGAACGGCAAATTCCATTTGTTTAATAGCTCCTTAGTTTTGACACAAATCGGGCAAGTGTTAGTTGAATAGACTACAATCTTCATGCTAATGCCTCTACCACTAAATCACCCATTTCATTCGTACCTACAACCATGCTACCTTCTGTTGCAATGTCTTGCGTACGATAACCCTTATCTAATACAGTATTAACTGCCACCTCAATTTTGAGCGCCAAATCTATTTGATTAAGTGAATAACGCAACATCATAGCAACCGAAAGAATCGCCGCCAAAGGATTAGCAATATCTTTGCCTGCAATATCAGGTGCTGAGCCATGAATAGGCTCATACATACCAAACCCATCTTGATTAAGCGAGGCAGACGGTAGCATACCGATTGAGCCGGTCAACATTGCTGCACAATCACTCAATACATCACCAAATAGATTTGAAGTCACTATCACATCAAATTGCTTGGGTGTTTTTACTAATTGCATGGCGGCATTGTCTACATACATATGGGTAAGTTCAATATTTGGATAATCTTTAGCCACATCTATCATCACTTCGCGCCATAATTCGCACACTTCCAACACATTTGCCTTATCTACTGAACAAACACGCTTATCACGAAGTTGTGCAATTTTAAAGGCTGCGTGCCCAATACGCCTGATTTCTGATTCATAATAAGCGGCTGTGTTAAACCCATATTTTTGTCCATTACGCACTTCAACACCTCGTGGTTTGCCAAAATAAATACCCGAAACCAACTCACGAACAATCATCAAATCAAGCCCTAATACTACCTCTTCTTTTAACGTAGAGGCACTAGCAAGCTGTGGGTATAAAATCGCAGGACGTAAATTAGAAAACAAATCCATTTCTGCGCGCAGTTCCAACAAGCCTCGCTCTGGTCGCAAATTACGCTCTAAAGACGCCCACTGATAACCACCCACAGCACCTAATAAAATAGAATCGCACTGACGCGCAACATCCAATGTAACTTGTGGCAAAGGAGAACCTGTTTCATCATAAGCACTACCTCCAACCAAGCCATGTTCAAGCGTCATACCAAGATTAAAATCTGCATTCAGGCAATCAATCACTTTAAGCGCTTGCGTTATAATTTCTTGACCAATGCCATCGCCTGGTAGTATTAATATTTCTGACATTCTTCTTCCTTTGTATCAGTTTTTTAAAAAGGGTTATTTTACTAGATTTCAACCATTTCAAACTCAGTCTTACTAGCACCACAATCTGGACATACCCAATCCTCAGGAATATCTTTCCATTTTGTGCCTGGCTCAATCCCCTCTTTGGGCGCGCCTAAATATTCGTCATACACCCAATCGCACACGATACATCTATATTTCTTCATTTTTATTGCTAATTCTCCCTACATAGACTATAAAAAAGGGAGTTTAAACTCCCTTATTCAACAACAAATTTAATTACAATCCATCAGCATGTTTTGACAAATAATCGGCCACACCTGTAGGTGTATCTTTCATGCCTTCGTCGCCTTTGTTCCAGCCTGCAGGGCAAACTTCGCCATGCTTAGTGTGAAAATCAAGCGCATCAACCATGCGTAACATTTCATCAACATTTCTGCCTAATGGCAAATCATTAACCACCTGATGACGCACCTCAAAATTCTCATCAATTAAGAACGATGCACGTAGTGCAATACCTGCTGGGTGTACAATGCCATAAGCTTCCATAATAGAATGGTCAGTATCAGCCACTAATGGAAAATCAATCACGCCCAAACCACCGTCTGCTGGTTGCGTATTACGCCATGCATTATGCGTAAACTGTGAATCTACTGAAACACCAACCACTTCAACACCTTTGTCGCTAAACTGCGTCATTCTATGGTGATGCGCTAGAATCTCCGAAGGACAAACAAAAGTAAAATCTAGTGGATAAAAAAACACGCAAATTTTCTTACCTTTAAGGCTAGAAAGTTGAAAATTATCAACAATCGTACCATCTGCTAAAACAGCAGCAGCTGTAAAATCTGGGGCTTGTTGTGTGACTAAAACGCTCATACATTTTCTCCTGTGTATAATTAAAAAGCTATTAATTATATCAACTGTTCATGCTGATAAGTTATATAAAAAGTAAGGGCTTGTTATTGACAAGACAAAATTAGATAAATACTCACGTAAAATACCGTTTATGCTTAAAATTTATAACACGCTAAGTAAACAAAAAGAAGTTTTTCACCCAATTAATGCTGATAAAGTAGGTATATACGTTTGCGGGATGACAGTTTATGATTATTGCCATATGGGTCATGCACGAGTATTGGTGATGTTTGATGTCATCACTCGCCATCTTAGACGGCATTTTCCAAATGTTGAATATGTGCGTAATATTACCGATATTGATGACAAAATTATCAGGCGTGCTGTTGAAAATAAAGAAGATATATACGCATTGACTAATCGTTTTATTGACGCCATGCACAAAGATGAGCGTGCGCTTGGCGTGTTGCCGCCTGATGTTGAACCACGTGCCACTGATGCGATGGAACAAATGTTTTATATGATAAAATCGCTGATTGAAAAAGGCTTTGCCTATCAAGCTCACAATGGTGACGTGTATTATTCAGTACGCCGTTTTAAAAATTATGGAAAGCTCTCAAGGAAGAACCTTGATGAACTTGAAGCGGGTGCTCGAATTGAGATAGAAAATGCCAAAAAAGACCCGTTGGATTTTGTCCTTTGGAAAATGTCTAAACCTGGCGAGCCAAGCTGGAGTTCCCCTTGGGGGCAAGGCCGCCCAGGCTGGCATATTGAATGTTCTGCCATGTCCACACACCACTTAGGCAATCATTTTGATATTCATGGTGGTGGTATGGATTTGACTTTTCCGCATCATGAAAACGAAATCGCCCAATCTGAAGGTACAAATGATTGCACTTTTGTTAATACTTGGATGCATGTTGGTTTTGTCAATATTGATAATGAAAAAATGAGCAAATCACTGAATAATTTTTTCACCATTCGTGGCGTATTAGAAAACTATGATGGTGAAACCTTACGCTATTTCATCATGAGCTCTCATTACCGTAGTCCACTTAATTTTTCAGATGATAATCTTGATAAAGCCAAGTCGTCACTGTCTCGTTTGTACACCGCCATTCGTGGCTTAAATGCTTCTAACGCAGCGACTGAGGAAATATCTATGCGTTTTGATTATTCAGTACGATTTAATGCAGCGCTTAATGATGACTTTAACACGCCCATTGCTTTGAGTGTTTTATTTGAACTGGCAAAAACAGTCAACTCACAACGTGAAAAGGACATTGATCAGGCTAATGCCTTGGCACAATTATTAAAAAAACTAGGTGGTTATATTGGTATTTTGCAGATGGATGCGGATAAATTTTTAAAGCAAGGCGTTTCCTTGTCAGACAACAAAATTAATGCAAAAATTACCAACAGAAATGAGGCTAGAGCCAATAAAGATTTTGCACTAAGTGATCAAATCAGAGATGAACTACTCAAGTTTGGCATTGTACTAGAGGATAATGCCAGTGGCACAACTTGGCGTAGAAAGTAACATTGATTGGTATTCAATAGATACCATTTTGTTAGATATGGATGGTACTTTGTTAGACTTGCATTTTGATTTGCATTTTTGGATGGAATATATGCCTTTGGCCTTTGCCAATAAACACAACCTAACACACCAACAGTCAAAAGATAAAATTTACCCCATTCTTCAAGCCCAAGAAGGAAAACTACATTGGTATTGTTTGGATTATTGGCAAAAAGTATTTAAACTAGACATTGCCAAACTCAAAGAAGATGTGGCTCATCTAATCCAAATACACCCATTTGTGCTGGATTTTTTAGAGCAAGCCAAACAGCACAAAAAACGCATCTATTTAGTCACTAATGCCCATAGAAAAACCATCCAATTAAAAATGAGAATAACTAATTTAACGCAGTATTTCGATGCCATTATTTCATCGCATGACTACAATGTGGCTAAAGAAGAGCAAGATTTTTGGCGACAATTAAACAAGGATATTCACTTGAACAAACAAAAAAGTATCTTTTTTGATGATTCTTTCTCTGTACTAAGTGCTGCCAAACAATACGGCATTGGCACCATTGTTGCCATTAATAAGCCCAGCTCTAAAATAGGCATAAAATCAATAGAAGGGTTTATTAATATCGAAACCTTTGAACAAGCCCTGCCCATCAAAGCACATTTATAAAAAATGAGCAAAAAAATTGGCATTCTTGCAGACTCTCACGGCTTTATTCATCCCGACGTTGTCCAGCTAATTAATCAATGTGATATTGCCATCCACGCTGGCGATATTATTGATGAAAAAACCCTTCAAGCACTCAAACCCAAGCAAAAATTAATTGCCATTCAGGGCAATAACGATACGCACATCACTCAGCTAAATAAAGTTGAACTACTTGAATTTTCCAGCGGCAAAATTGCCATTGAACACGGTCATCAACATGGTCACCACCAACCATCACATAAATCACTTAGGGCAACTTATCCAGATGCTAAAACCATTATTTATGGACATACACACAAACAAGTGATTGATAAAACCACCATACCTTGGGTTATTAACCCAGGCGCATCAGGCACAGTGCGAAATAATGGCAGTTCTAAATGCTTAATACTCACCATTAACGACATACAAGCGTGGGAAATCACACCCTATCATTTCACCAATAAGTAAATTATATGGCTGAACAAGGCATTAGTGTCCATTAAAGTTCTAAGTGCAACTTTTTGTTGGTTGATAATACCTAACTCAAATATCGAAAGCTGTGTTTAAATCGGGTATTATTAATTGCGCTTAAGATTTGAATTTAGGTGTTATATAATCACATTTTTAAAAAAAATGATAGCAAAGAAGCAATATAGAGACCTTTACATAATTAATAATAGGGCTTATATATTTAATTCCAAAAAACTATAATACCTACTTTACCAACAACAAGGACAAAGCATGTGCAAAGAAACCATATCCACCTTTGAGTTGTTAAAAAAAATTCCAAACAACACAACAGCTAGGAAGTTTATTGAACAAAAACGCTGGGCTAATGGCGTTGAATGTCCAAAGTGTCAATCATCCAAGATAACAGCTAGAAAAGGCAATAGAGAAGGACAGTTTGTCTGTGGTCGTTGCGCTAAAGATTTTAGTGTTAGAACTGGTACTGTTTTTGAGCGTTTTCATATACCACTAAATAAGTGGCTATATGCTATTTACCAAGTAGTAACTGCCCGTAAAGGGGTTTCATCTATGCGACTATCCAAAGAATTAGGTATCACCCAAAAATCAGCTTGGTTCTTATTACACAGACTTAGAGAAGCCTGTTTCGAAAAAGATATGAAACAATTGCTCGGTATGGTGGAAATGGATGAAACCTACATTGGTGGCAAAGAAAAGAATAAGCACCAACACAAGAAAACTAAAGACACGCAAGGCAGAAGTACAAAGACTAAAACCGCTGTGGTTGGTATGCGTTCTCGCAATGGTAAAACCATTGCAGTATAAAGATGGACAGGGTTAATAGTAACAATATTCAAGCTATGATTACTGCCAATATGGATAAGGACGCTACGCTTTGTACTGACGAGGCAACTGTTTATCAAGGTGTAAAAGGTATAAGCAGTTAATGGTTAATCACTCTACTGGAGAATTTGTGAATGGTGAGGCACACACTAACGGTATTGAAAGTGTTTGGGCGTTGTTAAAGCGAGGTTATTACGGTACCTTTCATAACTTCGCAAATAAACATATTGAGCGCTATGTTAATGAGTTTGTTTTTAGACTTAATCAGGGCAATGTTAAAATTCACACTTGGGACAGGATTGAGAGCATGCTTACGGGTGGATTTAACAGGCGATTGACCTATAAACGACTGATTGGGAAAGAAATTGGTGGGATTAAGTATATAAATCCCTTAATAATAAAGGAAAATCAAGTGGCACAATCCCTCTAATTTTCTATTGTTTCACTAAAGGTAAAGCATGACCAGCACACAACACGGAAAAGATAGCAGTAAAGTGTCGAACTATATAGGCTCAATGAAAAAATTATTTAACGATCATTCTGCTGGATTAAACTTCGCAGCAGAAATTAGTAAAATTGCCAAAGAAGGGGATGATAATGATCTGAAAAAAGGGATTGAAAAAGTTAATAGATACAATGCCGAAGAGCTTGAGTTTCACCTTCAAAATGAAGAACAAGTTATTTTAGGCCCCTTAATTCGGAACCACCCAGAACACACTGCATTGTGTATTACAATCGGTAAAGAGCATGGCTATATCAGGTCTCTAGTCGAAGAAATGACTGTCGCAACAGCAAGAAAGGATTTGGCTGATTTTAGCCACATCCTAAAAAGACATACATTGATGGAAAATGAGGAGTTGTTTCCTATTATTGAGAAGTTATTCACTGAAGAGCAATTAAATGCCATCGCAAATTTTACTCCACTACAGCGCCAATCTGCGTCCAATACTACATCACCAGTCGGCAATCACCGAGACTCTAGTGATAAGCATAAATGGTTGTCGGATGTGGTAGAATTCTACAATGGACCAGGTCAGAAAGGCGGTAGCATAGTATTACTCCCTAGATTTCACCCTGAACTGATTAGAAAAATAGCAGAGCAAACAGGGTTGGAGTTTTTCAATTACCAACAAGAAGTCATGGCAGAATATGGCCAAAATGCAGACAACATAAACCTTGATCAATTAGAAAATAGCCTACGCAGTAGAGCAAAACATAGAGGGATTATTGTTCACAATGCTGAAACATTATTATGTGTGAAGCCCGAACAGGAAAGGCAAACCTGGCTACAAGCGTTCCTAGATGCCGACTGGCCCAATCCAATCTTTATTCCAATTACCATTTATCAGGCTGATGTGCCAAACGAACATCATAAAGTATGTGATTTAGAACTTCACAAAATGCCTCGAAATATAGAAAGGACTAGTTCAATCCCCAGCAATCGTACAAAATATCATACAAAATAATTAAAAACCACTACATTTAGAGACCTTTGCGTAATTATGAATAGGATAGAAACACAAGTCAAGAGAAAGAATAAGCACAGATCCAAGCGAAAATGCTGTAAATAATTAATATTTACATCCCACGGGGAATAATATTTTGCGTGATTATTCAGTGTATGAAAAAGCCTCTCACTGTATAATTAATTGTTTTTTACAAGTAAAAGGAAATAACAATGAAAAATGCTTTTTATGCACAATCAGGTGGCGTGACTGCTGTGATTAATGCATCAGCTTGTGGTGTGATTGAAACAGCGCGCAAACATCCAGATAAAATTGGTACAGTATATGCAGGTCAAAATGGCATTATCGGTGCATTAACTGAGAATTTAATTGATACTTCAAAAGAATCTAATGCTGATATTAAAGCCTTAAAACATACACCTTCTGGTGGCTTTGGCTCTTGTCGTTATAAGATGAAATCTTTGGAGGCCAACAAAGCAGAATATGAAAGGCTAATTGAAGTATTCAAAGCGCATAATATTGGTTATTTTTTCTACAATGGCGGTGGCGATTCAGCAGATACTTGTTTAAAAGTCTCTCAATTATCCGAATCAATGGGCTACCCAATTCAAGCCATTCATGTGCCTAAAACAGTAGATAACGACTTACCAATTACAGATAATTGTCCAGGTTTTGGCTCGGTTGCTAAATATATTGCTGTTTCCACCATGGAAGCCAGTTTTGACGTCGCCTCAATGGCAGCAACCTCAACTAAAATTTTCGTCCTTGAAGTAATGGGTCGTCATGCGGGTTGGATTGCAGCAGCAGGCGGACTGGTTGACGATTCAATCCCTGTGGTAATTTTATTCCCAGAGGTTAATTTTAATGAAAAGAAATTCTTAGCTAAAGTTGATAAAAACGTCAAAGAATTTGGCTACTGCACAATTGTTGTGTCTGAAGGTACAAAATGGCCAGATGGTCGTTTTCTAGCAGAGCAAGGCACTCGTGATGACTTTGGACATGCACAACTTGGCGGTGCAGCACCTGTTGTTGCTAACTTAATCAAAGATGCCTTGGGTTATAAATACCACTGGGCAGTTGCAGATTACTTGCAACGTGCTGCTCGCCACTTAGCCTCAAAATCCGATGTTGAACAAGCTTATGCACTAGGTGAAGCGGCTGTTAATATGGCTCTTGAAGGTAAAAATTCAGTCATGCCTGCTATTATTCGCACCTCAAACAATCCCTACACTTGGGAGATTGGCTCAGGCGAATTAAAAGATGTCGCCAACGTTGAAAAAATGATGCCCATGAACTATATTTCCGACGATGGTTTTGGTATTACTGACGCTTGCCGTGAATATTTACAACCACTTATCAAAGGTGAAGACTACCCACCATACAAAAATGGCTTGCCTGATTATGTGGTGATGAAAAAAATAATGGCAGATAAAAAATTACCCCTATTCAAGATTTAAGCCTTGCTACAAGGAGACTAGGCTTCCTTATTTTTAATAAAAAATATTAACTAAAACAAACCACAAGGAGAAAAAAATGAACATAATTTTATTAGGCCCTCCGGGCGCAGGCAAAGGTACTCAAGCAACTAACATTTGTCAAAAGTATTCAATTCCTCAAATATCAACTGGCGACATGCTACGCAGCGCTGTTAAAGCAGGTACGCCATTAGGCATTGAAGCTAAAAAAGTCATGGATGCAGGTGGTTTGGTTTCTGATGATATTATTATCGGCTTGGTTAAAGAAAGAATTCAGGCAGATGATTGCAAAAATGGCTTTTTATTTGATGGCTTTCCACGCACAATCGCTCAAGCAGGAGCTTTAAAAACAGATGGTGTTAAAATTGACTTTGTGGTTGAAATTCAAGTACCGGATGAAGATATTATTGCTCGCATGTCAGGTCGTCGTGCTCACTTAGCATCAGGTCGCACTTATCACATTGTTTACAACCCACCCAAGGTTGAAGGGGTTGATGATATTACTGGAGAGGCGTTAGTACAACGTACGGATGATGCTGAAGACACAGTGCGTGCACGTCTAGATGTCTATCATGAACAAACCCAGCCACTGGTTAATTATTACCAATCTTGGATGAGTGAAGACAGTGATGCACCTAAATATGGTGCAGCTGTTGGTGTAGGCACGCTTGACGAAGTTAGAGATCGTGTTTACGCACAATTAAGTTAAGCGGTTTAATCTCTTATGACTAAATTTGGTCCAAGAGAAATCAACATCCCCTTTCGCCCCATCCCTTTAGATGTGCCACAGGGGATGAAACCTAACGAGTTTTTTAATTCGCCTGAAAATCTTCAAGATTTAACTCAAAATAACGGCTTATTAACCAACGATGAAGATTTACTACTTTATCGAAAAGCTTTAGGGCATTCAAATGAATTCGATTGCTCTATTATTTACAACACCTCCCAAAGTATTCTAAATCCTTTGGGTCGTCCAGTACGACGCACGCAACTGCCTGATAAGGTAAAAAATGTATGGAATCGCATGAACCAAATTATCATTGGTTTTATGTTAGAACATTACCCAAATCCGGACAAACATCTCATTCTTGCTGGCGAAGCATCACTTGATGCCACTTGGCCAATGACTAATACAGGTGTGCCCAGCATTAGAATGCTGCATAATCACTTTATCGTCTTTGATAAAAAGGTACTTACACACGCAAAACTAGCCGACACTAACAATCCTAATCTAACAGATGGCGGTCAACATTCTTTATTTGCCTCTTATATGCAGAATGTTTACACTGAATTTTTATCCGCTTTAGACTTAAAAATACTTAAACCAATCACTGGCGAAGCCTCAAGTCTTAAGCTAACTGGATATCCAAAAGGACTGCCCAGCTGGGAAATTCAAGGTGGTGTTGAAAGTTTAAAGAATATTGATTTTTGGAAAGAGTACGATCAAGTTTTAAAAGGCTTTTTAGATTTCTATCGCAGTTTTTTTGCCCAAGTGTCAAGTAGAAACTCTGGTGTCCCGACCAATGCTTACTTTCCAAAAGAAATTGAGAAAATTTTATTATTTAATAACTACTTTTTATCTGCTGCTAAAAAAGTGCGCGACAAATGTATTAATAATGCCAAATATTCATCCTCTATTCGCTGGCAGCCAGCATTTAAGCAACTCATCTATCGCAATGATAAAAATAAACTCATTGTTACTATTTCCCAAAATTCAATTGGCAATGCCATTACAGAGCTTTTAGGTGTGGTGGTTAATCGCACTCCAGATGCTTTAAGTTATGAAAAAGCCGAGCCCGCCCTTATTAAAAAACTACTTAAACTCAGATCTCGCTTAATTGAGGCAGATTTAGGTCATGGCATTAAGACCAAATATTGGAACAAGGACTAGCGCACTCTATCAATAATTAACATAAGTTAGCTCTATTGGGACCTTTGCATAAATAGGGGTGATTAGAAAAATAACAGATTATCATCTTACTATAGGCAATTATTAACTATAATCAACCCTGAAGAAATTTTGCGCAACTAAAAAGGAGAAAATAAAGTAATGGATGCAATTCTTATCATTGCCATTTCGGCATCAATTATCGCGGTTTTATACGGCCTATTTACAATTACCTGGATTAACAAACAACCTGCAGGCAATGACAAAATGAAAGAAATTTCAGACGCAATTGCACAAGGTGCGAGTGCTTACCTAAATCGTCAATATTCCACCATTGCTATGGTTGGTGCTGTTTTGTTTATCATTATTATTTACTTTTTAGGTGTCGCCGTTGGTCTTGGCTTTTTAGTGGGTGCAGTATTATCAGGCGCAACAGGCTACATTGGCATGAACGTGTCAGTTAAATCTAATTCTCGCACAGCACAAGCAGCTAATAACGGCATGAATGCCGCTTTTCAAGTTGCTTTTAGAGGTGGTGCTGTTACAGGTATGCTGGTTGTTGGTCTAGCACTATTAGGTGTTTCTGGTTACTACGCTGGCATGATTGAATATGGCGTTGCCCAAAAAGACGCATTGCACGCTCTTATCGGCCTTGCATTTGGTGGCTCACTCATTTCAATTTTCGCACGTTTAGGTGGTGGCATTTTCACTAAAGGTGCCGATGTTGGTGCTGATATTGTTGGCAAGGTTGAAGCTGGCATTCCAGAAGACGACCCGCGCAATCCTGCAGTGATTGCTGACAACGTTGGTGATAACGTTGGTGATTGCGCAGGTATGGCTGCTGACTTATTTGAAACTTATGCGGTTACCATTGTTGCAACTATGATGCTTGCAGGTGTTCTAGGCTTGGGTGATAATGCTATTTTGTATCCCTTGGCTTTAGGTTCGGCTTCAATTATTGCCTCTATTGTAGGTACTTTTTTTGTTAAAGTCTCCGATGGTGGCTCTATCATGGGTGCTTTATATAAAGGCTTAATCGTTTCAGCGGGACTGGCTGCGATTGCCTTTTACTTTATTACCAATGATATGAATATGGGGATAAATTTATTCTACGCATCACTTATTGGTTTAGCGCTAACAGCTGTTATGGTTGTGGTAACTGAGTATTACACGTCAACTGAATATAACCCTGTACAACATGTTGCCGAAGCGTCACTCACAGGTGATGGTACTAACGTTATTGCTGGGATTGGCTTGAGTATGAAATCTACCGCCCTTCCTGTACTTGCAGTATGTGCGAGTATTTGGGGTGCGCATGAACTGGGTGGCTTATATGCCATTGCCATTGCAGCGACGGCTATGCTATCAATGACGGGTGTTATTGTCGCACTTGATGCCTACGGTCCAATTACGGACAATGCAGGTGGTATCGCAGAAATGGCTAAACTTCCAAAAAAAATTCGCAACATTACCGATCCTTTAGATGCTGTTGGCAATACCACTAAAGCAGTTACCAAGGGCTATGCAATTGGCTCTGCTGGTTTAGCAGCATTGGTATTGTTTGCCGACTTTACTCACGAATTACATGCATTACCTCAATTTGAAAGCATTGCTTTTGACTTATCTAATCATAAAGTAATCATCGGCTTATTTTTAGGCGGTTTGGTGCCTTATTTGTTTGGTGCAATGGCAATGGAAGCTGTTGGTCGTGCCGCAGGTGATATTGTCAATGAAGTTCGTCGTCAGTTTAGAGAAATGCCAGGCATTATGGATTATACACAAAAGCCTGATTATTCTAAAGCGGTTGATATGCTAACCAAATCTGCCATTAAAGAAATGATATTACCTTCTATTCTGCCAATTGCATTTCCAGTTATTGTTGGCTTGCTATTGGGTGCTGAAGCGCTAGGCGGTTTATTAATCGGCTCTATCGCAACGGGTATTTTTGTTGCAATTTCGATGACCACAGGTGGTGGCGCATGGGATAACGCTAAAAAATATATCGAAGATGGTCACTTTGGTGGCAAAGGCTCAGACGCTCATAAGGCTGCTATTACTGGCGATACAGTAGGCGACCCATACAAAGATACAGCAGGACCTGCTATTAATCCACTGATTAAGATCATGAACATTGTTGCGATTATGATTATTCCTCTTTTGTAATAATCAATTAATTTTTTAAAAAAGGAGGGTAGAGTTTTGGTTGCTCATTCCTTGTTTTTTACGCTTGAAGCAATATAAACAACCAAAGAAAGGAAACTATTATGAGGCCACTGCATTAATCCACCATGACTTATGAAATACTTTTTTTATCCGAAAACTCGTCAATAACTGGCTGTTTTCATTATTTTTAGATGAAAAATATACTATTTCCCATATTCCCTAAGTTGCGCTGGATTAATGCAGTGGTCTCATAATATTTGTTAACAGAGTATTTCACATTATTAAAATAAAAAAGACATGCTGTGCATGTCTTTTTTTAAAATTTAAATCTTAAATGGGGTGTTATTTCTGAATATGTAAATCTAAACCTTTGGTGTGTTTACTTAGCATAAAATCTGCTTGCGCTTTTAATAACTTATCCGCACATTCATACAAATCATTATATTCAGGAACGCCAGTATCAAAACGCTGATCAGTCAAATAATAAAAGAAATTTTTGTAGGAAAATGCGCCCATTTTTAAAATAATAAAGGTTGAATTTTGATCCTCCCAAACGACTGCTGGGGTAAGCATTGGTTCATTTTCGCCTTCTTTAGTAATTTCAATATCAGCTAAATTAACCTCAATTTTTTCCTTTCTCCAGCGATAATCAACTACACTTTGAATAATCTTTATCTCTGATGCTGTAAAGTCAATACTCATAATTAATGCATTGTTAATAATTGTTCCATGTCTGGTTGCTCGTCTATCATACCGCCTGCTTCTATTTCTTCATCCGTTGCATCACGCACCAGAAGAATTTCGAGCAAAAACTTAACTTCACGACCACAAAGAGGATTATTACCATCAATGGTGACTGTTTTATCATCCACCTTGGTTACTAAAAACTCCTTAGAATCTCCCTTAGAATTTTCCATAACAACTTTGGTGCCGACTTTTTGATATTCTGGTGGAACGTTTCCAATTTTATCAATAAAAACTAAAGTTTCGTCACGAGACCCATAGATTTTTTCTACATCAATGTTAATCTCAAGAATCTCGCCTTGCTTCCTACCTTCTAACTCAGTAATAACCTCTTTGCCTAGCGTGTCATTGACACCGTGTACATAGCCGACTGGATACTCAATTTCTGAAAAAACATTGCCAGTTTTTTTATCAATAACCTTATAGATAAGCTCAACATATTTGCCTTCTTGAATAATATTATCCACAACTTTTAAAAAATTGTTGCGCCAAAAATTTTGACCACATCAGCTTCATAACCAAGTACAAGTCTTCCTAAATATTCACCCTTTTTTTTAGAATGGGCTTGCTTATACAATACAGTCACATGTTGACCACGGCGAATCATGCCCAAATATCCTGCACCTTTTTCAAGACCCTTAGTTAGTTCACTACGAGCAAATTGTTTGCCCATTTCAATCTCATTAGCGCCACGTAAAAAATCCTCTGAAAAATGACGGCAAAAAGCACCATAATTACTATTATTAGAATATTTAACTAGGTCACCCCACATTGGGCTTGCAATCGCTAAAATTTCTTCATCTGTTTTATCAATAATGTTCATTTATCCAATACCCCAATAAAACGTTTTTTCTTAAAATATACAGCAAACAAAAAAACCAACATACAAATGTTGGTTTTTTTTTATCAAAATAAAAATTTAAACCAAATCTCTATTTTTCATCTTCCTCGCCAACCAAATGGTAACAAGGTGCCTTCTCTAGTGTATATTCACCAGTAACGCGATCACGATGAGAAACTGTCAATACATGCCAATTTTTATCATCTAATTTCATAGCGTCACCACGATAATAATAACCAGGCCAGCGAGTTTCTTTACGGAATAAAGTATGCTGAGTCACGCATTCAGAAGTACGGTGGCGGTGTCTTAATTCCCATCCACGCATCAACTGATGAAGATCTTCTGCACCAATGTGCTCTAAATCTTCTTCTAAAATAGCCAACTTCTTCAAACCTATATTCAGCAACTTGTCGTTGGTTACATAAGAAACAGTAACACCGCCACAATACTCATCCATAAGCTTTTGCAAACGTTGTAATCCACTCATTGGCAAAATATAACTTGGCGATACTGTGCCAGCAACAATTTCGTTACGACCAATCGTATAATTCTCTAAAGGTTTAAAGATTTGCGCTTTACGATCAGCAATTTGTTTGTCAGATACCTTGATTCCTTCTGCCTTGCCATCATCAATGTATTTACAGGCAGCTTTAGCAGCCAAACGACCTTCAGTAAATGAACCTGATGAGAATGCATGTGGCGTACCACCAACAGTATCACCCGCACCAAACAAACCATCTACTGTCGTCATGCGATTATAACCCCAGAAGTACTCATCAGGGGATATGTCCTCAGGACCTGAACACCATGCACCACAACCAGTAGCGTGTGAACCCATTACATACGGCTCAGACGTTGTTAATTCAGGGTTTTCGTATTTAGGGTCAACGTCTGTTGCTGCCCAAAGCACTGCCTGACCAACTGTCATGCCTAAGAAATTTTCCCAGCCAACTTCTTCTAAATGAGGGTCTTGGAATGCTTCCATTGTTACCATGTGAATTGGACCACGACCAGCATTTACCTCGCTGATAAATGCATGATTACGCAAGCAAGTTGGAATTGGCTTATGAGACAAATGTTGACCCTCTGTGTCTAGATATTCTTTACCTACCATTTTCGATAATGCTGGGAACCATTTAGATTCATACTCGTCACCATAACCATTTTGAGTGTAAGTTTTAAGATGTAAAAAGTATGCACCAACAGGTCCATAACCATCTTTAAATCTAGCAAGAACGATGCGGTTTTCCATTTGTGTCATCTTTGCGCCAGCTTCAATTAGTAAACCATATGCAGAACCAGAAGACCATGGTGCATACCATACACGACCCATGCCTTCACCTACTGAACGAGGTTTAAAGATATTAGACGCACCACCAGCACCAACAATAGTAGTCTTAGACTTAAATACATGGTAGTTACCAGTGCGTACGTTAAAACCGACAGCACCAGCAATACGATTTTCTTGTGCGTCATCCATTAGCAAATGGGTAACCATAATACGGTTATAAACTTTGTCAGCTTGCTTAGTTGCAGCTTCAGCAACGATAGGCTTGTATGACTCACCGTGAATCATAATCTGCCAACGACCTTCACGCATGTAAGCACCAATGTCTTCTCTTTTAGGGTCTTTCATTAGTGGAAGACCCCACTCTTCAAACTTATGCACTGCAGAGTCAACATGGCGAGCCATATCAAACAGCAAGTCTTCACGAACCATGCCCATTAAATCCATACGCGCATAACGCACATGGTCTTCAGGATTGTTCTCACCAAAACGAGTGCCCATATAACAGTTAATCGCGTATAGACCTTGAGCAACAGCACCAGAACGGTTAATGTTTGCTTTTTCTGCAATGATAATCTTTTTATTACGACCCCAATATCTAGCCTCATAAGCAGCACCTGTACCACCCAAACCAGCACCAACAACTAAAATATCAATGTTGTCTTCTACAATTGTTTTAATACCCATTAGTAGTACACTCCTTTTTTAAGTTTCAAACCGTTAGATTCTAACGTGTGAATATCGCCATCATCCATACGGATATATTTAGGCTCAAATGCTAATAACTGCGAGTTACGCATGTCGTCGCTAGGCTCAGGCTCATTTCTGAAATCAGGAATTTTAGTTCCCCATGGTTGAGTTGTAATTGGCGATAAAAAGTTTTTGACACGACCGTCACGAAACTTAACTCTCCATGCAATGGTACCTTTCTCTTCATCGCGAATAACGCGAACACTGTGTCCCAGTGGTGCGAAATCTGCATAACCACGGACATCAATTGCTTGATGTGGACATGCTTTAACACATGAATAACACTCCCAGCACATGTTTGGTTCAATATTATAAGCACGACGATATTTATCATCAATGTGCATAATGTTAGATGGGCAGATATCTACACAATGTCCACAACCATCACAACGAGTCATATATACAAAAGTTGGCATATTATTTTCCTCTCTTCTTATTTAATTAATTTAGTAGTGCTTAGGTGCTTCACGCTTAATACCAAGGCCCATATCCATTGGCGCATCTTTTAAAAGCTCCATTGAATGTCTGTTTTGTTGCCATACATCGTCTCTTGTCTCGTGAGGCAAGTTCTCGTTTGTGCCATTAGCCTTGATGATGCGCTTATTGTATGCAGCAACAGGCTTGAAGAACATATGAGAAAATTTAGACCAATATACACCGCCAAATAGTGATGTAGTAGCAAAAAGAACTAAGATAAACCACACGCCAGTACCGCCGCCATAGATACTCCAACCTAGTGCAGTTACTGAAGTTGCCATTAATGACAAACTAAACATGTCTCTTTTAAGGATAATTCTTGTCCATGAATGACCTTCTGCTTGGCTGTCTACTTTGAAGCCAAACCAGTACCAAAATGTACCAATAAATAACATGATTGCACCAACATTCCATACTTGTGCTAATATCTGAGTTTCTTGTGCGCCAAAAATAATGATTGCAGTTGAGGCGTTAAAGAAAATAAAACCCCACATGGTTAGGATGTGTACCAATCTACGAAGTCCATTGCTAAATTCACCAGCTGTTGCAACGTCCACTGCAATTGTACTTGCCAATATATTTACTTTATCACCAGTACTTAACATCTTGAGTCTGCCTTCTTCTTTGCCCAATGAACATGGTGCATCGCCTGCAGCTAAATCTTTGTCAGCTTTTTCCGCTGCATTAAAAAAGTAGGTTGCGCTTTTCTTATGTAGCAAATCTAGCACCGTCATAACAACCACTAGGGCAATCATGATAATGACATACATTTGCATGTTTTCGTATGAAATACCTTCTGCTAATAAACTAGCAATTGGTGTTGAATTGATATCAATCATTGGTTTTTTCTCCTTAAGTTAAATCACTCTCATTCTAAATTTGCCAATTTTTTTCAATTAGCAATTTTACAATCTTTTTTTTGTCTTAACACTCGATGCTGTTTTCGTCAAAATCTGACCCATTATACTTACATAAAACTTTTTTACAATCAAAAAAAACTCTTAATTTCTCAAGATGTCTTGATTATGAACATGGTTTATTATTTTGCCGAATGTCCACTCAACTTAATTTCTACTTTATCTTCATCCTTAATGCTCGCATAATAGGCTTGTAAAACTTTAGCCACTTCAGGACGAGAAAAAGTCTCTGGTAAATCTTCGCCATCAGAAAGCATCTTACGAACTTTAGTGCCTGAAAGCAGTACACGATCTTCTGCACTATGAGGACAAGTTTTCATTGAAGACATGCCGCCACACTTATGACACCAAAATGTCCAATCAATCTTTAACGCTTTTGTCACTAAGGCATCGTCAGTGATCTCATCAAAGATGTTATGCGCATCAAACGGGCCGTAATAATCATCAACACCAGCATGGTCACGACCAACAATCAGGTGTGAACAGCCATAGTTTTGTCTGAATAATGCATGTAATAATGCCTCGCGAGGGCCTGCATAACGCATGTCTAATGGGTAACCAGATTGTAGGATGGTATTATCTACAAAATAGTTTTCGATTAATACTGAAATTGCTTCTGAACGTACATCAGCAGGAATATCGCCAGCCTTAAGACCGCCTAATACTGAGTGAATCATAACTCCATCACAAATTTCCACTGCAATCTTAGCTAAGTATTCATGTGAGCGGTGCATTGGATTGCGCGTTTGAAACGCCGCAATTGTTTTCCAACCTTTGTCATCAAAGTAGGCACGAGTTTCCATCGGCGTCATGTATAAACTACTGTACTTTTCAGGAAAACCGCCATCTGACAATACCTTAATAGAGCCAGAAAGATTGTATTTGCCTTGATTCATCACCATGACAACTCCTGGATGCTCCATTTCAGTTGTTTTATAAACAGTGTTGCATTCATGATTTTTATCAATTGAATACTTTTCACTAATAAGCATAGTTGCAATAATTTCACCCGTCTCACCATTAACCAAAGCAACTTCATCACCTTGGTTAACATCATCACTATTAGTAGATAACGTAATAGGAATTGGCCAAAATAAACCGTTTTCTATGGTCATGTTATCACAAACACCTCGCCAATCTGCCTTATTCATAAAGCCTTCTAACGGCGTAAAACCACCAATGCCCATCATAATAATGTCACCCACCTCTCTTGAAGAACAGTTAACTTTTGGTAGTAATTTTGCCCTCTCTAACTCAGTTATTAAAGCACTACCTTCTAATGCTAATGGCTTTAGTGTGTCACTGCCATGTGGTGGGACTAGTTTTGACATATTGCAATCCTATCTTATAATATAAAATCAAAAATTATACACACTGTTATTTTTACCCGTATTGCTCTATGGGGATATTTTAATATATCCCCATAGATATATGGGTTAAGAATACTCAATATCATTTTCAAAAAATAATGACACTAAAAAGTGCTGAAGAACAACCGCATTTAAAGTTTGATTTTAAATCGAACTCTTTGCTTGCCATCTTTTGACATATTGGCAATTATCTTATCATTCTTAATGTCATAATCAAGCATGTCGCCACTGAAAGAATCAAGCCCTTGCACTAGGTGTGCCTTGCCCTTAAGATGTACGAGCCCTTGTTTGGTTAAATAAGTTATATTAAGTGCTCGTGCCACTATAAAGCGAAGTTGGTTTGGCTGATTTTGTTGGTAATGCGCAGGCTGTTTATGAGTACCTTTGGCAATGATCTTAATAACTCCTTGTTGATTGCTAAATAATTGTATGGTTTGTGCATTTAAAGTAAGAGAGCCTTGGGTGATGCTCGCCTTGCCTGTATAAGTGCTTAATTTGTTTTTCTCATCAATCACAACCATATTGGCACTAACTTCGATAGATTCGACGTTGTCAGTCACTAAAGCAATTGCATGGCTAAATAATATCAATAGAGGCATTAGAAATGCCTTATTCATAACGCCCCACCACGCCACCTGTCAATTTAATTTTTTGCTTAATCACATCGTAATTCATACCAAAAGCATGAATATCAGCAATGTTAGATTGGTAGTGTATTTTCTCCTTGGTTCGGTACACTTCTAAACCATTGGACTGGTCAATAGTTAGGTTTTTGGTGTTAATCTTAGAACCAGAACCTTGTGCAATTTTCACATTCCCTAATAATTGTATCACTTGTTCTTGTCTATCCACATTAACATCACTGGCATAAATTTCATTTTTCTTGGATAGATAAGTAGTTTTATTGTTTGAATAATAATGTTTTCGACCTTTGGATTGATTAATTTTGGTGTAGTCTGTTAACTTTATTGTGTCGTCCTTGGCGCGCATATGAATGCCTTGGGAGATAATTTTGACATTCTCACCCAAATAAGTCACTGGTTTTTTGCTTATCAAGTCATTGGTTTTAATGCTAACTAATAATTCTTCTGTATTTATTTTATACTTAAGTCTATTGTTAGATTGAATGACAACTTCATATTTAAATTTAATTTCACCACTGTCAGTATAGTGAGCGCGTTTAGAGTTTATCACATAATTTTTAAGACCTTTTTCATTATAGAGTGTTACTTCTGGTTCAATTAACAATGCTGGAGAATTTTTAAAACTAAAATAACTTTTGGCCTTAATAAAATGTGACAACTGCGATTTAGCATTAAACTCTTGTAAGGAAAAATTATCAATTCTTTCAAGATAAGTCGTTTCTTTATAGATGATTTGATTTTGTATTAATGGGGTTTGTTTTTTATCTTTTGGTGTGGAAAACGAAGACAACAATAACACCATCAAAAGCCACACAACACCAATAATCACTATAATGAAAACTCTTATTAATAAATTGTGTCTTAATTGAAAACTAACCATAGTGTTTAATAAAAAAATATCAAATATTTATGCCATAACGCCCAACACTCTACTTAATCTTGCTTTGATAAAACGGGTCATTACTAAACATCGAATTAGTATACTCCAATATCGACACAAAACCTTTGACAACAATATTAAACTTAAGGAGGCACGTGCATTACGTCTTTTGTGCTTAGAGCATAATATTTTATTTATCATCAATGATGATATCAACCTAGCAGAAAAAATTCATGCCGACGGTGTACATTTGGGCAAAGATGATGGCTCAATACAACAAGCAAGGCAGCAATTAGGCGATGCTGCTATTATTGGTATATCTTGCTATGACAATATTGATTTAGCACTTCAAGCCCAAAATCAAAGTGCTAATTATGTAGCCTTTGGTGCATTATTTGACTCCAGCACTAAACCTAACGCACCACATTGCCCACTTAGTTTAATCACAAAAGCCAGACAAATATTACGCATACCCATTGTTGGCATTGGTGGCATTGACTTTCATAACCAACAACAAGCACTTGATGCTGGCTGTGATGCAGTGGCAATGGTTAATGCTTTGTTTAAAAAAAATCACTAGAAATGATCGCTTCTTTCGTAGTATCTAATTTGGCATACAATATCTAAATTTAAGGTCTGATTTAATATCGTCAATTTAATTTTTTTGTTGTCTCAAATAATGGGTTGATTCTAAATGAGCCATCGGTCGCAGTAGTTCGTGATGACAAAGGCTCATCAAAAGCCAAAGCAGTTGCTGGCTTCGCCATTACCAAAAAAATATTGAAACATTTTATTTATCAAGTATTAGCCCCTAGGATTTTCTCACCCATTCCCAATGTTTTAATTTGTGTGCCTTATGGTGCTCCAAATAAAACATCGAACAATTAAAGAAAGCGCTGTTGAGACTGGTGCAAAAAATATATTTTTGATTGAATAACCTATCACAGTAACGCTTGGTGTTAGCGTGGAAATTAAACGATCATCTGAACACATGGTTATTGATATTGACGGTGACACAGCCGAGGTTGTAATTATGTACGTCATAAACATAAAATTACCATCAGCAAAACAACAACTGAAAAGAAATTGTCTCAGCTTCTAAAGCCAATACAATTAGGAAGAATATTTATACAGATTTTATTAAAATCAACAAACGGATAAAAGGTTGTTTTTTAGAAGTTATTATGGGCTTTTAGAGGCAATCCTTAGTCAATTTCAATCAATTCTTGTACTGCTGGATAATATAAAGCACACTTTATTTCCATGGAGTAACACGCTGATAAAATCACTTTATAAGATAACAATTGTTGAGTATGTTTGGTTTTTTGCCTTTGTATAAACCGTGCTATTGATTCATCATTCGATTTCGTTGCAGTTTTAAAATCAATAATCCACAAAGTATCTTTGTCGATAAATAATCGATCAATAATAGCACTGCGCTTGTCACTTATAAATTCTGCCTCAACTCGGGTTGACGTTCTTTGCTTAAACAACCAAGAAAAGTGTTTGTCTTGTTTTGTTAAATTAAGCATATTGACAATAAAATCGATATGATTGTCAATGTCCATATTGCCAATACCACACTCCACTAGCCTCGCTCTTATACTTTGTTTATCTGGTGAGAATAATCCATCTTCATAATATTGATGCAATAAAGTACCAAGTAAGCTTTTATATTGCAAATCAACACTAAGCTGGAAGTCCATTTTTTCCTTACTTTTATTAGAAAGATAACCATATTCTAAGGGCTTAATATAACGCACCAATTCTGGCGCTTGAACGGATTGTTGATCGCCCTCAATAGTTGACAGTTTGAGCCTGTCAAATTGATGCTGAAATATTGGCGCTAATAGTTTTAAAAAAGTATTGCTACTGGCCTGATTGCTTTGATTTAGCGTTCCTAATAAATGAATTTCGAACTTGGCACGTGTCATTGCCACGTACAATAAACGCATCGTTTCAAACTTATTCTGTTGTAATTCAATATGCTTTAAGTAGGTGTAAGTGTGGCTGTCATCCAGTTGCGTATAAGACCTTATTGGTGCTAATAACAACAACTGATTGCTAAATTCTTGCAAGTGAATGATGGGTGGTTTGTTATTTTGTGGCGCTCTACCCAGTCCAGGAATAACAACCAATTCAAACTCCAAGCCTTTGGCCTCATGGATGGTCATTAACTTAATTCTTGCATTTACACTAGGCGCATACAACTCATCTAACATTTTATTAATGGTTTCAATATCAAGTTGTTGCGCAGACTCACAATCATGAATAATTTGCAAGAATTGGGTCTTAATCATAGATTGTTTAACGGATAAGGAGTTTTGAGGTGCTAACTGATTAATCGCAAATTCAAGCACCTCCGCAAAACTAAATCTAGATTGTTGATTAACAATATCACGTAAAACATGAATAAAATTTCGCACGCGTAATTGTCCGTCTTTGCTCAAGCCTTGTAAAACTTGTGCATCTTGCATTAAATCAAAAATAACACACTCATTCCGTTGTGACAATACAAGCAAATCTTCTAACAACAATCCGCACCAGGGCGCTCTTAAAATAGCTAACCAGGCAAGTTTATCACCCAAATGTTTAAGTGCTCGAGTCAGACTAAGCAAGTCACGGGTAAATAAATCTTCCTTTAATGGGGATGTTTTTAATGCCTCAAATTCAATATTAGCACACTTCAAAACGGGCACAATATTGCCTAGGTGTGAACGGTTTCTAACCAAAATAGCAATCTCTTTTGTTGGGTTGCTTTGGATAATTTCAAGCACTTTTTGTGCCTCAAAATCATAACGCTTGTGCGCAAATGGATAAAAGTTAATGGCATTGTCATCTTCGTCAATAGAATTAGCCTGTGAATGTTCATACTTAATTGCACCCTTAAAAACGTCTTCTTGCTGAGGAAATATTTTTGAAAATATTTTATTATTACCTTCAACTACAGATTGAGAGGAACGAAAATTGGTACTCAGTTGTAAAAATTCGGGCTTAATATTAGCAATACCTTTTTCTCGAACTTGCAAGAATAAAGCCACCTGAGATTGCCTAAACAAATAAATAGACTGCATGGGGTCGCCCACTAAAAGCAGCGTTTTACCATCGTCTACTTGCCAATTAGCAATCAACTTTTCTAATAAAGCAAACTGCATGGCTGAGGTATCTTGAAACTCATCAATTAAAATATGCTGGACTTTGTTGTCTAAAAATAGCGCAATATCACTAACCTGATGCTCATCTAACGCCTGATCTGCGTCTAAGGCAACTTGGATAAAATCATGCGTTTGATTAACATCAAACAAAATATTTAATTGAGCAACGGCTAACTTTAACACTTGTGCAATGTCTTGAAGGGCGTTAATTTGACTGGTTGAAAAATCAATATCTGGCAAATTAAGCGTCTCAAATAATAAATCTCTGAAATTATCTTTACCCTGAAGATGATTTAAAAATTTAATAAATTCGTCTTTTTGTGCCTTTACTTCAGTTGGGAATCCATTGTTAGTATTGACACTTTTGCGCCACTTATTGTTTTTTTTGCTTTTGCCATCAAGTAGTAGGTCTGCTATATTTACCCATACGTCTAAACATTCAATACTTGTATTTGGCAGTGCTTGTATTTGTGAAAATTTAGATTGAGTGTTATATTTTAATAGGTCAAAAAAAGTACCATCAAGATGATGTTTAGCCTCATTTTTTAACAATTGTAGATGCTGCATAATCACCTTTTCAGAACTTAACCGCAAGGTTTTAATATTAAGCACACCCTGCTGGTACAACTTCAAAAGCCACTGATCACGTTTAGCCAACATGTCCGTAATCAAACGATAAAACTTATTAACATTATTATCCAAATATAGAAGCACCGACTCAATACTATTTTGATATTCAGACTCATCAATTGCCAATAACGTTTGCTTGGCAGCTTGAAGATAAATATCATTTCTTGCCCAATTTTGCGCTATGATTTGCTTGGGTACTAATTGATTCTTACTTGGATAACGACTGGTAATCAAACTTGACAGACCGTCAATTGTTGAGATTTTAAGCCGCTCAGGCATGTTTAATAATTGCCAATCAAGTGCCTTGGATTTTTCTAATACTTTAAGAGCCAAGTCATAAGTAATTTGCTTATGTGACTCTTTTGGTCGATTACCCTGGGCTAATTTTAAAGACTCAATCACCCGAGTAGTCAGCTCACTCACCGCCTTTTTAGTAAAAGTCATTGCAATCACACTCTCAGGCGAAGCGCTCACTGATAACAATTTCAAATAACGCTGCGTTAATAACTCTGTTTTCCCCGAGCCTGCAGGCGCTTGAACAATAAATGATTGACTAACGTCTAGGGCTTGTTGTCTCTGTTTTTGGTCATTCACCCAACGCCTCTAATTGGGTTAGCCAACCATCAAAACCCTTGCATTTTTCTCTAACATGTGTCAAACCTATTTGTTTTAAAATTTTTACTGCATGTGTTGTTTCTCTATACAGATAGCCACTCTTACGCTCTATTCTGTGTTTAGGTGTTGTACTATGGGAATTATTTATTCTTTCTGGATCTTGACTACATTCGCTCAATATTTTTTTTCCCCAATCTTCTGAACTAAAACCAATTACTTCTCCGATGACACTAGGTTTAGTAAACAGTAATGCTTCAAATTCATACATTTGAATATAAGGAATTAACTTGCTTTTTAATTGTGATGAAACCTTATCTAAGATTTTTTGCTCCAATTCTTGCTTGTTAGTTGCGCCGTCTTTTTTGTCAAATTTATAAAAATCATATAGTGTTGTTACTCTATCAAAACTACTTAATAAATTATTTAATTCTTTTGTTACACTGAGACCTTTGCGTAATTCATAATTCCCCATCCTAATTTCAACTTTTACAATTTTTCAAAAATATTTTCAAAATTTTCCCTATTTTTCCATAAAAACCTAAAAAACATTTTGTTTATCTGAGTTTTCATCGCCACATTTCTCTATTTTTACCCTTTTGCCACTCATTGGACGCAACAATCCTGCAAGTCTCACATCTGTTTAAAAATGTTTATTCCAGTTTTAAGATTATGACTCATGGCAATGAGTTGTACTCTAGTCTTATTTCTCTCTAATCCAAGATATCTTGCCTTGGCTAATCCGTGATGAAGCTTAAGTAGTCCAAAGGTGCGCTCAACAATATAACGAATGCTGGAGCGTTGTTTGTTTTCTTGTTTTTGTTGGTCTGTCAGTGGCGTGTTTCTGTAAGCCCTATGTAAAACCTTGTTGTTGTGCTTACCCAGTTTTTCATTATTGTTTTTATTGGCATAGGCACTGTCAGCGTAAACCTCACCACAGGTTTTTAGTTTGTCTTTGGTTTTCTCACTACCCAGCAGTTTATCAAATTCTTTTGAGTCGTGAACATTGCCAGGTGTGTAGGTCATCTTTTTTACAAAACCATCTTCATCAGTATTGGCATGCATTTTATAGCCATAGGTGGTTTTGCGTTTGCCATCGGCTGCGGTTTTGAGATTGTAGCCAGCCTCTTTGTCTTGAGTGTTGTTACCATCTTTACCCTTACGTTTTCTTGATTGTTTGGCTTCTATAACGGTGGCATCAATGATGTTGATTGAGCCTAATGAGACGATAATTGAATTTTGCTCTAAATGGTTGTTTATTTGCTTTAGTAGAGGTTCTAAGAGTTTTTCAGTATTGAGCAGTTGTTTAAAACGCCAAATGCTGGAATGGTCTGGTACATTCTCAGATAGGGATAAATCAATAAACCTTCTAAACATCAAGTCTCTGGCAATTTGCTTTTCTAGCGCCTCATCACTTAGACCGTACCAAGCTTGAAGGATTAGGATTTTAAACATTATCAGTGGCGGATAACTGGGTGCACCCCTAATAGAAGAATACAAGTTCGAAAGTGTTTGTTCTATCTCGTTCCAGTTGATGATGTTGTGTACATCATCAAGTTCTGATAGGGATTTGTGATCTACAACAAGAGAATCTGCAAATGAGTTTTGTTGGGTGTTTTTCCAAGACATTTTTGATATTTTTAAAGTTGTTTTTAGATGGGTGTTATTTTACTAGATTGTTGGGTTTTTAGTTGATTTATGCAAAGGTCTCTATTTACTAAAACATGTCAATTAATTGTTAATCGAGTAACAAGCTACGCCACCTTTTTGTGAGCCTGCTGCAAATAAGCAGCGTATATTTGAATTATCAGCGGGTGTCCATTCGTATACTCGAATATTCCAGCCTGGTGTTTCAATTAAATATTCTGAAGTTGGTACGACTGTTCTAACGCCTATTGTGGTTATTTTTTCCCACAATCCAGCATGGACTGGAGTTAAAAGCAGTGCAATAATGAATGTGGATAACTTAATTCTCATGTTGTTTTCCTTACAGATTTTTTACTCGGCTTACCACCCCAAAAACCTTTTTTATTGTTTGATTTGTTTTCTTGAGAATTGCTATTTTTGCCGTATCTAGGCTTATTACGACTCTTGTTTTTTTTTGGTTTTTTGATTTTTAGCGGTAAGATTTTCTTGCCCGATTCTGGCAAATTGTGCTCTGGTACAAATCCTTCTACCATTACACGGTCTAATTTATTTTGAATGAGACGTTCAATATCAAATAATTGCTTAGCTTCGTCCGCACTAACTAATGAAATTGCCTCGCCTTTTGAACCAGCACGACCCGTACGACCAATACGATGTACATAATCTTCTGGTACATGTGGTAAGTCAAAGTTAACAACATGTGGCAATTGGTCAATATCAATACCCCTTGCGGCAATATCAGTTGCCACTAACACGTTCACCTTGGCATTTTTAAAATCTGCCAAGGCTCTTGTACGAGCACCTTGACTTTTGTTGCCATGAATAGCAGTTGCACTAATTTTTTTCTTTTCTAATTGAGTAGCAATGCGATTTGCACCGTGCTTAGTACGACTAAATACCAGTACCTGATACCAGCTATGTTCTTGAATAAGGTGTGTGAGTAGTGCTTGTTTTTTGGATTTGTCAACAGGGTGAATCCACTGCTTCACTGCTTTGACGGTGGAATTTCTCGGGGTAACTGATATTTCCACAGGGTTGTTAACCAGACTCTTTGCCAGCACTCGAATGTCATTAGAAAAAGTGGCAGAAAACATGAGTGTTTGCTTTTTTGGTGGTAGAATCTTTAGAATTCGCTTAATGTCATGAATAAATCCCATGTCTAACATTCTATCTGCCTCGTCAAATACAACGATCTCTAGCGAGTCAAATTTCACTGCATTTTGAGAATATAAATCTAACAATCGACCTGGTGTGGCGACTAAGATATCAACGCCACCACGTAACTTTCGCATTTGTGGATTAATCTTTACACCGCCAAACACCACGCCTGATTTAAGAGGAAAATGTTTGCCATAAGTCGTTACACTATCGCTAACTTGTGCAGCTAATTCGCGCGTAGGAGTTAGAATTAGCGTACGAACCTGATTGGATTTTGTGAGACTACCTTTTGACAATATCTCAAGAATAGGCAGAGTGAATCCTGCCGTCTTACCAGTACCCGTTTGAGCGGCAGCCATGACATCTTTACCTTTTAAAATAGCTGGAATAGCTTGAGTTTGTATTGGTGATGGCTCGCTGTATCCTTGCTGCTCGATGGCTTTAAGAATTGAGTCAGACAAGCCTAATTTTGAAAAACCCATAAGAAAATGTTTTAAATAAAGACATGTATTTTACATTAGCATCCTAACAATAGATATATGAATAAACATCAGGTTGTTAAAAGTCAGCCTGGAGCGTTATATATCGCAACCCCCCTTGCAAGGGGGGTTGCGAATACAATCAACCTAACTATTGTATTAGTTGTAAACACCATGGCGATGAAATTACACTGGGTTAATTATTCAACCACAATGCAAGCTATTATGAAAAATCTTAAAGGGCGAAATATCGATGAACTAGTACCGTGACAGCAACAAAACACACAATACTTTTATTGTGGCGAGTTGGTTGAACTGAGTATTGATTGTTCGGAGTCTAATCAAAACTATATAGAAGATTGTTCAGTTTGTTGTCATCCAATTAATATTACTGTTGATATAGACTTTAATCAACAAGCACGCCCACAAAGTTACACATAAGAATAAATAAGCTTTAAAGATTTTTAGGCGTCTTCTTTTGGCGTGCGTGTTTTGACACTAAGTGCATGAAGTGTGCCATTGGTAATTTCTTCATTCATAATAGCAAGCACCATTTTTTGCCTAGCTAATAGCGACATACCCTCAAAAATTGGTGAAACTACTCTTGTTGAGCAGTTACAACCATCGCCCTCCATGACAACTGTTGAATTTTCTATACCTGCTTGAATTTTTGCTTGAATTTTTTCTAATGTCATCACTTACGCTCCAAACGTACCTTTAAGTGCAAAGAAAAATAAAATAGACATAATTGCACCTGCTGGTAGGGTGATTAGCCAAGATAAAAAAATTGTATTAATAACCCGCATATTAAGTGCCGCCACACCTCTGGCAATTCCAACACCCAATACCGCCCCCACTAAAACCTGCGTAGTTGATACAGGAATGCCCGTTGATGAGGCTAAAACTACCGTTGTTGCTGCGGCCAATTCAGCAGCAAAGCCACGAGAAGGTGTAAGTTCTGTAATGCCTTTGCCAATGGTTTTCATCACTTTAAATCCATAAGTCACCAAACCAAACACAATACCGCCTCCACCAACCAACAAAACCCACGAAGGTACAACACTTTTTGAGGCAATATCTCCGCCAGCTTCCACAATGCTATAAACCGCAGCCAGTGGACCAATGGCATTGGCAACATCGTTAGAGCCATGTGCAAATGCCATGGCGGCCGCGGTAATTACCATCAACACAGCAAAAAGTTTTTCCATATTAGCATAATGAAATTTCTTGTCATCCTCAGGGTCGATCTTGATGCGCCTCATAATAAACATAGCAATTACAGTTGCCAAGATGCCAACTGCAACCGCAATCATCACACTTAAAGAAACATCTTTAGAGATGTACTTTAAAGATTCGACATGTTTAAGACCTTTAAATAACGTGACCAATGCAATGATAAAACCAACAAAAAATACATAAAATGGCAAATATTTTTTAGCATTGGCTAACGGGTTTTTGGTGTCAATTACCAAGGTTTGTAAACTTTTAAAAATAATAACAGCGAGTGTACCAGCGAGCACTGGAGATGCCACCCAGCTCATCACGATTTTAATCACTTTATCCCAAGCAACTGCATCAACGCCCACACCTAACGCGCCAAAACCAACAATAGCACCAACAATTGAATGTGTCGTGGAAACTGGCCAACCCAAAGATGAAGCAATTAACAGCCAAGTGCCCGCCGCTAAAAGCGAAGCAAGCATGCCATATACTAATAAGTGCGGATTATCAGTGAATAGTGCCGCATCTAAAATACCTTTACGAATGGTAGCAGTTACCTCTCCACCCGCAAGAATTGCACCTGCAAATTCAAAAATAATTGCAATAACAACTGCCTGCCTAAAGGTAATAGCGCCAGAGCCCACCGAAGTTCCCATGGCATTAGCAACATCGTTAGCGCCAATACCCCAAGCCATAAACAGCCCAAACCCAATCGCCAACATAATAAAAATATCAGCATTATTTGCAATAATATCCATGCTAGTCTCCTTACTTTGCTAGTAACACTTCTAATCTTGAACCAACTTTTTGCGCAGCATCTGCAAGTTCGCCCAACCATTCCACGGCACGATAATAAAATACAACATCAACAGGTGGCAAACTAGACTCCAATGGAAATAATTTAGCACGAATTTCATACTGAATTTTGTCAGATTTGCTTTCAAGTTCATTCACATCTTTAATAATAGATCCAACAACTTTGCGCTCACGACTACCAAATGCAGTTTCTAACAACTCATCCAATTCATTAACAGCCTTAAGTGCCATGAATGATGTTTTGATACAAACCTTGGTCAACTCTATCACATCATCAAAAATCTCATTTGGTAGGGTCATTTTGCGATTAGCCATCAAGCCTGAAACATCCTTAGTGATATTGGCAATAGAGTCTTGAATAAGCAACAAATCAAGCAAATCTCTACGTGAGAAAGGCATCATAAACGTTGAAGGCAAACTCAAACGCAACTTCTTTTTAAGAATATCTGCTTCACCTTCTTTGGCGCTGATGTCGCTTCTAATTTTTTCAACTTGTGTCCAGTCTTGAGCATGGATGGCAATCATAAAGTCGTTGAGTTCTGAAATACATGAATGCACTTGTGTCATGTGTCTTTGTAGTGGACTAATGGGTGATTTACCAAATAGGCCGTCAATTATATTTTTAGCCATCTTTTTTCCTCTTTTTTATTTGCTTTATTTTTTCTAGTATCTTTAAATGCGAATTTTCTATCAAAAAGATGAATTGTCAACCTTATTTTCATATTTTTTTTTAAGTTCTAAATTTGTTTGCTCTTCGTCAAATAAAATGCGCTGCCCCTCTCCTTCTAAATCATCAAACTGACCGTTCTTAACACTTATCATTAAAAGAATAACAAGAATAGTACCAACAAAAATCATGCTGGGAATTAGCCAATAAATTACATCCATTTTCCTTCCTTTTTTTACTAAAAAACAATATTAGTGTCTTTTATTTTTTAACCATTAGTGAGAATTTTGCACTAATTTTTTCTTATCATCGACAAAAATACATCAAATCTTACTCGTTTAGATTGCACAAAATATCTATAAATTTTTTACAAAACTAACTCAAATACATCCAAACAACAAATATAAAAACCCAAAAGCTAAAAACGCCAGTGTTTCTGCTATAATTTTAAACATTAATATATGGACAAATTTTAAATTAGAGTATGAACTTAGATTATCTTGATTTTGAACAACCTATTGCCGAGTTAGAGGAAAAAATACAAGCACTTGATAATATTAAAGACAAGGCAGACATTGTTAGTGAGATGGAGGCGCTTAAAGTCAAGAGTGACGTTTTAACCAAAAAAATCTTCTCTTTTTTAAATGACTGGCAAATATCTCAACTAGCACGCCACCCAAAACGCCTTTATACACTTGATTACATTCCTCATGTGTTTGATGAATTTACTGAATTACACGGTGATCGTACCTATGGCAATGACCATGCTATTATTGGTGGCATTGCTACATTAGATGCCCAACCAGTAATGTTTATTGGCCAGCAAAAAGGACGAACCACTCAAGAAAAACTCAAATACAATTTTGGAATGCCTAAGCCTGAAGGCTATAGAAAGGCCTTACGTTTAATGAAGTTAGCTGAAAAATTCTCAATGCCTGTTGTTACTTTTATTGACACGCCTGGCGCTTACCCTGGCATTGGCGCTGAAGAACGAGGTCAAAGTGAGGCTATTGCTAAAAACCTATTTGAAATGTCAACCCTTGCAACGCCCATTATTTCGGTAGTCATTGGCGAAGGTGGCTCTGGTGGTGCACTAGCAATTGGCGTAGCAGATATAATCATGATGTTTAAATACAGTATTTACTCCGTGATTTCCCCAGAAGGCTGTGCGTCCATTTTGTATAAAGATGCAACCAAGGCCCATCTTGCAGCAGAATCTTTAAAGCTCACCTCAACTCACCTTAAAAAAGAAGGCATGATTGATATCATTATTGATGAACCATTAGGTGGCATCCACCGCAACCCTTCGCAAGCAAAAACACTGCTAAAAGAGGCGTTAACACAACAACTCAATAAAATCAAACAACTGCCAATAGAACAGTTGCTACAGAACAGACAAGAAAAACTCTTAGGTTTTGGAAGATTTAAAGACTAAAGACTTATTTCTTAAAGGTAGGCAAGTAGTCCTTGGTCTTAGTGGTGGTATTGATTCTGTCGTGCTTTTGCATTATCTAAATGCACACTACCCTAATAAAATAAGAGTCATTCATTACAACCATCATTTGTCTCAATATTGTAACGAATGGGATAAGTTTTGCGAAAAACTATGTTTAAGCCTTAATATCGCCTATTTAAGTATTGATTTATCTTTTAATAATACATCCAATATTGAAGAAAATGCACGCAAAAAACGCTATCATTCTCTATCTAACTCATTAAAAGAAAATGAGATACTTTGCACAGCGCACCACCAAAACGACCAAGCAGAAACTCTGCTTTTACAACTGTTTCGTGGCAGTGGCGTTAAAGGATTGGCCGCCATGCCCAAAGAGAAGCCTTTAGGCAAAGGTGTTCACTATCGCCCTTTTTTAACAATTAACAAGTCTCAAATTATTGATTATGCTAAAAATAACAAATTAAGCTGGATAGAAGACGACAGCAACAAAAACACTGATTTTAGGCGTAATTTCTTGCGTTTAGAAATTCTACCTAAACTATCTGGCGTGTATAAAAATGTAACAAGAACACTTGCCAGAAGCGCAAAACACCAATCAGAAGCTCTAAAACTTATACGCGCATTGGCTGATATTGATATCAAGACACATCACATTATCAATAATGCCAATCGTATCGATACAAGCAAACTTATCAAACTTGAAACCCACAGAATTAAAAATGTTCTTCGTCATCATCTACATTTGCTTAACTTTTTAACACCTAGCGACAAAATAATGCATCAAATTATTGAACTGCTACATACAAAAGAAGATGCCAATCCTTTGGTGTGTTGGGATAAATATGAGATTAGACGCTACCAAAATGAGTTATATTTCATCAATAAAACCCTACCAAGAAAACATGTGTCTTGTCCATTTTATGAAGAACTTAAGGATTTTCAAAAATTTTCAATTCGTTATCGACAAGAAGGACAGCGCATTAAATTACTAGGAAAAACACACACTCAATCACTAAAAAAAGTCTTACAAGAAGCCAATATCCCGCCCTGGGAGCGGAGTCAGTTAAAGATGTATTATATTGATGATAAATTATGCGCCATTGAACGTATTGGCAAAATATCTAGCACTTAAAGTGAGTAAATCTTGCTTGTCTTAAGTGAATAGTGGCGTTTCTTGCTGACTTAGTAAGGGTTATTAATCCCAATTTTTGCCAAGATTTCTACCTCTAGACTTTCCATCTGCTGCGCATTTTTAGTGTCAATATGATCATAACCCAATAAATGCAACGTGCCGTGAATTGCCATATGAGTTAAATGATCATTAAAAGATTTACGCTGTTCAATAGACTCTTTTAAGACAACTTGTGTACAAATCACCAGATCCCCTAAAATCGCCTCATCAATTTCAATTGGTAAATCACTTGGGAATGATAATACATTAGTAGATTTATCCTGATGACGATAAACTTTATTAAGGGTTTGAATTTCCGCTTCATTGACCAATCGAATCAATAACTCACTTTCACCTTTGCCTAACCCTTTAATCACTTTTTGCAAAGTGTTGCTTAAGTCATGCTCATTAATAGATGAGTCATGAATACTATTTTGAATAACCACCATACTTAATCTCAGGCTTAATGATATTTATTGATAAAATGGCTTATTTTATCAAAAGTCTATTATCTTGTCATCAATCGTTGAAGTTGCCATACCCGTACCATTAAATAAAACTTTTGACTATCTATGTGATGATGAAGTGCTTGTGGGTGTGCGCGTTAAAGTGCCTTTTGTGCGTAAAAAAGTAATTGGTATTGTACTAGCTATTAAGGATAAAAGTGATTTTGATAAACTTAAATCTGTTGAAGAGGTGTTAGACAAGACACCAATTTTAGACAAACCAACCTTAGATTTCTTGTTTTGGTCAGCCAATTATTACCACCATCCAATTGGTGAAGTTATTTCAACTGCACTGCCTAAGAATCTGCGTTTAGGTAAAGAAGCAAACATTAAAAAAGTTATAAGTTTGTCAAATAAAACACAGAAGCCAGACTTTCAACCTACAGATGAGCAAAATATTGCCATCGCACAAATCTTAAAATTAACCCATCAATATCACGCTTTTTTACTCCACGGCGTGACGGGCAGTGGCAAAACTGAGGTGTATTTACACATCACCCAAGCAATGCTCAACCAAAAAAAACAAGTACTGGTATTGGTGCCAGAAATTGGGCTAACGCCACAAATGATCACCCGTTTTGAATCACGCCTAAAAACACGTGTAGTGGCAATTCATTCACAACTCAACGAAACTCAAAAACTAGATGCCTACCTCATGGCCAAAAACGGTGAAGCTGGCGTGGTACTTGGCACACGAAGTGCTATTTTTGCACCGATGCCAAACCTAGGCTTAATTATTATTGATGAGGAGCATGACAATTCGTTTAAGCAGCAATCAAGTTTTCGATATTCTGCTAGAGATTTAAGCTTTATCCGTGCCAAACAAGCCAATATCCCACTGGTCTTAGGCACAGCAACACCTTCGTTAGAATTGTTAAAAAATGTGATGGATGAGAAAATCACACGCATCACACTCACCAAACGCGCAGGTGGTGCTACCTTGCCAAAGGTTAGTTTGATTGATATGCGCAGTAATACTGATGGCGCCTTATCTAAAATGCTGGTTGAAAAAACCAAACAATATTTATCCGCTGGTAAGCAAGTCATGTTGTTTATTAACCGTCGAGGTTATGCACCTGTTTATTATTGCACGCAGTGTGGCTGGAAAGCACAATGCGACCATTGCGATTCAACCATGGTTTATCACCGCCATATCAATCGTCTTAAATGCCATCATTGTGGCGATGAAAAAGTGCCAAAACACACTTGTCCAGACTGTTGCGAACAAAGCCTTGAAGTGCTAGGTTATGGCACAGAAAGATTAGAAGAAACACTATCTTCACATTTTGCAGATACTCCTATTATCCGCATTGATTGTGACACTACACGACGCAAAAAAGCCTTTGAACAACACTTAGAGCAAATTAACGCTGGCGAGCCTTGCATTATTATTGGTACGCAAATGCTAGCCAAAGGGCATGATTTTTCTAACCTTGCAATGGTTGGTATTTTGGATATTGATGCTGGGTTTTTATCCCTTAACTTTCGGGCAACTGAGTATTTAGCTCAATTACTCATTCAAGTATCAGGTCGCGCAGGCAGACATAAAGAAAAAGGCGAAGTCGTTATCCAAACCCGCTATCCAGACCATCCAATCTTTAACTTTGTTTTATCGTCCCGCTACACGCAATTTGCCAGCCACCTCCTCAAACAACGCCTAAGCGCAATGATGCCACCTTTTTCACACCAAGCATTATTATGTGCCAATGCAAAAAACAAACAAAATGCTGAGGATTTCTTGCGTGAAGCGGCCACGTTATTAAAAAGTATACAAATGGATTCAGTAGAAATTTGGGGACCAGTTGCTAACACCATTGAAAAAAAATCAGACTACTACTACTTCAACCTATACCTACAATCCAATAACCGAGCAACACTCCACCAAATACTATCCACTTTCAATCAGTATGTCAACACACTCAAACTCAAAAACAAGGTGCGCTGGTATTTGGATATTGATCCAGTTGAATAGCTTTCATATTTATTGGTTATAATAATTCAACAATTTTAAAAGACGTAAGATAAAAGGACACAAAAGATAAGACACTGTCTCAAAAAGTAGCCTGTCCCCATTGTTTGCCTTAAAAGTGTAATGGCGTTAACTTACTTACGGTTTTAATAGCATCAGTAATGACTGATAATTCATCATCAATAATGGTAAACGGCGGCATAGTGTAAAGTAGTTTTCCGTAAGGCCTCAACCAAACACCATTTTCAATTAAATAGTTTTGAGTTTTTTCTATATCGATTTCATCCACCAATTCTACGACGCCAATAGCTCCTAGAATTCGTACATTTTTGACTTGTGCGTGCTTTTGAAGAGGTAGTAACTCTGCACTCAATATTTTCTCGATATTAGCAATGTTGCTTTGCCAAGGGGAATTAAGCAATAATTCAATACTGGCATTGGCAACGGCACAAGCTAAAGGGTTTGCCATAAAAGTTGGACCATGCATTAATGCACCTACTGCGTTTGAGACATCATCGGTGGTTAATGTGGCTGCTAGGGTCATATAACCGCCTGTTAATGCTTTGCCTAGGCATAAGATATCGGGCTTAACATTGACATGTTCAAGTGCAAACAATTGTCCAGTACGGCCAAAACCAGTAGCAATCTCATCCAAGATGAATAAAACATGATATTGCTCGCAAAGTGCTTTGGCTTTGAGTAAATATTGGGGATTATATGTTCGCATACCGCCTGCATTTTGTATAACAGGTTCTAAAATCATGGCTGCAATTGAATTGGCACTTTGCTTTAATACAACTCTCAAATCTGCTAATGCCTCATCCATGGATACGACAGATGGGCTTTTAACAAAAAAGTGTTGTGGCAATACGCCTGAAAATAAATGGTGCATGCCATTATCTGGATCGCACACGCTCATGGCGCCAAATGTATCGCCATGATAGCCACCCCGAATGGTGATAAATTTTTGCTTATTAGCTTGGTGTTTATTATGCCAATATTGGAGTGCCATTTTGAGCGCAACTTCTACTGATACTGAGCCAGAATCGGTAAAAAATACCTTGGTTAAATTATCAGGTGTGATGTTCAATAACGTTTTAGTAAGCTCAATCGCAGGCTGGTGGGTTAGCCCACCAAACATTACATGAGACATTTTCCTTAGCTGGGTTTCAATTGCTTTATTAAGTGCTGGGTGGTTATAACCATGAATGGCTGACCACCATGAACTCATGCCATCAATAACGCGTTTGCCGCCTTCTAAAGTTAAATAAACACCCTTAGCTGATTCAACTAAATAGGTGGGAACCTCGTTAGGAATTTTGGCATATGGATGCCAAATATGTTGGTTATCAAATGTATCCATGTGGATACATTTTACTGATACTGGCTATAAATAATCTTTAAGTTCAGCCATTGAATCAATCACCAAATCTGGATTGGCATTTCGAATATCCTCGCCGTGATTGTACCCATACGACATACAAATAACTTCAAATCCAGCAGCGCGTGAGGCGGCTACATCGCTGATTGAATCACCAAGCATTAAGCAATCTTGTGGATTGATATTAAAAAATTCAGCACTGTGTAATAGTGGCAATGGGTCTGGTTTTTTCTTTGCTAAGGTATCGCCAGAAACCACCAACCCAAAATAATCAAAAATACCCAAATCTTTTAAAATTGGCAAGGTGAATTGCTCGACCTTATTGGTCACACAACCTAGTATATAGCCTTGTTTTTTTAAATAATCCAAGCCCTCTTTTACACCACTATATAAACACGAACGCACGGAAGTATTAACACTATACAGCTCTAAGAAAATTGGATAGGCTTTGTCAAAATCTTGTTTATTAACGCTTGCTTCAAGCTTGCCAGTCAGTGACCTTTCTACCAGTTTTGGCACGCCATTACCAACCCAATGACGCACCTTAGCCTCGCCCCATGTCGCTCTATTCATCGCTTTCATTAATTCATCAACACAATAGGCTAAATCCGGAACGCTATCAACCAAAGTTCCGTCTACATCAATCATAATTAATTTTGGGTTAAAAATTTTCATTGTCATCCTTGTATCTTTTAATAACACTATTTTGGTAGAATATACATTATATTATTTTTTCAAACATTCGTTATGCAAAACTCACTCATCGGCTTTATCGGCGCTGGTAATATGGCACATGCTATCATTTCTGGGCTTATTAACAATGGTATTAAGCACAATCAAATCAAAATTAGTGACACTAATGTGGCGTTATTATCCCTTCGAAAGTCTGAATTTAACCTTGAGGTTTTTACGGATAATGCCAAACTTGCAACACAGTGTAACGTTATTGTTCTTGCTGTTAAACCACAGATATTATCTAGTGTTTGTAAAGACTTGAAAGACAAACTGACAACTAATACGCTCATTATATCCATTGCTGCAGGGGTTAGATCATATAATATTGAACACTGGCTGGGCAACAGTCAAGCCATTGTGCGTACTATGCCTAATACACCTGCCTTACTCAACCAAGGCATCACAGGTTTATTTGCTAATAAGCAAGTATCAGACAAGCAAAAATCCTTAGCAGAGAACATACTCAACTCTGTGAGCGAATGCTTATGGGTAGACGATGAAAGTTTGTTAGATGCAATCACGGCAGTTTCTGGCAGTGGCCCTGCGTATTTTTTCTTAATGCTTGAATCGATGACTAAAGCCGGTGTAGCATTAGGACTAGATGAAGCAGTGGCACAAAAATTAAGCGTTCAAACTGCACTAGGTGCAAGCATGATGGCAAGTAGCTCTGAAGATTCACCTCAACAACTCCGCAATAAAGTTACCTCAAAAAATGGCACAACTCAAGCGGCAATTGAGTCTTTCCAAGATCAGGATTTTGAAGTGATTATTGCTCATGCAATGCGTGCTGCTTTTGATAGAGCAGATGAGATAGGTATAGAACTGGGTCGTGATGAGTGAATCATTAAACATTAAACTCAAACCCTCAAAAAGTTATTTTATTTTATCAACACTGTTACACTTATTAACTTTGTTTGTTGCTTGGAAATACGCATTTAATTTATATACTAGTATTGTTATTAGTGTATTACTTGTTGCACATTGGTATTATTTGAGTAGGCGGATTTTATTACTAACAAACAATGCCATTAAAGAAATTAACCTTACCAAAGGCTTAATTAAAACAACAAATAACCGCCATCAAACTCATGAATATCCTCAAGTTTACTATGCATATCAATCTAGGTTTTTAGTAATAATCAACGTCGGTAAGCAGTCACTGGTGATTTTTAAAGACTCTGTTGCCAATCACTCATTATCACAACTCAATAGGATTTTAAATGCTAAGCACTGAAGATGCTCTTAAACTGAATGTTCTGATTGCCACCTCAATTGCAATTCGTATTGATACTTATAAATTAGTCGTCGTTGGACTCAATGCACAATTCAAAGAACAAGTGATTGATTTAAACCCAACGGGTGATAGCGATGCTTATATTAAGGCAGTTAAAAAACTTCTGATTAACCAAATACTAGGTGCAATGGGTGGCTATCCATCGTATTTAAAAAGTTGGTCAAGAATGGGGCAAGTGGCATCATCAAACCTTGCGTCATTACTCAAACTAGGCAAGGTTGAAGCAGTTGTGGCAGTGTCGAATGCGACCAACCTTGATAAAGATTTGCTAAAACTGGCTTGGTGGTGTGCTACTAATACTGACAATCAAGCCGAAATTGGGCGTTTTCTGCTTACTAAAGATTTATGTATTAACACCGAAGTTGGCAAAGATATCGCCCACTATTTACTAGAGTTTTTGCCATTTACACAGGATGTAGAACAATTAATTGATACCACAAATTTGATACTACAAAAAGATTTGATCAGCAAAGAAGAAAAGGCTAAATTATGGGAGCAAGGCCAAAGGAAAACAGCAATTTTGGTTGGTTTTATTGAGCGTATGAAAAACAATCTACCCAGTAAAGTTGACATAATTCCGCTTGATTTCAAACATCAAGACCTGCAAATCGTTTCTAGCGAACAGGCGCAATTGCTACTAGGAGCTTTGATTCACATCTTAAAAAAAATCAACCAAGAAACTATTTTGTATCGCACATTGGACGCACTTGGACGATATCTATCTCACCCCTTAATGACTTGTAAAGAATCCATTGACGATATTATTAATCAAGCCGATGTCATCACTCATGATGTTAAAGATGAAAAAGAAAAGCTCTTTGCTAGAATGTTATTAGCAGGTGTGAGTGAGCGCTTAGTCGTCAGCACCATTTCAGCGCACAATTTAACAGGCTCTGCCATTCGTAAAAAACTTATCAATGTGTTAGAGCCTATTCAAAAAGCCCTAAACGTATTAACCACCCCATAACAACTGCATATTAGCAATGGCTGCTAATGAGGCGGTTTCAGTTCTTAACACTCTTGGGCCTAATAGCAAACTTTGAACACCTTGCGCATTTGCATTTGCAATTTCTTGGTCGCTCAATCCACCTTCTGGTCCGATAATAATAGTTGCTTGATTAACCTTGCTTATTTCTAATAATGAGCGTTTAGCACGATGATGAAGCACAAACCCATTGCCAAACTCAGTATTAATAAAATCCTTAAAATTCATTGCTGGTGCTAAACTTGGCACGATAGATCTGCCCGATTGTTCGCAAGCACCAATGATGATTTTTTGCCAATGCACCATGCGCTTTTGTAATTTTTTGCCTTTGAGTCGAACCACGCAACGCTCACTAAAAATAGGCATGATTTTATTCACCCCCAGTTCAACTGATTTTTGCATTAAAAAATCCATCTTTTCGCCTTTGGCAATGCCTTGAACTAAAGTGATGTCTAATTCAGACTCGAAAGTATTTTGAGTGCAAGTGTGTACTTCAACCTCGCAATATTTTTTTACCTGCATAAGTGTGGCTAAATAATTTTTGCCATCACCATTAAATAAAGTAATCTCTTGGCCTTGCGGAAAGCGCAATACTTTTGCCAAATGACGTGATGCATATTCATCAAGCATCAATTTATCATTAATTTTCAAGGGGGCATTTTGGTACAATCGTACGTGTTTCATGGTATCTTTGTGCGTAATAAATAGTGAATAGAAATGTTCATACAATTAAGCCATATTTGATAAAAATGATACATCAAAAAAGAAGACATGCACTGCTAAACCAGCTCGATAGCAATGCAGTTGTTGTTATTAGTACCAATCCTGAGCAGAATCGTTCTGGTGATGTTAATTACCCTTTCCGCGTACATAGTGATTTTTACTACCTAACTGGCTTCCAAGAGCCTGAGTCTCTGGCAGTTTTTTCTAAAAATAACTATACAATATTTTTACTTCCTAAAGACAAAGCGCGTGAAATTTGGGATGGAAAGCGTTTAGGAATTGATAATGCACCCAATGCTTTAAAAGCAAATCATGCTTTTTCTATAGATTTATTAAAAGAAAAGTTACCCCAAATAATTCTTAATAATCAAGTTTATTTTGATGCTAAAACTTGCCAATTAGACAACGACATTTCACGCCTTTTATCAAGCCATCAATTGAAATCACTCACCCCAACTTTGCATGAGATGCGCCTTATTAAAGACGAACTTGAGATAAACGCCATGCAAAAAGCTGCTAATATTTCAATCAAAGCGCACCAATTAGCAATGCAAGCAATCCAGCCCAATATGTTTGAATTTGAAGTACAAAGTATTTTTGACGGATACTTTACTAAGAATAATGCCCAACATGCTTACACACCTATTGTTGCAGGGGGTGAAAATGCTTGCGTGCTGCACTACATAGAAAATAACAAAAAACTCAATAAAGGCGACTTGGTTTTAATTGACGCTGGTGCTGAAGTAGATTGCTACACCTCAGACATCACCCGAACTTTTCCAGTTAGCGGTCAATTTTCCCGTGTACAGAAACAAATTTATCAGATTGTGCTTGATGCTCAAATTAATGCCATCAATACCATCAAACCTGGTGTAAAAATTAATGAACCCCATAAAGTTGCCGCTAATACAATCGAACAAGGTTTAATTAACCTTGGTATATTAAAGACTGGTGGTAACTTATCACAGTTTTATATGCATGGTACAGGGCATTGGCTTGGTCTTGATGTGCATGATGTGGGTCGGTACAAAAAAGACGCTCATCACAGAAAATTTATAGCTGGCATGATAACCACTGTCGAACCTGGCATTTATATTCGTAAGGATGATAAAATTAATCCAATTTATCACAATATTGGCATCAGAATTGAAGACGATATATTAGTAACCACATCAGGAAATACAGTACTAACCAAATCCCTCGCTAAAGAAATCAACGACATTGAGTCACTTATGAGCCAATAACACTATGAACATACAACAAGCAATTAAACAAATTATTAAAAAACAAGACCTTAGTGAAAATGAGATGCACGCCGTTATGAATGACATTATGACAGGCAAAACCACTGATGCACAAATTGGTGGTTTTTTAGTTGGCCTTGCAATAAAAGGTGAAAGTGTTGATGAAATTACCGCCGCTGCCAAAATCATGCGCTCTTTGGTTAAAGGTGTCACCATTAAAAACACCCAACACTTAGTAGACACTTGTGGCACAGGTGGTGATGGGCTGGGGCTGTTTAACATCTCAACCGCATGTGCCTTTGTTGTAGCAGCTGCTGGCGGGTCGGTTGCTAAGCATGGTAACAGCAGCGTTTCTTCAAAATCAGGCAGTGCTGATGTCTTAAAGGCAGCCGGTGTTAATCTTGATATGAGTGCTGAAAAAATTAGTAAATGTATTGAAAAAATTGGCATCGGGTTTATGTTTGCACCTTTTCATCATGTTGCCATGAAGCACGCCATTGGACCGCGCAAAGACCTTGCCATTAGAACTATTTTTAATGTCCTAGGTCCATTAACCAACCCTGCTAAAGCACCTAATCAGGTCATGGGTGTTTATGCTCAATCTTTAGTTGAACCGATTGCTTATGTTTTAAAAAATTTAGGTGCTAAACATATCATGGTTGTGCACTCTAAAGATGGTTTAGATGAAATTTCAATTGCTGATGACACGTTTGTGGCCGAATTGAAAGATGGCCAAGTTAGCACTTACACTATCAACCCTGTTGATTTTAGTTTGCCACTGGGTGATTTAAATGACATTAAAGTCAACAATGCGGGTGACTCATTAGTACTAATTCAACAAGCACTTGACGGCAAAGACGGCGTGGCCAAAAATATCATTACCCTTAATTCAGGCGCGGCTATTTATGTATGTGGGCTTGCAAACTCACTACAAGAGGGTATTAATAAAGCACTTAACATTTTAAACAGCGGTGCAGCCCATCAAAAACTGGATGATTTTGTTCGTGAATCAACGGGTTGTTAATATAGGTTTTTATAATGAATAAAGAAACTAACCTCATTTGGATTGATTTAGAAATGACAGGACTTATACCTGAAAAAGATGTCATTATTGAAATTGCTACCATTGTCACTGATGCACAACTTCATATTATTGCACAAGGTCCTTCTTTAGCCATTCATCAAAATGATAAAATTCTAAGTAATATGGACCAGTGGAATACCGAACATCACACCAGTTCTGGGTTGCTTAAACGCGTTAGAGAAAGTAACATCTCTTACAAACAAGCAGAAACCCAAACCTTAGAATTTTTAACAAAATATGTTAATAAAGGCGCCTCTCCTATGTGTGGCAATACCATTTGTCAAGATAGGCGTTTTTTGTACAATTATATGCCAACATTAGAGCAGTTTTTTCACTACCGTCATATTGATGTTTCCACCCTTAAAGAGTTGGTTGTGCGCTGGAAGCCTAATGCAAAAATGGCATTTGAAAAAGACTCCGCACATTTGGCACTTTCTGACATTCAAGACTCGATTAATGAGTTAAAACACTACCGAGACGTATTTATTAATGTCTAGCACTTGGCTTGCCCCTGCAAAAATTAACTTATTTTTACACATTAACAACAAAAGAGTGGATGGTTATCATAATTTGCAAACCATTTTTCAATTGCTTGATTATTACGATGAATTAAAATTTTCTATCACCAATGATGGCCTTATTAAGCGCATTAATGGCAATGAAGATGTAGAACAAAACCAAGATTTAATCGTTAAAGCGGCCAAAGCGCTTCAACAACACACAGGCACAACGTTGGGCGCTAACCTTTCAATTGTTAAAAATATTCCAATTGGTGGTGGCTTAGGAGGTGGCTCTTCAGATGCAGCAACCACATTAGTAGCACTTAATCAACTCTGGGATACAAAATTAACCCAAGCACAACTGATGAAATTGGGTTTAAATCTAGGTGCAGATGTGCCTGTATTTATCTTTGCTCAAAGCGCTTGGGCAGAAGGCATGGGAGAAATTCTAAGCCCTATTAAAACGCCTAATCATTATTTTTTAGTGGTCTTTATCAATAAACACACCTCAACTAAAGAAATTTTTTCTCATTATGCATTGACAATGAGCAAACCTCAAGGGAAAATAGCCAACTTCTGCGAACTTGTAAATACTCATAATGACTGTTTACAGGCGGCCATAATATTGGAAGCAGAGATTGGTGTTGCACTAGAATGCCTTGATACTTGCTCTAATCATATCGGTCAAGCTAGAATGAGCGGCACAGGTAGTTGTGTTTTTAATGAATTCTTAACTGAGAAGGATGCCTTGGCAGCGGCTAAAAAAATGCCAAAAAAATGGATGAGTTTTGTGACGCGTGCAATCAACACTTCTCCGATTTACAGTTGGGCTGTCGCCAAGCGGTAAGGCAACGGGTTTTGATCCCGTCATGCGCAGGTTCAAATCCTGCCAGCCCAGCCAACTTTTTTTTATGTTTTGTCTTCTTATCGGTGTATAATTTAGTTGCTTTAATAGTATTGATTAATCCTCTATGTCACTCGACAAAATTAAAATCTTTAGCGGTAATGCTAATCCTGAACTTTCAGGTGAAATTATCTCTAGTTTAAATATTGTACAAGGAAAGGCGCTTGTAGGTAGATTTAGTGATGGCGAGTCCCAAGTTGAAATATTAGAGAATGTGCGTGGTTGTGATGTGTTTATTATCCAACCTACCTGTGGACCCTCTCCTGCTGAGACGCTCATGGAGCTTTTGGTCATTGTAGATGCGCTTAAACGCTCATCAGCAGCAAGAATTACTGCTGTTGTTCCTTATTTTGGTTACTCAAGACAAGATCGCAGATCGCGCCTAACTCGTGTACCTATTACCGCAAAACTTGCCGCAAAAATGGTTGAATCTGCAGGTGTTGATCGAATATTAACCATTGATTTACATGCAGACCAAATTCAAGGCTTTTTCAACATTCCAATTGATAATATTTATGCTCAACCCGTCCTGGTTGAAGATATTCTATCTAAAAATTATCAAGACATTATTGTCGTATCTCCCGATGTGGGTGGCGTGGTAAGAGCACGTGCCGCTGCAAAGCGTCTAAATGATGCAGACCTTGCAATTATTGACAAACGACGCCCAGCACCCAACATGGTTAAAATCATGAATGTTATCGGCAATGTTAAAGGCAGAACTTGTGTTTTGATTGATGATATGGTTGATACTGCTGGCACACTTTGCCAAGCTGCTAGCACTCTAAAACAACAAGGTGCTAAAGAAGTAGTAGCCTACGCTACTCATGCGGTACTTTCTGGTAATGCAATTAACAACATTAACAATTCTGAACTGAGTGAATTAGTAACAACCAACACCATTCCTCTTAATATTGATGCCGTCAACTGCTCTAAAATTAGGCAATTGTCCATTGCGCCAAAATTAGCAGAAGTAATCAAACGCATTAGCGAAGAGCAATCCATTAGTGCAATTTTTTCTGACGACGACTCTATGACAGTTGAATAGATTCAAAAAACCTTGAATGTACTTATAATAAGTACATTCAAGGTGACAAACCTTAGCCTTAACTTTTGGGTATAATTTGTCCTTTGGTTTGTCAAACACATTAACTTTAATTTATGAAATCCACAACTAAAGCACACAAGCAAGCACTACAAAAACTAATTATGGTTGGCAAAGAGAAAGGTTATTTAACCTACTCTGAAATTAACGACATTCTGCCAGAAGACTTATTAACCCAAGAGCAAGTAGAGCCTATTGTTACAATTCTTGAAGAGTTAGATATTACTGTTTCTGATACAGTGCCAGATGCAGATACCTTGGTAGTTGAATCTGGTGCTAAAGCACAATCAACGTCAGCAGAAGCAGCAATAGCAGCACTTGCAGCACTGGATTCAGAATTTGGCAGAACAACAGACCCAGTTAGAATGTACATGCGTGAGATGGGCGTTGTCGATTTACTAGAGCAAGAAGATGAAATTCGTATTGCTAAAGAAATTGAAGCTGGCGTGTTTGAAATCATGCAAAGCATTACTTTATATCCTATGATTACCAGTTTTTTCTTCAAAGCGCACACTCGTCTAGAGGAAGGAAAATGTAAGATAACCGATGTCATTATTGGCTATCAAGGCGATGCAGAAGACTTTGCTGCAAAAAAGGCCGCTTTTGATGCGGGCGAGTTTGATGATAACGAAGAATACGAAGACATGGAAGAAATGGAATATACAGGACCTGATGAAAATCAAGTATATAGCCGTTTTGTGACCATATCAGAACGTTCCGAAACTTACAACAAAACCAACGAAAAACTTGGCTTTCGTCATAAAAAAACAATTGAAGCACGTCAACAATTATCTAAAGGTTTGTCAGACTTACGTCTAGCACCCAAACTGGTCAACACTATGGCGGTAGTTATTTGTGACCGTGTGAATCAAGTCAAAAAACAAGAAAAAACCATTCAAAATGCATGCTTAGATGCAGGTATGGATCGATTACATTTTTTTGAATCATTTTCTAATAATGAAACTAATTTTGACTGGCTTAGTAGCATTGAACTAGATGAGAAAACTGAAAAAAAGCTAAAGGTCAGTAAAGATGATATTTATTATGCGCAAAAAAATCTTCAACAATTTGAAGAAGAAATGCAACTCACCATTGCTGAACTTAAGACATTAAACAAAATGTATCGCCGTGGTGATCGCCATGCTAAAAAAGCCAAATCACAAATGATTGAGGCAAACCTTAGACTGGTGATTTCAATTGCAAAAAAATATGCCAACCGTGGCTTACAATTCCTAGATTTAATACAAGAAGGTAATGTTGGCTTAATGAAAGCGGTCGATAAATTTGAATATCGCCGTGGTTACAAATTTTCTACTTACGCCACTTGGTGGATTCGCCAAGCTATTACTCGCTCTATTGCAGACCAAGCAAGAACTATTCGTATTCCAGTTCATATGATTGAAACCATTAATAAACTTAATCGTGTACGCCGCCAACTCTTGCAAAAGTTTGGCCGTGAGGCCTCTCCTGAAGAATTAGCAATTGAGATGGAGTTACCAGAATACAAAATTATCAAAATTCTAAAAATTGCTAAAGAGCCTTTGTCAATGGAAACCCCGGTCGGTGATGATGAGGACTCTAATATTGGTGATTTTATTGAAGACACTAATTTATCCTCACCCGTTGAGATAACCACCAAGGAAAGCTTAAGAGAAACTACAAGCGAGTTACTTTCCAACTTGTCGCCTCGCGAAGCTAAAGTATTAAAAATGCGTTTTGGTATTGATATGAACACTGATCACACTTTAGAAGAGGTTGGTCGTCAATTTGATGTCACTCGTGAGCGTATTCGTCAGATTGAGGCTAAAGCACTACGCAAACTAAGACACCCTTCTCGTGCACATAAATTACAAAGCTTCCTAGAATAACCCTTTAGGGCCTATAGCTCAGTTGGTTAGAGCAATCGACTCATAATCGATTGGTCCTTGGTTCAAGTCCAAGTAGGCCCACCATTTTCATCAATACTTATCACATCCAATGAGGTATGATAATATGACTATGTTTGATTTTCTCATACCACCACTAATTAGACTAACCACTCAAGTTGGTGATATGATTATGTCGCTTTACAAAAGTGAACTTGATATTAAAATCAAATTAGACGAAACACCGCTTACCGTTGCTGATAAAAATGCGCATAAATTGATTATTGAGGCGCTCTCAAAACTTACACCAAACACGCCCATACTTTCAGAGGAGTCTGAAATAATTGAATTTTCTGAACGCTCTAAATGGCATGAATACTGGCTAATCGACCCGCTTGACGGCACTCGTGACTTTCTTGAGCAAACAGGTGAGTTTTGTATTTGTATTGCCTATATTAAACAACACAAACCAATATTTGGCATGATTTATGCGCCACTAAGTAAAACGCACTACTATACAACAAATACAAACAAAGCGTTCAAACAACAAGAGGATATTATTCAACCATTAAATGTATGCTCTAATCATCGCCCTTTAAGAATTGTCACTGGTCATTGGTCATCACACAACAAACAATTGCAAGACCATTTAGGAAAATGCAGCACTTATAAGACGTCTCAATTGGGTAGTGCATTAAAATTTTGCGCTATTGCAGAAGGCAGATATGACTATTATCCAAGATTTGGCCCTTGTTCTGAATGGGATACTGCTGCTGGTGTATGCATTTTACAAGGTGCAGGAGGAGGTGTTGTTGATCAAAATGGACAGCCTCTAAGTTATAACACTAAAGACGATTTAACCAGCCCAATTTTCTTTGCCTCAAACAAACCTTAAAGACAAATCTATTGCTTGAATATTCTTAGTGATACTGCCTATAGAAATAAAATCAACGCCAGTATTAGCCACTTCTACAATAGTATTTTCATTAATATTGCCAGAAGCTTCCAAAAGTAATTTACCTTTAACCATGCCAACTGCTTGTATTAAATCACTTATGAGAAAATTATCACACAACACTCGGGTTACACCACTAAGTGTGCGCACTTCTTGTAATTGATTCAAGTCTTCAACTTCAACAATTAAAGGAATGTTTGGGTGCCGCTTTATTGCTAATTTAACTGCCAAGGTGATCGAGCCTGAGGCAATAATATGATTTTCTTTTAGCATAATACAATCATACAAACCCATACGATGGTTAACACCGCCACCGCATTTTACTGCATATTTTTGTGCCAATCTTAGCCCAGGAATGGTTTTTCTAGTGTCTAGCAATTGTGCGTTAGTATGATTAATTTTACTCACTAAGTAGTGAGTTTTTGTCGCCACAGAACTTAACGTCTGTAAAAAATTAAGCGCCACCCTTTCGGCACTAATAATGGACTTAGAAGAGCCTATTAGAACGCATAAAACCTGTTCCGAACTAATGCTCTCGCCATCTTTAACTTTCCAATCTAGTTTGATTTTGTCATCAAGTGATAAAAACGTGCTTTGTGCATACTCCACGCCACAAATAATGCCTGATTCTCTTGAGATAATATTAGCTATGATTGTTTTATCTAACAACAGGCCAGCAGAAACATCACCAGCACCAAAATCCTCAGCCAAGGCCAATGCCACACTATTGGAAATGTGTTTATTCGTTAATGAGTTCATAAATAATACGCGCTGACTCATTACTAGCATCTAAGTCTAACTGTTGATGGATTGCATTAAATTCTTTGATTAGTGATTTATTATCACGACTCATGATTGTCATGGCATGTTTGGCGATATTATTGCCATTGGCATTATTTTGAATCAATTCTGGCACTAAATTTTTATTGGTAATTATATTTGGCAGGCTAATATATTTACTCTTAACCAATCTTGAAGCAATAAAATAACTAAACCTAGACAGCTTATAAACAACCACCATAGGCACACCAATCAGTGCCAACTCTAACGCCGCAGTACCTGATGCGACTAATGCCAAATCTGCTTTTAACATACGCGTATGTGCACACCCAAGTGAAATTTCAACTGGGGCATTTCCCACTTGAACAGTCGCCCAATCTAATAATTCATCATTCGCTAAAGCCAAGTGAAAGGTTAGTGTTGGATCTTGCACAGACATTATTTTAACTGCCAACAACATTTCAGGCAGTAGTCTCTTAATTTCACTTTGCCTAGAGCCCGGCATTAAAAGAATGTTTTTTGTCTTAATATGTGACTTTCTAGGCAGTAAACTTTGTGCTAAAGGATGCCCAACAAATAACGCTCTTTGATTATGCGCTTGATAAAAATCCACTTCAAATGGAAATAAACACAACATCAAATCTGTTGATTGTTTAATTTTTTTAATCCTGGACTGACGCCAAGCCCAAACTGAAGGCGAAATAAAATGCACGGTTTTTACCCCTTGAGATTTAAGCTTTTTCTCAATCACAAAATTGAAATCTGGCGCATCAACGCCAATAAAAACGTCGGGTTTTTGATTAGAAAAATAGACAATAATAAGTTTTCGCAAACGCAATAAAGACGGCAATTTTTTAAAAATCTCACTAAAGCCCATCACGTTGACTTGCTTTTGATTCCAATGTTGCACACATCCAGCAGCAGTCATTTTATCCCCAGCCAAACCCTCAATACTAACATTGGGATTTTTCTTTTTTAAGGATTGAACCAACTTAGAGCCAATCAGGTCACCTGAGGTTTCCGCTGCACTAATTGCAATCCTCATTGGACTCTTACTTTCTTGGAAGGATAATTTGTGGTTCTTCATCAAAGCTGCGGTAAATCACCACAATATTGCCAATTACTTGTACCAAATATGCATTAGAAGTATTAATAATTTTATCAATTATTTTTTGCTTTCCCTCTCTCTCATCAATACGTATTTTAATTTTTAGCAATTCATGCTTTTCCATGGTTGCTTCAAGCTCTGCCAAAACAGATTCACTTAGTCCATGTTGTCCTACAATTACGATAGGTTTTAAACTGTGTCCTTTTGATCTAAGAAATTTTTTTTGGTTGTTGGTTAATTTAATCATTAATCATATATTCTTTGTTAAATAAATCTTGAATGGTTTCACGTTCTCGCACTAGTGTATGTTGGTCGCCTGATACCATCACTTCTGCCACTCTAGGGCGAGAATTGTAATTTGAGCTCATGGCAAAACCATAAGCACCAGCAGACATGAGTGCTAAATAGTCTCCTTCAGATAAGGAAAGTTTTCTATTTTTAGCTAAAAAATCACCTGTTTCACAAATTGGCCCCACCAAATCCCAATTGGCACCAACGCCTTTAGAATTTTCATTAACGGGCAATACTTGATGATAAGCCTGATAAAAGGCAGGGCGTAATAAATCATTCATTGCACCATCAATAATTGCAAATGACTTATCTGAATTTTTCTTTAAAAATTCAACTTTGGTAATAAATACACCAGCATTGCCAACAACTGCCCGACCTGGCTCTAAAATAATTTTTAAATCGCCCACTTTGTCAAGAATTGAGGCAATATAAGCATTAATATCAATCGTTTGTTCGTTGTCATACTTAATGCCAACACCGCCACCTAAATCCAAATGAGCAATACGAATATTAATCTTATTAAGTTTGTCAACCAGTTCAAGCACTTTATCAAGTGCATCTAAAAAAGGAGACACTTCTATTAACTGTGAACCAATATGACAATCCAGTCCTTTAACGGTTAAATAAGGTGAGTCATGTGCCATTTGGTAAATAGGAATAGCATCGTCAATATCAACACCAAACTTATTTTCTTTAAGTCCTGTTGAAATATATGGGTGTGTTTTTGCATCAATATTAGGATTAACACGTAGCGAAATTGGCGCTTGCGCGCCCATATCTTTTGCCACTTTCTCAATACGATTCATCTCCGCCATGGACTCAACATTAAAACAAAAAATACCTACCTCTAAAGCGCGTTTAATTTCAGCCTTTGTTTTAGCCACGCCTGAAAACACACAACTGGATGTATCTGCTCCAGCAAATAAAACGCGCTCTAACTCACCAATGGATACGATATCAAAACCTGAGCCTATTTTAGACAAAACATTAAGCACTGCTAAATTAGAGTTGGCTTTAACCGCATAGCAAATTAAATGCGGATGTGCACCAAATGCCTGGTCAAATTCATGCCAGTTATTTTCAATATCAGTACGAGAATAAACATAAAGTGGCGATCCATAAACTTCCATCAAATCTGTAATATTGACAGATTCGGCATATAGAGTATTATTTTTATAAGAGAAACTCAAAGATTACTTAGAGTTATATGGAAGAATGTTTAATTCTGGTGCAACAACTTGTTCAGGCTTTACGCGTTCTAATTCTCCCATCTTTCCACAAGAAGAAATACCTGCAATAACAAAGACCAATGCCATAAATTTAATTATTTTTTTCATTTCTTTTTACCTATTTATTATTATAAACTCTGTGCTTATTTTACAGTAATTCTTTTAATAGTTTGGTGAACACACAACGCCGTATATTAAAAGCGCCTAGGCTTTTTAAATGCGGATTCTCAACTTGGCAATCAACCAATTTATAAGGCATATTCATGAGCAAATACACAAAAGCAATTTTAGAAGCGTCTCGCACTAATGAAAACATAGACTCACCAAAAAACACCTGCCCTAAAGCAACGCCATAAAGCCCGCCTACCAATTTAGAATCTTCATACACCTCAACCGAATGTGCAAATCCTTGTGAGTGAAGTTTAATATAAGCATGTACCATGTCATTATCAATCCAAGTGCTGTCTTGATTTTTACGCTGAATGGTTTTACAATGGCGAATCACACGTTCAAAGTTTGAATCAACTTTAACCTCAAACTTATCAGAACGAATCGTTTTATTAAGGCTTTTTGAAATATGAAGCCGCTCTAAAGTAATCACCATTCTTGGGTCTGGAGAATACCAAAGCACTGGCTCTGACTCACCATACCAAGGGAAAATTCCCCGTCGATACGCCTCTAAAAGCCGAAGGGTTGTTAATTCACCACCTAATGCAATCAACCCATTAGGCTCTTTTAACGCAAGCTCAACATTTACAAAAGGAGTGTCAACAGATGACAAAATAAAATTTTTAGGTATTTCAATCACGAAGATTCTTGTGTTACTGATTGTTAATCATATCTCTTGCCATATATAAAGCTGCAATACTTCTAGCTTCGGTTAAATCTTCATTGTGAACCAAGTTTTCTAAATCAGTCATCTTAAATGCTACCACCTCTAATTGCTCCGGTTCATCACCTTGTGCGCTTGCTTTATATAAATCCTGTGCTAGTATAATATAAGTAATACTAGATTGATAGCCCGGCGCAATGGTCATTTCTTTGATAAAAGTTAATTTGTTAGCGCCATAGCCAATTTCCTCAATCAGCTCTCTATTAGCGGCTTCAATAGGTGTTTCACCATCATCAATTTTTCCCTTGGTTAATGCAAGTTCATATCGGTCTGTGCCACCAGAATACTCATAAATCATTAATACAGTTTCAATATCTAACATCGGTACGACCAATACTGCGCCATTTCCTGGCGGCTTTAAGCGCTCATATACTCTCTTCGAGCCATTTGAAAACTCAATATCCATTTCCTCAATGTTGAAAAAACGCGTTGTGGCAATGGTTTTAATATTTAATACTGTGGGACTCCTCTTGCGCATGGTTGGTATTATGCCATTGATTGATACAATAATATTGCCAAACTATAATACCCCCATTTTCCATACAACTCTAAAGTAGAGGTTTGACTGTTTAGAGCCATCTTATTACGCCACCTTTGCTCTTGGTGGTATTCCACCTAGGGCAAGTTCATTATTATAAATCCATAGCCATTAATTACCTTGGGTTTATCACGCCACTGGATTAAACGTTCTAATGATTGAACCACCTGTCTTGTTGGCATGGATAAATCTACATCAATATTTAATTCTTCCTGATTGTAATCATCTATCACATTTAGAAAGTGGATTGAGACATGCCGTATTCACGGCATAGATTATGCAACAGACTCTCCTGCTTGATTTTGTTTAAGAATATTAACGATTTGTGTGTCTGTGCATCTTAATTTCTTCATGTGAAAACTCCTTGTTTTTTATTGTAGAATTTTCTACTTTAGAAGTGTTTGGTTTTTTGAGGTATTACATATTGTGCTGACTAAGGAAAAAATCAACACAACTCCAAATAAAACCCTGATTTGAAATAACAACGTTCTCAAGGTCGCTCATCTTCCTTTTTTATTAGACGTATGTATAAAAGCGTCCACAATAAGACCTTTGCCCAATATAAAACCGCATTTAATATAGTTATCATTCATTTAAATTGTACAACAACGTGAAAAGATGGTACATTCCAATAACACCGATATCAATATCATGATTAGAATTTTTCATTGGTTTCTAGTTGCTTTGTTTATTGCTCTTTTTATTACAGGTAATAACAATAATGGAGGAAATGCGATACATATTATCTCAGGCTATTTATTAACCAGTTTTGTATTAGCAAGAATCGTTTGGGGTTTTATGGGTAATGAAAATGCATTGTGGCATAATTATCTATACAGCCCAAAATCAACATTCAATTACTTGCTTAAATTATCCAGCCTAACGCCAGTAAAATTCAAAGCCCATAATCCTGCTGGCGGTACAATGATTTTAATAATGATAATTATGCTTGTAGCAATAATAACAAGTGGTTTATTAATACAATCCTTATTTGAATTAGAAGGCATCTTTTTGTTACTTGCAACTTATGTTAATGACTCACAAGCCCTTATCATCAAAGACATACACTTTTTCTTGTCATATATTTTATTGGTTACAATTGGCTTTCACATTTCTGGCGTTATTTACTCTAGTTATATTTACAAGGCGAATCTTCCAATAATGATGGTTACTGGAAAAATTACATTTTTTAATAAAAAAAAGCTAATAATGAGCACATATAAATACATAGCCCTGCTATCTTTATACGCCTTTAATGTCCATTCTGGAGCAATAGATTTCAACCAATTGTATCGCTCATGGGGGGTTGACATTACAACAATAAATACAACCCAAGGGGAGCAACTTTGGAAAAGAGAACTAATTCCTAATAAAAGCTGTACAAGTTGCCATACCAACAATCTTAAAAAAAATGGCACTCATGTAAAAACTAAAAAATTAATTAAACCCATGTCACCAAAAATTAACCAAAAAAGATTAACCAACACCAAAAAGATAAACAAGTGGCTAAAAAGAAATTGCAAATTTACCTACAAACGAGAGTGCACAGCAGCAGAAAAAGTTAATTTTATAGAGTTTATTAGAAGAAACTAAGGAGGAAATTATGTTTAGAAAATACTTAACAATTATGTCATTATTTACTATATCTTTTTATTCGCTTTATAGTCAAGCAGATAATATTTTTAGTAGTTTTTTTGGCAAAAAGCCGGGTGTCGCCCCAGTTGAAGACTTGTTATATTTAGAAGAATGTGGTGTCTGCCACTTCCCTTATCAGCCTGGATTATTACCAGCCAAGTCATGGGAGAAGATGATGAACAATTTATCATTAGAAAATCATTTTGGCGAAGATATCGTATTTGATGAGCAACGGATAAGAAAACAACTGCTTAATTACATGATTGTCAATGCAGCTGATAATTCATCGTTTAAACGTTCGCGAAAAATTATGAAGTCCTTGTCATATAATGATGCGCCATTGAGTATATTAAAAACACCTTATATACGTAGAAAACATAGTGACATACCCCAAAGATTGATCATCCAACCGGAAGTTGGCACACTTTCAAACTGTGAGGCATGCCATAAAAAAGCTTCAAAAGGTAATTATGATGATGACCAAGTGCGCATACCTAATTCTAAATTACGATATGACGATGGCGATTAAAACAAGTCGCACGATAATGTTCTCCTTAGAATAAATCTTCAAGAAAATAGGCTGATAGTTCGTGCCGACCCTTTAAGTTAGATTTTTGATAAATTGTCGAAGCTTGCTGGCGTATCGTTTTTTCCTTGGTGCCTCTTATTTGGCTAATTTCTTCAAGGCTTAAGCCTTTTAATAATAGTAATGCCACCTCTTGTTCAGATTTGCTTAAAGACCATCCTTTAAATTGAATTTCTAGAACTTTAAATAACTCATTCTTAAAAATTTTAATTTGTTTGGAATAGGTTTTTCTATCCTTGTTTGCTTGCTGTAAATCCTGTTGCAAATCCTGCGTGTAACGGCTATTAATCATAATTTCACGCCAAACAATATAGATTGCAATAACACACAAAAAAGCAATAACACCTTCGTGTAGCAAGTGCATAAGGCTATCACCTTCTATAATATCCTTAACAAATGGTATAGCATTTGAAAAAAATATATAAATTAATGCCATCAAAACAATCTGCTTAGAGGGTGTATTCTGAGTTTTTTGAGACATGTTCATTAAAACTCAATGCCTTCAATTTGTGCAATGGTATGGATGTCTTTATCACCACGACCTGAAAGATTAATAATGATATGTTTATCTTTACCTAATTCTTTTGCAAGTTTGATGCCATACGCCACGGCGTGGGAAGATTCCAGTGCTGGCAAGATACCTTCAACTTTAGTCAGTATATGAAATGCTTCTAATGCTTCTTTATCAGCAATTGCCACATATTGCGCACGACCACTATCTTTTAAATACGCATGCTCAGGGCCAACGCCCGGATAATCAAGGCCTGCTGAGATTGAATGCCCTTCAATAATTTGCCCGTTCTCATCCTCCATTAAATAAGTACGATTACCGTGTAACACACCCACGTTACCTGCACAAAGTGGGGCGGCGTGTGCGGTTGGACCTTTTTCCAGGCCATATCCTGCCGCCTCAACGCCATAAATTTCAACTGAGGCATCATCAATAAACGTATGGAACAAGCCAATCGCATTTGAACCGCCACCCACGCACGCCACCAAAGCATCAGGCAGACCACCTACTTGATTAGCAAATTGTATTTTTGCTTCTTTGCCAATAATGCTTTGAAAATCTCGCACCATCATTGGATAAGGATGCGGGCCTGCGACTGTGCCAATAATATAAAATGTATCATCAATATTCGTCACCCAATCACGCATCGCTTCATTAAGTGAATCTTTGAGTGTTTTTGAACCTGAAGTAACTGGAACAACCGTGGCACCTAATAACTTCATACGAAACACATTGAGCGCTTGGCGAGCCACATCCACCTCACCCATATAAACCACACATTCTAGCCCCAAACGCGCTGCAACCGTTGCCGTTGCCACGCCATGCTGACCAGCACCTGTTTCAGCAATGATGCGTGTTTTGCCCATACGCTTAGCAAGTAGTGCTTGACCAATGGTATTGTTAATTTTATGTGCGCCCGTATGATTTAAATCTTCACGTTTAAGATAAATTTGAGCACCGCCCAGCTTCTTGCTTAAATTTTGTGCATAGTAAAGTGGCGTTTCACGACCTACATAATGCTTTAAATCCTGCTCAAACTCACGAATAAAATCTTTATCATCTTTATATTTAGCATAAGCATCTTTGAGTTCAGTAACAGCTGTCATGAGTGTTTCTGCAATGAAAACACCACCATATTGCTCAAAATGACCTTTATCGTCTGGTAAATTGTAATTACTCATAGGTTTGCTTTTTGAATAAATTGTTTAATCTTATTAATATCTTTAATGCCTTTTTCGCTTTCAACGCCACTTGACACATCAACTGCATAAGGATGTACTCGGCTAATCGCATTAGTCACAGTATCAGGACTAAGTCCGCCCGCTAAAATAATAGGCAGGTCAATATCAATCTTAGCCAAGTGCCAATCAAAATGCTCACCTGTGCCACCATAAATATCTTTGTTAAATGCATCTAATAACAAACCACTAGCTTGATGATACTCATCTGCCATTTTGGTGATATTGGTCTGCGCATTCACACGTAGCGCCTTAATAAACGGCATGGCATATTGAACACACTCATGTGCTGGCTCGTCGCCATGGAATTGCAAAGTATCCAGCGGCACTTCGCACAGCACTTCATCAATAAAATCAGAGTCCGCATTCACAAATAAACCCACACGATTCACAAAGGGTGGCAATGCACTTATAATATCAATCGCAGTTTCGACATCAATACAGCGTGGAGACTTGTCATAAAACACCAAACCAATTGCATCAATACCAAGCATGGCAGCTTGATTGGCATTATCTGCATTGGTGAATCCACAAACCTTAATCTTCATTACTTACCCTCAGCGTCTAATTTTGCTTTAATCTTATCTCTATCAACCCACCAATCATCAGCCACTAACTGGTCAACAGCACCTGAAAGTTTTTTCAAAAACACTTCTGACTTGTCTAGTTGTAAGGTTTTGCGCCATAAATCAAAAGTTGACTGGTCAGTCACATGCGAATGTTCGTCCGCAACAGATGCCATCATTTGTGAGGCAAAAAAAGTTAAATCATCATCCACACCACAACGCATAGAAGTAATATAATGCGCCGTTGCAGCGGCAATGGCACGAGTATCTGCCTCTTTTGGTGACTCCTCTACCAAATGTTGTAGCATTGCAACAGTCAATTCTGGGTCAATTGGAAAAGTCACACCTAACCACAACGCATGACCTAACGCCTTCAAAGCATCTGGTCCTTCGGATAAAAACATCACATCACAGGCTTCAACTGCCAACTCCCAAAGCTCATTATCTCTTGCGATACCAAAAGCACTAAAGGCTTTTTCCCAAGCATCTGAACCCTTATAACGCTCAACTTGAATTCTACCAATCTCTAATAAATTCTTAATTTGCTCCTCAGCAGGCGTATCCTCAGTTTGCGCTTGGATCTGTTTTTCAAAATAATCTAGCCTAGACTGAAGTTGCTCTTCATTGGCATATAAATCCTCACCACCCTCAGCATCAAAAATCTGCTCTTTATTTAAGTATTTTCCCATCAGCTATCTCCTAATAAAAGGCCGCCTCTAAGCGATCCTCCCAATTATCAGGCACATCCACATAATCAGGTTTCACATCCATCCTAAAAAACCGCTCATCAGACCCATTAGACACCTGTTTCAAAACCACAACCAACGCCTCAAAATTATCCACTTGAGGATTGGCAATAATCACTTCGCTTAACAATAGCATAATCTTTTAGTTGTAAAAATCTAGTATTTTACCGCACATTCACATTAACATTTTTATGCTCTATCTTGGTCAAAATAGTTCAAGGCTTTAATTTTTCAATGTCTTTTTTTAATTCAGCATTAACATGTCATGGACTCTAATTGATCGGTATATGTATCGCTAAAAAATGTCCAATTTTCTTTAAAATTATTTTCTTCTAATGCATAAATTAAATTTCTCAACAAGCCCTTGCCAAACGCAACACCGCCTAAACACACTATACTATTTTCTTGGCAAAATTTCTCGATAAAAACTTCACACGCCTTGCTTATTGGGTGAATTACTGTTGCATCTGTGGTTTCTTCATCTTTCGTTCTACTAGCACCATTCAAACAAATAATTTGATAATCATACATAACGCGCTCCTTTTAATTATTTTTCAAAACTATCATACTTTCTTAAATACAAACAAATGCTCATGCTTAATTAACAAAAAATTATAATCTTTACTTTTATTAACCCAAAAGCCAGTTGCCTTGCAATTGTGCTGATGTTTAATAATATCTTCTTTTAATTCAAATCCTACATTAAAAAACCTTTGCATTACCTTAAACGCCAAAGGTTGATACATCTTATTACGTCTAGTATCGCCAATTAAAATAGCACAGTATTTGCCATGCTTCAACACCCGATAAAATTCTTTTGCAACTTTTTCCATCTCATCACAAAACACATCCAAATCATGAATATTAGACAGATCTTGTTCTATTTTCTTATCAGAATATTTGATAATATCTACATAGGGTGGGTGGTTAAGAATAAAGTTGATACTGCCATCCTTCAACATGGACAAATCTCTACTATCGTTAATGTTTATTCTTATAGTTGGATTAAATTCACTCTCAAAATCAAGTGCAGTTTCTGTAATTTTGATTGCATTTGGATTTATATCAAGTGCTAACAAATTTCTATTTAATAGTTTGCACTCTATAGCAGTTGTGCCACCGCCAATCATAGGGTCAAGTAAATAATCGCCTTGTTTTGAATACCTTAAAATTAAATTTCTAACAACTTCTGGCGCCCAATTCCCCCTATAAGTGCTTTTATGGGTTGCCCAATTTCCACGCCGAGGAAAACTCCATACTGTGGCACATTCTTGTTCAAAATTTTCAGGATTAAGTTTTTTTATTTTTGGCATCATTCAAGCAGTCTCTATGTTTCAAAGTAACAGATACTTCCAGCCCTAAATAATTCAAAATCTTTTTTAAAGTTTTGTTATTTAGATTATAGCTTTTGATTGCTTGATAAAAATGCGCCCTTTCAAGTCCTAACGCTTTATAAACTTCACTAGGTTTCACGTCTCTTTTTATCAATTCAATCTTAATATCTTTCTCAAACATGATTATAATCTAATTTTTATTATTGTAAATAAAATAATATACAAAAGATATAAAATTAAATACAAATATCTTTTAGGGTATTGTTTTTTAGCATATTTAAATTGATAACATGATCGTTGTGATTAAAGGTTTCTTCCAAAGGATTGAGCGCTGTCAACCATCCCTTGCCATCAGTAATCCAAATAAAATTTAAACCTTGTGATTTAACAAAATCATTCAATGCTTGATATTCACCCGCAGTTGCTTTTAATTTAGATCCACCACCACCATAATAATTGACTTCAATTAGATATAATTTTCTATTCTGTTCGTCATATAGGGCAAAATCAAATCGACGATTATTTTTATCAATTCTAATTTCATAATCAAACATTGCTTTGATACTTGTCTGTGTTGCTTGATCTATGTAGCTAAAATTGTTATTTTCGTTACAAAAATCTTGCAAATATTGAGAAACAATACCCTCCATTAATTTGCCCGTTCTATTCTTCCTTGCATGGGTATCAAAACCCACCTCTACACCAAAACAATAATCTACTAAGTTTTTAACGTGTTTATTTATAAAAATTTCTTTTAAGCCGCTTTCATTAAAAAAGATCAACAATTCTTTTTTAATTTTTTCATCAATAGCGTTATAGAAAATATACGACTTATTCTCAAAAATTAACTCGCCCACATCTGAAACAATCGATGTATCTTGAAGCTTATTTTTTCTAGTAGCGATTAAAAGCGGTAATGCCCTCCTGATATTTGGATATTGTTTTATCAATGATATAAACTCATTTTCTATATCATCTTTCCCAATCAAACTATTTAAAATATTAAGCTCCACATTGACTTTTGCAACATTTAATTTGACCTTGTTAAAGTCTGTGAAATAACTCCATGTAAATATTGAGTCTTGGAATGTAGTTTTTAAATCATCAAAATCGTACATTTTTATCTATATCATTTTTAAACATCGCCCTTCCAGAAAAACTCCAATAAGTTATGTCTTGCTCTATAAATAGCCATTTTATAGTTTTTAATAATGTTTCATATTCAACGCTACCAATGTAGCAATTCTTTAATTGTGCAATTTTTCCATCTTTTAAAATTTCGCTAGGATCTTCACAATTGTAAATTCTCTCTATAGCCTCGCCCATTAAAACAGAATGTTTTTTATTTTGCTTATTAATGGCTTGTAATTCTAAATACACGCTGTCATGTCTTGGGGTTGTTGTTTCTCTTTTAGGGTTCTTTTCTGTTGGTGCTTTGAATTTGTATTTTTTGACATTAACAGTAAAATCAAAACCTTTGTTTAAGCGAGTAGGTCGTTGTAAATATACAATTTCATTATTACATGTTTTCTCTACGCAATACCTAACTCTTACAGATTTTTCTTTTCTGCCTGTTCCTGCCTCTTCAGATTTAAATAACTCAATAACTTCATCTCTAATGTTTTTTCTGTCTTTCTCCCAATTTCCAGTATTTGTTTGAACAAAAAAATCCACTTTATCAACTAATTTAAAATCGTCTTTTAAGCCGTCACAATTCATATTAGCACCTTATTAAAATTTCATTAATTTTGTTACGACCGCTACTCTTACTGTTTATAAAACGATTTGCTTGCACAGAATTAATCTCATATTCTTGATACAAATCTCTAATAAAACTTGTCTCAGAATTGCTTTTCATAACTGTACATTTTTTTTGATGTAGTTTTTTAAACATATTAAACAACTGTTTTTGTTTTTCATCTAAAAAAGCATTCTCATCATAAGCGGTAAAAGCAGCTGTTTTTGTTAGTGGATAGTAAGGTGGGTCAAGATAAATAAAATCATTTGGATTGACATTAACCAATGTTTTATCAAAGGCTTGATTAAAAATTATTGCATCTTGTAACGCCTTACTAGCATTTAAAATCGCTTCCTTGTTGGCAATGTTTGGATTTTTATAACTACCGATTGGTGTATTAAAATAGCCTTTTGAGTTAACCCGATAAAGCCCATTAAAACAAGTTTTGTTAAGATAGATAAACCGTGTCGCCCTCTCTAATTCAGACAATGTTTTAAAATTATCTAGTCTATCTAAGGCTCTCGTTTGATAATAAAAATCCTTATTGTGGTTTTTTTTATAAATTTCTAAATTAGAAATTAGTTCATCGGGATTATTCTTAACCACATGGTAAGTATTAATAAGTTCTGAATTTATATCAGAAAGATACGCATTTTTACCTTTTAGCAACCCCCTTGAATAAAGTTCAAAAAATACCGCACCACCACCTAAAAATGGCTCATGATAGTTATTAAAATCAGTGGGAAATTTGGCAAATAATTGTGTTATTAACCCTCTTTTCCCGCCCGCCCATTTTAAAAATGGCTTGGCTTGAGGTTGAAAGGTGTTTTTAGAGGTTGGCATAATTCATAATTAAAAACTAAAAGAAAAAGACACAATAGTGTTTTTAATTTTAATTAAATACTCGGCACTGGATCTGCTTTTTAGTAACTTTTCTTAACTGTCTTCTTTTTAGGTTTGGCTTTGGGCTTAATTTTGCCAGAAACCGCTTTTTTACATTCTTCAAGGGTTAAATCTGCTGGATCTTTATCACCGAATACTTTTTTGATGGTGATGTTTTTTTGACCTTTGCCTTTTTTCTTGCCGTTCCAGATGTAGGGGCCAAAACGACCGTTAAGGACTTGGATGTCGGAGTCATCGAAGGTTTTTATGATGCGTTCAGCGTCGAATTTTTCTTTAGCTTTAATGAGTTCTAGTGCTTTTTCTAGGCTGACTTCTTCTGGCGTGTCTTCTTTGAGTGAGACGTATTTCTTGCCATATTGGATGTAGGGGCCAAAGCGGCCATAGTTGGCTTTGATAGTGCCAAAATCATCAGTTTCGCCGACAGTGCGGGGCATGTTGAATAATTCTAAAGCTTCATCAAGAGTGATTCTTTCAATGTCTAATGAGCCTCTGAGTGAGGCAAAGACTGGCTTGTCTTCGTCGTCTTTATGACCGATTTGGGCGAAAGCGCCGTATCTGCCGAAGCGCACGCTAACGGGTTTGCCGCTTTTTGGGTCTGCGCCAAGTTCGCGCATGCCGTGGGTTTCTTCTCTGGAAATGTCAGTAGCGTCTTCTATTTTTTGATGAAAAGGGGTGTAAAAATTCTTAACCACACCTTGCCACGGGACATTTTGTGTGGCAATGGTGTCAAAATCACTTTCAAGTTTGGCAGTGAATTTATAATCGATAATGTTGTCAAAATATTTGATTAGAAAATCGGTGAGTAAATAGGCAACATTAGTTGGAAATAGTTTGTTTTTTTCAACACCTGTTACTTCGCTTGGTTGAGATTGAATGACTTGGTTGTCTTTGATTTCAATCAGTTGGTATGCACGTTCAACACCTTCTCTGGTTTCTTTTGTGACATAATTTCTGTCTTGTACTGTCGATACCATAGTAGCAAATGTTGAAGGTCTGCCGATACCCATTTCTTCAATTTTTTTCACTAGTGAGGCTTCAGTGTAGCGAGGTCTGGCTCTTGAAAAACTCTCTCTGGCTTTAAAACTGGTCAAACTCAATGTGTCGCCTTTGTTTAAATCGGGTAATAATTTATCTTCTGACGATAGATAATCATAAACTCTTAAAAAACCTGGAAATGTCAATATTTCGCCATTAGCTAGGAATTTTTCCTCAAACCCTAAAATGTTGATTTTTATTTGGGTTTTTTGTAATTGAGCGTCGCTCATTTGGCAAGCCAATGTGCGTTTGTAAATAAGGCTATATAATTTAGCGGCCTGATCTTCAATACCAAAAATACTGGGCTTGGTTAAATCAGTTGGGCGAATTGCCTCATGCGCTTCTTGTGCGCCTGCATCTTTGGTTTTATATCGTCTTATGTGGTGATAGTCACTACCAAATTCTTTTGCAATGACTTGACCAGCTGCCTCAATTGCTGTTTCTGATAGCGTAAATGAATCGGTTCGCATGTAAGTAATAGAGCCTTCACGGTACAAATTTTGTGCCAAAGTCATGGTTTGCTTAACCGAAAAGCCTAATTTTTGAGAGGCTTCTTGTTGTAAGGTTGAGGTAATAAAGGGTGATTTTGGTGAGCGTTTAGAGGGTTTTTTCTCAGTTGATGCAACGGTTAAGTTGGCTGATAAAAGTGCATTGGCAAAGGCTAATGCCTGCTCTTTAGATTCAAACTCTTTGCTCAGTTTGACCTCAAATATCTCGCCACCTTCACTCACCAACTCTGCTTTGACTTTATAAGTAGAATTGGTAATATGTTGGCTAATTTCTCGCTCTCTTTCAACCACAAGGCGCATCACTGGGGATTGCACCCTACCAGCGGAACGCGCACCTGAAATTTTGCGCCATAGAACAGGCGATATTTCAAAACCTACTAATCTATCAATAACGCGGCGTGCTTGTTGAGCATCTACCAACTGATAATCAACCGTTCTAGGCCTAACAATAGCGTGAGTAATTGCACTTTTGGTAATCTCATGAAAGACAATTCTTGGGGTGTCTTTGGGCAAATTGAGTGCTTCTAGTAAATGCCAAGCAATGGCTTCACCTTCGCGATCCTCGTCCGTTGCAAGGTAGACTTTTTCTGCTACTTTTACGGCCTTACGTAAATCGGCGACTACTTTTTTCTTATCCGTGGTAATTTCATAGGTGGGTTTAAAGTTGTTTTCAATGTCAATACCCATGTTTTTCTTGGGCATGTCGCGGATGTGGCCAATACTAGATTTAACGCTAAAGTCTTTACCTAGAAATTTTTCAATGGTTTTGGCCTTGGCAGGAGACTCAACAATAACAAGATTTTTTGCCATTATTGAATGGTGTGATTATCATCAAGAAACACAATGGATTCTAGCCATTGCGCTGATGTTTCGCCATCATTACTATTTCCTAATACCATCATCACTACCCATTTAAGATCTTCTAGAGAGATACTGGCATCGCCCAATGACATAATTTGATCAATAATCATCTCACGCTGATTGGCATCTAACTGACCAATATTTTCCATAAACAGTAAAAACCCTCTAGATTTAGCACTAAGTTTTATTTTTTCAACCTCAGTATAAATGCGCATACTGCCTTGATAAGTCGTCTTGAAAGGCTTAATCTTGCCATCTTGAATGGTGGCGATGTTTTCTAGCCAACTAAGCGCCTTGTCAATGCGTATTGTATCAAATCCAATGTCTGAAAGATGTGCTTTTAGTTCAGTATCATTAATTTCATGAGTAGAGTCTTGCTCTGCTTCTTCAAAAAGATAATCAAACATATAGGTTAAAACATCAAGAATATTATTTGTCATAAAATCTCACTTAGTTAGTACGTAGCCTGACTGCGCAATTTTAGCTACCTTATTTTCAAGTTCAAGCAATAAAAGCGCCTGAGTAATTATCTGTGGGCTAAGGTTAGTTTTTTCAACCAGTCCATCAACCGTCACTGCGTCATAACTCAGACATTTTAATAGCATAGAGCCTGTTTTGTCTACATTTTTTACGTAAATAGGCTCTTTTTTAAGTAAAACTGACAAGCCCAGCCCTTTGGGTAACTCGGATAATATGTCTTCAATATTATCAGTTAGTTTAGCGCCTTGCTTAATAAGCTGATGGCAGCCCTTTGATAATGGGTTATGAATTGAACTGGGTATTGCAAACACTTCTCTGCCTTGTTCAGCGGCTAATTTTGCAGTAATCATGGTACCACTTTTAATACTTGCCTCCACCACTAAAGTGCCGAGACTTAGCCCACTAATCACACGATTACGCCTTGGAAAGTTACTAGCCATAGGGGAAGTACCAATGGGAAACTCCGAAATAAGCGCGCCACACATTGAAATTTGATGTGCTAAAGATTTATGCTTTGCTGGGTAAATTCTATCAAGCCCTGTGCCACAAACCGCAATTGTTTGTGCGTCTGCATCTAAAGCGCCAATGTGCGCCTTAGCATCAATGCCACTTGCCATGCCTGAGGTAATCACCATGCCTAGTTTAGATAGTTCAAAAGCAAAGGCATAGGCACTATCTTTGCCGCCTGATGTTGGGTTTCTGCTGCCGACAATGGCTAATTGTGGCTTTGATAAACAGTCAACATCTCCTCTAACATACAGCAGTGGTGGTGGGTCTGAAATGGTTTTTAGTTGCTTGGGATACTTTTCATCAATAAGGGTCAAGATGTGGCAATTCTCGTTTTTTGCCCAATTAATGTCTGCCTGAACCAGTGTTTTGTCGGCTTGTTGCAAGTGTGCTAATGTCTCGTTTTTAAATAAGCCTGATTGCTTGCGCTGCTCATTAGACGCCTCAAACACTTGCTGTGGCGATTCAAAATGTTTTAATGCTTTATAAAACGTTTTTACCCCAAGGTAAGGCGCCTTTAACAACATTAACCAATAAACAATATCCACCTAGACCCTTTGCCTTAATTTACAAAAAAGGCTATTGTAGCATTTTTTAAATATGGACATAAAAAACGATGCAATATTAAAACGCTAACACCTTAACAAGGCAACAAATATAAGGCTAGTGAATTAAATTATGGTAAAATTGTAAGATTTTATCTAAAGATATTCCATTATGAAGCAAAAGAGAACCTTTCAGCCGAGTGTCATCAAACGTAAACGTACACACGGTTTCAGATCAAGAATGAGCACCAAATCAGGGCGCGCTGTTATTAATGCACGTAGAAAAAAAGGGCGTAAGCGTTTAGCAGCTTAGCTAATTTAAGTGTCCCTCAGGCTAACGCGCAACTTAAGAGTTTTAAAACCCTTTGACTATAAAGCCATTTTTAACCATGGCAAAACAACCAAAGGGCAATACTGGAAAATCATCGCACGAAAGGTTGATGCGCCCACACCTCGCCTTGGGCTTGCTATTTCAAAAAAAGTTTATAAATTAGCTGTTGATAGAAATAAAGCCAAGAGAATTGCACGCGAAACCTTTAGAACACATAAAAATGACTTAAATCATTGGGAGTTTGTAGTGATGGCAAGGCATTCAAAACCCGCTAAAAACTCTATAATGACCGATGACTTATTACATTTATTCAAAAAAATAACCACTCATTGATGCGTTACTTACTCTTAATGCCTATTAAATTTTACCAACTATTTATTAGCCCGCTACTGGGCTCTAATTGTCGTTTTCAGCCAACTTGCTCGCAATATTCCTATGACGCAATCCAAGTGCACGGTTTTTTTAAGGGGCTTGGTCTTAGTTTAAAACGCATTGGTAAGTGCCATCCATGGCATGATGGCGGATTTGACCCCGTACCAAAAAAATAATATCGCTCTTTAATTAAAAAATAATCTTATGAACAATCAAAAATTCTTTCTCATCGCTGCTATTTTTTTAAGTATTTTTCTCTTATGGGACAGGTGGGAAGCAACACATGCGGTGGATGTAAACGGCAATCTAATCAAACAAACCAAAATTAAAGACGTTAACACAACAAACGACTCCTTAGTAAATCAAAACCTAGATGTGCCCAGTGTTACAAATCGCAATGCCGAGTTAGACCTTCCTAATGCTGTTGCAAAAAATAAAGGTCCATTTACAACAGTCACAACAGATTTACTAACCCTAGAGATTAGCCACAAGGGTGGCACTATCCAAAACGCATGGCTTAATGATTATCCAATAGAGCTTAATTCTGAGCAAAAGTTTCAACTGCTCAATGATAAAACTGGTGAAATATTCCAAGCACAAAGTGGTTTATTGCCACAAGGACAAATGCCTACTCACCACTCAATATTTAGTTCAAAAAATAGCCATTATCAAATGAATAGCAGTAGTTTGGTTGTGCCCTTTACTTGGCAAAGTGAGAATGGCATCAAAGTCACCAAGCGATATCACTTTAACAAAAACAGTTACGTGGTTGGTATTGATTACCAAGTAACCAACGCCACCAACAATACATTAAATATAACTAGCTACACACAACTGGTTCGCAATGAGCTTGACCAATCCAACATGATGATGCCAACCTATACGGGTGGTGCAAGATTTGATGACCAAGATGTGTATGAAAAAATAGAGTTTGAAGACTTTGGTGATCAGCCAAAAACCACCTCCAAAGGCGGCTGGATAGCAATGATTGAGCATTACTTTTTTGTGGCTGCAATCCCAGATGCAGACCAAACGCATATCTATTCATCAAAAATTATCAACGATGAATATTTACTAACCATTGTAAACCCAGAAATAGTAATTGCACCTGGCGCAACAGCAACTCTACCAAGCAGCAGTCTTTATATTGGACCTAAGGAGCAAGATCAAATTAACAATGTTGCACCAGGTTTAGACAAAACTGTTGACTATGGCGTATTATTTATTATTGCCAAGCCATTATCTGAACTGCTTAGCTGGATTTATTCAATAATTCATTCTTGGGGTTATTCTATTATCATCCTTACTTTGTTAATCAAATTGGCATTTTATAAACTCAGTGAAAAATCATACCGATCAATGGCGGGCATGCGACAGCTTGCCCCAAGATTGAAAAAACTTAAAGATGTCTATGGTGATGACAAGCAAAAACTGGGTCAAAAAACCATGGAATTATATAAGAAGGAAAAAATCAACCCTGCCTCTGGTTGTTTGCCCATATTGGTGCAAATTCCTGTATTTATTTCACTCTATTGGGTATTATTAGAAATGGTTGAATTACGCCAAACGCCATTTTGGTATTTAACCGATTTATCAGCCCAAGACCCTTACTACATATTGCCACTCATCATGGGTATTTCGATGTTTGTTCAACAAAAACTAAACCCACCGCCACCTGACCCAATGCAGGCAAAAATTATGATGGCATTGCCTTTTGTGTTTACCATTTTCTTTCTATGGTTCCCATCTGGATTAGTACTTTATTGGGTGATTAACAATATCTTATCAATTGCCCAGCAATGGGTAATCAATAAACGCATTAATGGCTAAAAAATTATTATGTCTATTCTCAACAATTTGGATGAATATAAACGTTGGCGAGATGATAAACTGGCAAATGCTAACACTAAGATTGAAGCCTGTCTAATTGAAATTAGTAATCCTTTTAAGCTTACACGCTCAGAAAAAGGCAGGATTAAGCTTTTATGCCAGCAAAACAATTTTGCCCTGTTTAACATTGAACAACAAGACAACTATCAGCAAGCCATTATTGCCATTAATAAACAGCTTGGGTTGACAGATTATGACCCACATTTACACGTTCAAGATCAGGGCTTGGCGTATATTACCCAAAACGTTAAAAAAGACCAAGCTGAATTTATTCCCTATACCAATAAAGCCATCGGCTGGCACACAGATGGTTATTACAACACAATAGAGCAGCGCATACGTGCTTTTTCTTTGTTTTGTGTCACACCTGCAAACCATGGTGGAGAAAACCAATGGATTGACCAGCAAATGGTGTATTTACAACTAAGAGAGTCTAATCCCGATGTTACTAAGGCGCTTACTCACATCCAAGCCATGAGCATACCTGAGCACGTTGTGAACGGCGTTGTCAGGCGTAAAGCCTCCATAGGTGCCATTTTTTTTATTGACGAACCCAGCTCACAACTTTATATGCGCTATACGCAAAGAAAGAAAAACATAAAATTTTTAAACGCCCAAGAAGTTAAACAAGCCATTACCGTTTTAGATGCGCATTTAAGCACGACTTCTGAACATCACTTTAGCCATACCATGACTGCCAATCAGGGTATATTATGCAACAATATCCTACACAAACGCTCCGAATTTATTGACAATCCGCCCAATCCAAGGCTGTTACTTAGAGTTCGTTACTTTAACCGATTAAATTAGGGTTATAATTGAGCGATGATTAACAATCACCTACTTGAAAATGCCAAGCAAATCATCTCGCCAAACTTTAATAAAAGACCCAACCAAGCCATATCTTTGATTGTTATTCATAATATTTCACTACCACCTGGCAAATTCAACAACCACCATATTGAAGATTTTTTTACCAATCAGCTTGACACCAGACAACACACTTATTTTAAAACCATTAAAGACCTTAAAGTATCCGCGCATCTGCTGATCAAACGCAACGGCATGGTAATTCAGTTCGTACCTTTTAATCAACGTGCTTGGCATGCAGGAGAATCGGCTTACAAAGGTCAGCATAACTGTAATGATTTTTCTATCGGTATTGAGCTACAAGGAGATGACAATACGCCGTATGAATTGGTACAATATAAAGCCTTAAACAATGTGATAGATTTATTAAAATTTCATTACCCAATAAGTGCTATCAAGGGTCATAGTGACATTTCTCCGTTAAGAAAAACGGATCCCGGGCCCTGTTTTAAGTGGAATAAACTACATGCAATTACTTGATAAATTAAACCAAAAAGCCAAAAAAATCAAACTGATTATTTTTGATGTAGATGGCGTATTAACAGACGGTGGCTTATATTTCTCTGATGAAGGTACAGAACTTAAACGCTTTAATTCACTTGATGGGCTAGGGATTAAACTGCTTAAACAAAACGGCATTGAAGTGGCTGTTATTAGCGCTAGAAGCTCTAAAAATGTAGCGCACCGAATGAAAAACTTAGGTATTGAACATTTTTACCAAGGACAAGATGATAAACTTGTTGCTTTTAATAATCTTATCAAAAAACTATCATTTCAATCTGAACAAGTTGCTTATATGGGCGATGACATTATTGATTTACCCGCTATGAGAAAAACTGGTCTGCCAATTGCTGTTGCCAATGCCCATGAACTGGTTAAAGAAAATGCTTATTTTGTGACTAAAAAGATAGGCGGACATGGCGCAGTAAGAGAAGTTTGTGATTTATTACTAAAAGCTCAAAATGCCTTTGATAAAGCCATGAAAAAGTACCTGACATGACCCTGTTTCAACAAAAATGTTACCGAGCCCTTAAAGATAAAATTCCTGCTGGCAAGGTAATTACCTACGCTGGCCTTGCCAAACTCATTAACCACCCCAACGACTATAGGGCTGTCGGCTCTGCAATGAACAAAAACCCTTTTGCGCCCGAAGTGCCGTGCCATCGTGTGGTTAAGTCAAATGGAGATTTGGGCTACTTCTCAGAAAATATTAAAATCAAAATAAAACGCCTACAAAAAGAGGGTGTTGAGGTGGTTAACAACAAAATTGTTGACTTTGAAAACATTACTTACTTATAGAGTCTTTTGCACAAACAGGGATGATTAGAAAAATAACAGGTTTTATCAACTTGAAAATTTTCTAAATCCACTCCCCACTCCTAGCAGGGCTAAAGGTGTTTTTAGGTCTCTTATAACTAAAAAACTTGATTAACAGTTTTTTTAAGAGTCTTAACTAATTAAGGATTGTGGTTTTCTAAATTTTCTTACCACGCATTCTATTAATCATTTGCAATTGTGCCATTGACTCAGCAAGTGCTGCTTGTGTTGCTGAAATATCTTGACTCTCAGTCGCATTTTCCATTGCCTCTTGCGCGCGCTGTTTAGCATCTAACACCTTAGACTCGTCTAAATCGCTTGCTCTAATTGCAGTATCAGAAAAAATAGTCACAACATTTGGCTGGACTTCTATAATACCGCCAGAAATATAAATAGACTCTATGCCTTTATTCGTTTCTACTCGAACTTCGCCTGGTTTTAAGGTTGATAAAAGTGCTGTATGTTTTGGATAAATACCTAATTCACCTGTAGATGCAGGCGCAAATACACACAACGCCTCACCCGAATAGAGAGATTCTGTTGCACTAACAACATCAACATGAATGGTTGGCATTTATGCATTCTCCTTGGCGGTTTTATGAACCTCGTCAATTGAGCCTGTCATGTAGAATGCTTGCTCTGGAAAATCGTCCATTTCACCATCAAGAATGGCTTTAAATCCAGCAATTGTATCTTTAAGCGATACATATTTTCCTGGTGCTCCAGTGAAGACTTCTGCCACAAAAAATGGCTGAGATAAAAAACGTTGAATTTTACGAGCACGAGAAACTGAACGCTTATCTTCTTCTGATAACTCATCCATGCCTAGAATCGCAATAATGTCTTTAAGTTCTTTGTAGCGCTGTAAAACGCCTTGTACGCCACGAGCCACATTGTAGTGCTCTTCACCTACGATTAATGGGTCTAGTTGACGTGAAGTAGAATCCAGCGGGTCTACTGCAGGATAAATGCCTAATTCTGCCACCTGACGTGATAATACAACCGTTGCATCTAAATGAGCAAATGTGGTTGCTGGCGATGGGTCGGTTAAATCATCTGCAGGTACATATACTGCTTGGATTGAGGTAATTGAGCCTTTTTTAGTTGAAGTAATACGTTCTTGCAACGCGCCCATCTCACTTGCTAGTGTTGGCTGGTAGCCCACTGCTGATGGCATACGACCTAATAGTGCCGATACTTCTGTGCCTGCAAGTGTATAACGATAAATATTATCAATAAACAACAATACATCACGACCTTCATCACGGAAGTATTCTGCCATGGTTAGTCCTGTTAGGGCAACACGCAATCTGTTTCCCGGAGGCTCATTCATTTGACCATACACTAAAGATACTTTATCAAGCACATTTGACTCTTTCATTTCATGGTAAAAATCATTGCCTTCACGAGTGCGCTCACCCACACCAGCAAACACTGAATAACCAGAATGTTCAATCGCAATATTACGAATTAATTCCATCATATTAACGGTTTTGCCAACACCAGCACCACCAAACAAGCCAACCTTACCGCCTTTGGCAAATGGGCAGATTAAATCAATGACTTTAATGCCTGTTTCTAATAATTCTGCTGCAGGTGCCAATTCATGATAAGCAGGCGCACTTCGGTGAATAGCCCAGTCAACTTCTTGACCAATTTCACCAGCATTATCAATCGGCTCGCCCAGCACATTCATAATACGCCCTAATGTCTTAACACCAACAGGCACCTTAATAGGTTCGCCTGTGTTGGTAACTCTCAAACCCCTTTTTAGTCCTTCAGAACCACCCATGGCAATTGCACGTACCACGTGGTCGCCTAGCTGTTGCTGAACTTCTAAGGTTAAGCCTGTTTCCGAAACTTTTAGGGCGTCATAAATTTTTGGCACGCTGTCTGCTGAGAATTCGACATCAATAACCGCGCCAATAATTTGTGTAATTTTTCCTGTACTCATTTTACTTTTCCTTTTTTTAAACTTTAAACAGCAGCAGCGCCGCTAACAATCTCAGAAATTTCTTGCGTAATTGCCGCTTGCCTTGCCTTATTGTAAACCAGCTCTAACTCTTTAACCATATCGCCTGCATTATCAGTCGCACTTTTCATTGCAATCATACGTGAAGATTGCTCGCAAGCAATGTTTTCAACCAAGCCTTGATAAACCAAAGCCTCAATATAACGCACTAGTAACGCACTTAAGACTTCTTGTGCATCAGGTTCATAAATATAATCCCAATAGTGGTTCATATTGTCCGATTCATTTGCTACCATTGGCACCAATTGCATAATTGTAGGTGTTTGGGTCATGGTATTTTCAAATTTATTATAGGCAACTGATAATTGCTGGGTTTCGCCTGCATCAAACCCGTTAAGCATGATTTTAATCGCGCCTAACAAATCATCAAAATGAGGCGCATCACCTAAATCTGTTAATGCAGACTTGATGTTTAAGCCAGAATTTTTAAAAAATGAGGTTGCTTTTTTACCAATGGTGCAGATATCAACTTCAATGCCTTTGTCCTGATATTCAACAACTTGTCTTAAAATATGCCTAAACAAGTTAGTATTCAAACCACCACATAAGCCTCTATCGCTTGAAACAATAATAATACCAATGCGCTGAAGTTTTTCAGAACTGTTCATATAAGGATGTTCAAATTCTGAATGTGCATGAGCTAAATGCCCTATAACGCTGGATATTTTTTCGCAATAAGGGCGTGACGCTAACATTCTGTTTTGCGCTTTTTTCATCTTAGAGGCTGCGACCATTTCCATGGCCGAAGTAATCTTCTGGGTATTTTTAATACTCGAAATTTGTGTTCTAATTTCCTTGCCAACTGCCATTATCTACCCCATTCTACCAAGTATGGTTCGCCTTAAAGTCATTAATTGCCGCTTGTAATTCGTTTGAAATTCCATCATCGTAATCGCCTGTTTGATTAATTTTATCCATCAATGGTGCTTGGTTTGCATTCATATAAACGATAAGTGCCGCTTCAAAAGCAACTACTTTATTTACCTCGATATCATCTAACAAGCCTGAATTAGCAGCAAACAACGAGGTCGCCATTTCAGCAATTGATAAAGGTGAGTATTGATTTTGTTTCATTAATTCTGTCACGCGCTGACCACGGTCAATTTGTGCCTTGGTTTCTACATCAAGATCAGAGGCAAATTGCGCAAAAGCCGCCAGTTCACGATATTGTGCCAAATCAAGACGAATACCACCACCCAATTTTTTAATAATGTTGGTCTGCGCTGCACCACCCACACGTGATACTGACAAACCAGCATTAATCGCTGGACGAATACCTGCATTAAATAAGTCCGTTTCTAAGAAAATTTGACCATCTGTAATTGAAATCACATTGGTAGGCACGAACGCTGATACATCGCCACCTTGCGTTTCAATAATTGGCAATGCTGTTAAAGAGCCTGTTTTGCCCTTAACTTCGCCATTAGTCATCTTTTCTACATATTCTGCATTAACACGTGAGGCACGCTCAAGTAAACGTGAATGCAAATAAAACACATCACCAGGATAAGCCTCACGCCCTGGTGGGCGTTTAAGCAATAAAGAAACCTCTCGATAGGCCCAAGCTTGCTTGGTTAAATCGTCATAAACAATCAGTGCATCTTCGCCTCGATCGCGGAAATACTCAGCCATAGCGCACCCTACATAAGGCGCAATGTATTGTAGTGCTGGTGCTGATGCAGCGCCTGCAGTCACAATAATAGTGTTTGCTAATGCGCCATGTTCTTCTAATTTGCGCACAACCGCCGCTACTGATGAATCTTTTTGACCAATGGCAACATATACACAACGAACGCCACTATCTTTTTGATTGATAATCGCATCAACCGCGACAGCTGTTTTGCCTGTTTGACGATCGCCAATAATTAACTCACGCTGACCACGACCCACTGGCACCATCGCATCAATTGCCTTAATACCTGTTTGAATAGGCTGGTCTACTGATTTACGATCAATCACGCCGGGTGCCATTATTTCTAGTAATCTTGTCTCTTGGGCATCAATATCACCTTTGCCATCAATAGCCTTGCCTAATGGATTAACCACTCGACCTAACATAGCCTCACCAACAGGCACTTCGACTAAACGATTGGTACATTTAACGATGTCGCCTTCTGAAATATGCAAATAATCGCCTAAAATAACTGCACCAACACTGTCTTGCTCTAAGTTAAGTGCCATGCCAAAAGTATTATTTGGGAATTCAAGCATCTCACCAAATTGCACATCGGCCAAACCATGAATACGAACAATGCCATCACTCACACTAACCACCCTACCTTCTGTGCGTACCTCAGCGGTAAAGTCAAATCCTTCTATTTGCTTTTTAATTAAATCACTAATTTCATGAGCGTTTAATTGCATAGTCATTCCTCTTTAAATTTTAATAATTTAGTGTGTTATTGATAAACACAATCCCAACTCATTCACTCGAGCTTTGATTGACATATCGATAACCTTATCACCGTCTTTAACAATAACGCCACCTACTAAGTCTTTGTTTATAGCGGTGTCAATGCTTACTACTTTGTTGTATTGATTTGCCAAATCACTCTCAATTTTCTTTTTTTCAGGTTCGCTTAACTGATAAGCACTAATGACATTAAACACCTTAGTATCATTTATTGTGTTCATCAAACCTTCAAACAAGGTGGCAATGCTTGGCAATGCGTCGGTGCGATTATTGTCTAATAGCACGCCAATAAATGTTGCCTCATGCTCACTCAACTCTCTTGCCAATATTGACTTGAGTAATGCCTTAATGGCGCTTAATTTATCTTGTTCCAAAACGCTAGGAGAGGCGATAAATCTACGCATTTGTTCATCAAAAAACAATTGTGCGCCTGCATCTAAAACCATTTTCCACTGCAAATGCGATTTATTTTGCTGTGCTAATTCAAAAATTGCACTAGCATAAGGTTTGGCAATAACGGCTAATTCCATAACTAATTACGACAGCGATTGTGACAATTTACCCAACATTTGTTGATGCGCCTTCGCATCAACCTCCTTGTCAAGCACTGCACTAACGCCTTGCATAACCAAGTCAGATACTTGGTTTTTTAACTCATTACGAGTGCGAATTGTGTCTTGTTCAAGCTCTACTTGTGCTTTTTCCTTAACCTTACCTGCCTCTTTAAAAGCAATGTCTTTTGCATCTTCAACCATATTTGATGCTTGACGAGTGGCGTTTGCAATAATCTCAGCTGCCTGGTCTTTAGATTGGTTAATCATCTCTTGAGATTTGGCTTGCGCCTCTTCTTGCTCAGAACGACCGCGCTCCGCCGCTAATAAGCCACTTTCGATACGTTTTTTACGCTCTTCCATAGCCATCACAATAGGCGGCCAAACAAATTTCATGCAAAACCAAGTAAACATGGCAAACATGATTAACTGCCCAAACATTGTCAAATTAATATTCATAGCTCAACCCTTGCATTTTAAATCGTTTTTTTATTTTATGCTGCAACCGCAAATAAAATATACATTGAAATACCAACAGCAATCATTGGTACTGCATCCACCAAGCCCATGACAATAAACATTTGCGTTCTAAGCATTGGAATCAGCTCTGGCTGACGCGCTGCTCCTTCTAAAAATCTTGCACCTAAAATACCAATACCAACTGCTGCGCCCAGCGCGCCCAAGCCCATTAGAATCGAACCTGCCAAAAATAAAATACTTTGTTCCATTTTTTACTCCTATTTATAAAATAATTAATGCTCTTTTTGGTGAGCCATGTCCATATACACAATGACCAAAGTCATAAAGATAAAGGCCTGTAACAATACAATCAAAATATGGAAAATTGCCCATGGCAAAGACAAGCCCCACTGAATCCAGAATGGCAATAAAGCGATGAGAATAAAAATCATCTCTCCTGCATACATATTACCAAATAAACGCAATGCCAATGAAACAGGCTTGGCAATTAAATTCACCCCTTCTAAGAACAAATTAAACGGCAACATCATTTTTCCAAATGGATGGAAGGTTAATTCTGCTGCAAAACCACCCGCACCTTTTTCCTTGATGCTGTAATAAATAATAAGAATGAAAATACCAATAGACATGCCAAGGGTCGCATTCGGATCAGTGGTTGGCACCACTTTAAAGAAAACGTGATGCGGATTAGCGCCAAACCAAACACCAACTTGCTGTGCTACGTATGGCAACCAGTCGACTGGCACCAAATCCATGGTGTTCATCAGCATAATCCAAATAAAAGTAGTGAGAGCCAATGGTGCAACCATAGGGTTTTGACCATTAAACGAGCCACGAACACTTTCGTTAATAAAATCAATCACGCTTTCAACAAAATTTTGCACGCCTGAAGGAGTATCAGAGGTCATTTTTTTACCCACCTGGTAAAAAAAAATTAAAAATAAAGCACCTAATACAAAGGAAACACCTAATGTGTCAAGATGAAAAGCCCAAAAACCCATTTCTTTTGCTTCGCTTACAGTGTGCGCAAGCCCCCAATGCCCATCTGGAAATTGACCGTATGTCAAATTTTGTAAATGGTGCTTAATATAGCTACCAGAAGTTATGACTTCATTTGTCGCTGACATTATTTATTTATAACCCTGTCTATTAAAAAACCAACTTGCCCCAAAACCAAGCCAATAATTAACGCCTCTGGCGATAACTTTAGAATCAATAAGCCGAATAAAGTCAATGCCGCCAGCAGAACCATGCGCATAATAACACTCACTGCCATCATGCCAACACTAGCCCCTGCGCTAATATCTGATTGTCTTGTTTGTTTGTTTGTGTGCCTATTAATCAAACCTGTATTTAACAAACTAATCATGCTGCCATAAATTGCTGCTAAAGCCACACCATTGATGGCAAAATAAATACCCACAATCAGCAACACGCCTAATTGCGCCTTTGGCCGTCCATTGTTTGTTGCCAAAATATCTATCGCTATCAAACTCACAAAGTTTAGATTATACTGGTATAGCTTATTAAAAAAGTAGTTTTTTATGATTTTAATCAGTTAAATGACGCCTTATTACAATTAATATCAGGTGAATTAAACCTATAAGTTCAACACTACCATTTAAAAAATAGTCCTTGCTAGTCATCTATGCAAAAACCTCAAACAAGGTCTTCCACCCTAAGCGTTTTCTAGGTCTATTGTTTATTAAATCCGTTGCCCTATAAAGGCTTCTTTTTCGCTGATATCCAAAGCCATTTTCTTTGAGAATAATTGCCTTAACAAGCCGTTATGGTTCTTATTTAGTCCACGTTCCCAACTGTGATATAGTTTAGCAAAATAAGCACCATAATCTAATGCTTTAGCCAGTCTATCATGCCAACTAAACTTTCTGCCATTGTCAAAAGTTAGGGTTTTAACCCAGTGCTTAAGTGGCGTGAGTGACTTGATAATAACGTCATTTGCAGTCTGTGCGGTTTTGTTGGTAATTAATTTTTGGGGGTTACGCTTGAATTTCAAAAATAAATTAGGGAATTGTCTGGCATTGATTGGATGGCAGATGTCGATACTGGTCGCAATTCTTAGGTAAAAACATCAGTTAAACTCAAACATTAAGCACTCATCTCAATCATTTCTGCAGCAGCATTTCGAGTTTTCTCAGTGATGGTTGCGCCTCCTAAAATACGCGCAATTTCATCCACGCGTTCATTGCTAGATAGCTGCATTACTGTGGTTTGTGCGCCGTCTTTATCTTGTGATTTTTGCACACGTAAATGCTGATGACCAAAAGCAGCAACTTGCGCTAGATGGGTAATACAAATGACTTGATAATCTATACTTAATTGTTTGAGTTTTTTCCCAACGACTTCAGCCACTGCACCACTAATGCCAACATCTACTTCATCAAAAATCAAAGTATGGGTGTGTTCGCTGTCGCTACTAATCACTGAAATAGCTAATGAAATACGTGATAATTCACCGCCTGAGGCGACTTTTTTTAAAGGCTTAAAATCTTGCCCTGCGTTGGTTTTGACTAAAAAATCAACCGATTCTGTACCATTTAAATGCACGCCATCAGGCTTAGAGTGTAAAGCAGATGAAAATTCACTACTAGGCATACCCAGTACTTGCATGGTTTGTGTGACCAAACTTGATAACTCATGTGCCTTGCTGGTTCTAATTTTGCTGAGTTGTGCTGCTTTTTCTTGATAATCTGTTTGCAATTGATTTCTTTGATGAGCAAGCTCATCAAGCGAGTGCGTATTAGCACCTATCTCGTCCAATTGCAAATTAATGTTGTTTTTGATGGTTAATAATTCAGAAATTTGGCAATGGTGCTTTCTAGCCAAATCATGCAATTCGCCAAGACGTGCCTCTAATATTTTAACGGCTTCATCATCAACAGATAAACTGCTCAAATAGTGGTTGAGCTCATAAATACCCTCTTGGGTTTGCAACTGAGCATTTGAGAGTAATTCTACAGTTTGGGATAACGCCTTGTCCATGTCTATCGCCTCAGATAAAGCGTGATTAACACTTAATAATTGGGTATTAATACCCGCTTCATTTTCAAGCTGATTCAACACATCTGAAGCCTTCTCAATTAATGCCGCACTGTTTGCACAGGCCTTAAATTCAGCCTCAATCGTGCTTAGCTCTTGTTCATTTAATACTGCATCATTTAATTCTTTGAGCTGGTGAGTGAGTAATTCTTGTTGTTGTAGCCTTGTTTGATAACTGTTATTCAGATCCTCAATTTGCCCGCTCACTTGTTTGTATGCATTCACCACCAAATTAAGCGAAGCGCAAAGTGCTTGCGTATCAGCGTACGTGTCTAATAATTGCCGTTGTTGATTAGGGCGCAATAAAAGTTGGTGCTCGTTCTGACCATGCATATCAACCAACAACTCACCGACACCGCGCATTACTGACAAAGGTACATGAATACCATTGACAAACGCCCTTGAACGACCATCAGCGTTCAACACTCTACGCAAAATACACTCGCCCTCATCTTCTAATGATTGCACTTGAAGATAGTTTTGGATTTTTGGATAATGAGCCACATTAAAATTGGCATTAATTTCAGCTTTATCTGCGCCAAGACGCACCAATGTGGCGTCACCACGACCACCCAATGCCAAGTTAAGGGCTTGCAAAAGAATGGATTTTCCTGCACCTGTTTCACCTGTAACAACACTCATGCCTTGCTTAAAAGACAAGTCTAAGACCTCAACAACCGCTAAATTTTTAACACTTAATTGAGACAGCATCGATTAGAGTTTATGACCCCAGTGTAATTTAGAACGAATAATCTCAAAATAATCATAATCCTTGGGGTGTAATAAATGAATAAAACTACTGTGCTGTCGCACACGAATATCTTCACCAGCTTTAATAGCAACTGAAGTCTGCCCATCAAAACTAACAATTGCTCCATCGTCTGAATCTTTCACTTGAATCACCACTTCGCTATCGCCTGGAACCAGCAAAGGACGATGGCTCATGGTATGTGGACAAATTGATACCAAGCCAATAGCATTCACACCTGGATGCATAATAGGACCGCCACTGGATAACGCATAAGCGGTTGATCCTGTCGGTGTGGTAATAATCAAACCATCGGCGCGCTGATTACTGACAAATTTATCATCAATATAAACATCAAACTCAACCATTTTTAAATGCTCTTTTCGATGAATAACCACATCATTCAACGCCAAAAAGTTGTCTAATGTTTCGTTGTTCTGTTCTGTTTGACAAGACAGCAAACAGCGCTCCTCTTTGGTGTATTCACCACTTAAAACCTCAGAAACGATATCAAACATGCTTGTTAGTGGCACATCTGCCAAAAACCCTAACTGTCCAAGATTAATGCCTAAAATTGGGATGTTGTTATCAACAAAACTGCGCGCCGTATTAAGTAGCGAGCCATCACCGCCCAAAACAATAATCAAATCCGCTTGTTGAGCAATGCTTTTTTCATCAAACACCACGCCTACGCCTTGGGTTGATAAAAATTCACTCAACTCAATGGCTGTGTTTTCACTCACAGAATCAAAGGGTTTGGTAATAATTCCAATTGTGTTAAACATATTTGTTAATCATTAAGATTGAATTTTTTAAAATAGTCACCATATAATCAAGCACTTTGTGGATAATTTTAATCTTACCCATGATCAATACTTCTAACAAATATACATGAGTTGAGCAACAAAATGACAAAAAAGAAACCAGAAAATAAGAACCAGAAAAAAAACCCAACAAAAAAAGAGGATATTGAAGCCGCCATTAAAGCTGCCTCACAAACGCCTAAAAATGATGATTTGCAAGAACAACTAGCCCAAGCACAACAATCTGCTAAAGATAATTGGGATAAACTTCTAAGATCTCAAGCAGAAATGGAGAACCTCAAACGCCGCAACGCCAAAGATGTTGAAAATGCACACAAATTTGCATTGGATGGTTTTGTCAAAGCATTACTTGAGGTCAAAGACTCGTTAAGCATGGGCATTAAAACCGCACAAGAAGAAAAAGCCACTGTTAAACACGTTGTTGAGGGGCTAGAAATGACCGATAAAGTTTTCCTCTCAGCCCTAGAAAAATTTGGCGTAGAAATGATTAACCCAGAAGGTGAAGTCTTTAATCCAGAATTACACGAAGCCGTTACCATGATGCCCATGCCAGACAAAGACTCAAATTCTGTTTTAGAAGTCGTACAATTTGGTTTTACTTTAAATGGTCGCTTGGTTCGTCCAGCAATGGTAGTGGTTGTCCAATAGACAATGCCGTTTTATAATTCAACTAGGCCTAATGACAAAGCACGGGCAATAAGATGGTGCTTATTATTCACGTCAAGTTTATAGCGTAGATTGGTTAAATGAAATAAAACTGTATTTTGAGAAATGATTAGAATTTGTGCGATTTCACTACAGGTTTTGCCAGATACTGTCCATTCCAGCACTTCTGTTTCACACCTAGACAACGGAGTTTGTAGCTGCACTGAGACATAAAGACTTTCCACATGGTTGTGCAAATACATTGTCCAAACTTCACAATTTGGCAATAACGCCAATTCATCACTCGGTGTATTTGCGTCAAACACAACACACAATGAACCTTTACTACTAGCAACGCCACGAATAGGGGTGATAATGCCACTAGTTATTCCCATCTCCAAACTATCTTGCCAAAAATTAATCTCGATCAATTACTGACGACTTGGTTGTTCTTTAATCAGGCTAGCATCCCAAAATATGGGCATATGATGCGTATCAGCATAACGCATTTTTGGGTCAATTTGGCTATAGTTCTGTTGATTGTAACGTCCAATCCATTCATCACTACAAGTCCAAAACGCAACTTACTCAATATTAGTACACCACTCCAACTGGACAATATGACTGTAAAGACTGGCTTGTGTTGATACAGTCATGTAATTCTTAAAAACTATCAATTTTGATAGTATCAATACTCTACATAAGGAAATATAATTATGTCGAATCATTTGCAAAGGTCTCAAAATATACAAAAAAATTCAACTTTTTTAAAATTAACATTGATAGAGAGGTAAAATTAATCCAAGTATTGAACGTTCAATACCTTCCAGAAATGATTATATTTGATAACTACGGGAAAGAGCATCGCCTTATTGGGGAAGTAACCGCTCAACAAATATTAAAATTATGCCAACAAGAGTAAGCACATGAAAATTTATAACCTAAAACCTATTATCATTTTGATAATATTAACATTTACTAGCATTGCCAATACACAACCGCCTATAAAATCAGGCGTAATTACTGGCGGTGTAACACACGCAATGTTGCCCTGGTTTAAAGACGGTTTTTTAGAAATTGCTGACGATGTTGATGAGGCAAAGCAGAATAATAAACATGTGTTGTTATTCTTTCATTTAGATGAATGTCCTTATTGCGACCAAATGGTGAAAGATTTTAATCAGCCGTCGCTTAAAAAATTTATTCAGCAACATTTTGACGTGATTGCTATTAATATTCGAGGCGACAAAGAAGTGGCAATTAATGAAAATCAATCGTTGAGCGAGAAAGAACTAGCAGCACAAGTCGAAGTGCAATATACACCGACTGTGATTTTTTTAAATCAAAAAAATGAAGTAGTAGCACGAACAAATGGCTATCGCAAGCCTAAAAAATTGAAAAAAGTTTTAGACTACATATATAGCAAAGCGTATGCAGAGTTAACCTTAGCACAATATATTGAAACAACCAAAAAAACGAGCGATTACCAACCGCAAAACCACGAAATGTTTCAAAAAATTAAGGATTTTTCCACTCTTAAAACGCCATTAGCCATAATTTTTGAAGATAAAAGTTGCGACGCTTGTGCTTATTTTTATAACACAACGCTCAAAGACAGTGCTGTCGTCAATGAGTTTAACGCTTTTAGTGTGGTGCGTTTTGATGCTAACTCCACACAAACTATTATTGATAATAAAGGCAACCAAACCACGCCTAAAGACTGGGTACAACAACTCAAACTCAATTACCGACCTGGTATTGTTTTGTTTAATGAAGGCGATGAAATCACCCGCATTGATGGATTTTTATACAACTTTCATTTTCAAGAAGTATTGCGCTACGTGAGTGGTGATTTTTATCAAGAATTTGCAACTTATAACGCCTATCTTGCGTATAAACAAAGAGAATTGCTTAAACAGGGCATTGACATCAATGTTCGTAAATAATATTTATTTGCTACAACTAAGCGTGTAATATAGTAAGGAACAATTGACACATTGAGGAGAGAGGCATGAAACGTTTATTACTACCCTTGTTTTTATTATTGTCCGCATTTTCATTAGTACAAGCAGAAAACGATTTGTTGCCAATAGATAGTGCGTTTGCCTTTAAGGCTAAAGTGGTTAATAATGAAATACTACTTACTTGGGACATTGCTAAAGACTACTATCTTTATAAAGAAAAGATTAGGATTTCTGCTGATTTTTCTAACCAACTAGGCAGTGCCAAGTTCCCAAAAGCAAAAACTAGAAATGATGAATTTTTTGGCAAAATTGGGGTTTATCGCAATCATGCCACAGTGGTGGTTCCTGTTCTTAATGATGATGCCAAATCTATTTTACTAACCGTTAATTATCAAGGTTGTGCTGATTTAGGTGTCTGCTATCCACCTATTACTAAATCAGTTACACTTGATATCGGCTCAATACGCTCAACGCCCCCCTTGGCTGACAATGCATTTAATCTATTTTCACAAGTCACTAACAAGGCACAATCAATTGTTGAGAAAATCATTCCAATCTCTGATGAGCCTCTACCTGCAGACGATGCATTTAAATTTTCAGTGGTGGCAATTGATGCTAATACGCTACTAGCAAGATGGTCCATTCATCAAGAATATTATTTATACCATAATAAGTTTTTCTTTGATATCAAAGGGGCAAAATTTGGCAATATTGTCTTTCCAAAAGGAAAAATTAAAGACGATGAGTTCTTTGGCAAAATTGAGGTTCACAAAGGTGTATTAGAAGTTAAGATTCCGCTCACTGATGTCAGTACTCAACCAATTACTCTTATCGTTAAATATCAAGGCTGTTGGGAGGGTGGCGTTTGTTATCCGCCACAAGAAAAAACCAAAAACATTATGTTGCCTTTTCAGGCGAGCAACTCTAATATCAATACCATGCCTGAGAAAGTTCAAGCACCCAATGTTGCACAAGTTGAATTAAACGAAACTGATAAAATTACCGCACTACTCCAACAAGACAACATATTATTAATATTGGCGAGTTTCTTTGGTTTTGGCTTATTGCTGTCATTAACCCCTTGCGTGTTTCCAATGATCCCAATTCTGTCAGGCATTATTGTAGGCCAAAAAGGTGGAGTTAGCACCAAAAAAGCACTAATTATGTCCATTGTGTTTGTATTATCCATGAGCGTAACTTATTCAATTGCAGGTGTATTAGCAGGTTATTTTGGTGAAAATTTACAAGTGTTGTTCCAAGCCCCTTGGATACTGGCTATTTTCAGTTTGATTTTTGTCGCCTTGGCGTTTTCTATGTTTGGTTATTATGAGATTCAACTGCCTGTTGGTTTACAAGGAAAAATCGCAAAAATAAGTAGCAATCAAGAAAACGGGCACCTGATTGGTGTGGCTGTAATGGGGTTTTTATCAGCACTCATTGTGGGGCCTTGTGTTGCGCCACCGTTAGCAGGTGCGCTGATTTATATCGGGCAAACTGGCGACGCATTATTAGGCGGACTATCGCTGTTTGTGATGAGTTTAGGTATGGGCGCGCCACTTATTGCGGTTGGTGCGGGCGTAAGCAAACTACCTAAAGCAGGTAGCTGGATGAATAATGTTAAATACATCTTTGGTATTTTAATGCTAGCCGTGGCAATTTATATGCTTGATAGGATTATCTCACCCCTTGCCTCACTTGCATTATGGGCGATGCTCATTACCATATCGCCAATTGCAATGGGCACACTGAACACACAAACAAGCGCTTCAAGCCCTTGGCAACGTGTTTTCAAAGCCTTAGGTTTAATTATGCTGGGCTATGGTATCTTGCTTTGGGTGTTGGTAGCACGCGGTGGTGGCGACATGTTACAGCCATTATCAGACTGGGGCACATCAAGTGTGGCAACCGAATCAGTACATATAAAATTTGAACGCATCAAATCGGTGGATGAACTAGACCAAATTCTAGCAAAAGCGAAAAGTAGCAACCAAATTGTTATGCTAGATTTTTATGCTGACTGGTGCATCTCTTGTAAAGAACTTGAGCGTTTTGTATTTTCTAATGCTAATGTGATTAACGAAATGGCTAATGTTATAGCACTTCAAGCTGATGTGACTGAAAACAATGCCAATGATAAAGCATTGATGAAACGATTTGATATTGTTGGTCCGCCTGCTATTTTGTTCTTCAAAAACGGCATTGAAAATCGCTCGCAAAGAATTGTTGGCGAAATTAGCGCGCAAGACTTTCTCAAACAACTAAATAAAACTAAATAAAACGATCGAAAGCGTTGGTAAAACGCTATTAACGTGCATGATATTGGTGGTAAAATCAATTTTATTTAAATTCTACTTGTTAACAAATGGATGTTCTATTATTAAACGGACCTAATCTTAATTTGCTTGGCACTCGTGAGCCTGATTATTACGGTACACAAACACTAGATGACATTGCCAGTAATCTTGCAAAAATAGCAAATGACGCTGGGCTTACGCTTGAACATCATCAAGACAATTCAGAAGTAGTCCTTATTGAACATATTCACAATGCTGTAAATAACGGCGTTCAATATATCATTATCAACCCTGCGGCTTTTACACACACATCAGTCGCTTTACGTGATGCTCTGCTTGCTGTAGGTATTGAATTTAGCGAAATTCATTTGTCCAATGTGTATAAGCGTGAAGATTTTCGCAAACAATCTTATTTTTCAGACATTGCACAAGGTGTCATTTCAGGCTTTGGCGCTCAAGGCTATGAATTTGCACTACAAGCCGCAATTCAATATATTCAACAATTAAAGAGGTTATGAATGGACATTCGTAAAGTAAAAAAATTAATGGAATTGCTAGAACAATCTGGCATGAATGAAATTGAAATTGTTGAAGGTAAAGAATCCGTGCGTATCTCGCGCTATGGCAACGCCCCAATAGCACCAGCAGTAGCAATAACAACCCCTGTCGTAGTACCAGCAGAGCCCTCTACAGTAGCAGTGCCATCTGAGAATAATACACCAACAGTAAATGGACATCCTATCACTTCACCTATGGTTGGTACTTTTTATGGCGCAGCATCGCCCGCTTCTGATGCTTTTGTTAAAATTGGTCAACATGTCAGCCAAGGCGATACAATTTGTATCGTTGAGGCCATGAAAATCATGAACCAAATTGAAGCAGACCAATCTGGAACAGTCACTGAAATCTTATGTACAGATGGTGATGCGGTTGAATTTAGTCAAACACTAGTCGTCATTCAATGACACCAATGAACAAAATTCGCAAAGTTCTCATTGCTAACCGTGGCGAGATTGCACTCAGAATTTTAAGAGCTTGTAAGGAATTAGGCATCAAAACCGTTGCTGTGTATTCAACAGCAGACAAAAACCTTAAGCATGTGCGTTTGTCTGATGAGGCTGTATGTATTGGCCCACATCCATCAAAAGACAGTTATTTAAACATCCCCGCACTGATTGCTGCCGCAGAGGTTACTCACGCTGATGCCATTCATCCTGGTTATGGTTTTTTATCTGAAAGTGCAGATTTTGCACAACGCGTTGAAGAAAGTGGTTTTATTTTTATTGGTCCGCGTGCGGATAATATTCGCGTAATGGGTGATAAAGTTGCCGCCATTGAGGCCATGCAAAAATCTGGCGTACCCTGTGTGCCTGGGTCAGATGGTGGTTTGACTGAATATGCCACTCAAAACACTAAACTTGCTTGTGATATTGGCTTTCCAATTATCATCAAAGCCTCTGGCGGTGGCGGTGGTCGTGGCATGCGTGTGGTTGAAAAAGAATCCGACCTACTTGATTCAATTGAGCTGACTAAAACAGAAGCACTTAACTTTTTTGGCAATGGCGAAGTGTATATGGAGAAATTTTTAACCACACCTAGGCATGTTGAAATTCAAATATTAGCTGACGAACATGGCAATGTCGTACACTTAGGCGAGCGTGACTGCTCAATGCAAAGACGCCACCAAAAAGTGGTAGAAGAAGCGCCAGCACCCGGCATTACAACAGAACTACGCAACAAAATCGGTAGCGCTTGCGCAGATGCTTGTAAAGCCATTAACTATCGTGGTGCCGGCACGTTTGAATTTTTATTCGAAAATGATGAATTCTATTTCATAGAAATGAATACTCGCATTCAAGTAGAGCATCCTGTCACCGAGATGATTACTGGTATTGACATTGTGCGCGAACAAATACGCATTGCTGATGGTCAAACACTCTCATTTACACAGGATGAAGTACACATCAAGGGTCATGCTATTGAATGTCGTATTAATGCCGAAGACCCTAACAATTTTATGCCTTCACCAGGGAAAATCACCCAATATCATGTCGCTGGTGGTTTAGGCGTACGCGTTGATTCACATATATATAATGGCTATACCGTGCCACCTTATTATGACTCCATGATTGGTAAATTGATTACTTTTGCTGATACTCGACTAGGTGCTATTATCAAAATGCAAAATGCACTTGATGAAATGGTGATTGATGGCATTAAAACCAATATTACCTTGCAAAGAAGAATTATGGATGATAAAACCTTCCAAAAAGGTGGTATGAATATCCACTATCTAGAAAAAATGCTGGGAGCTCATTAATATGATTAAAGTAGGTATTATTGGCGCTACTGGGTACACAGGACTGGAACTTATACGTCTTTTACATAACCACCCAAGCGCAAGAATTATTGTCCTATGCTCAAGGGCAAATGCTGGCAAGCCAGTTGTTGAGGAATTTCCCAGTCTAATAGGCTATGTTGGTCTTAACTTTGTTGCGCCAAATGATAAGACATTGTTTGAATGCGACGTCATTTTCTTTGCCACACCGCACGGCGTGGCTATGAATAGCGTTGGTCAATTTTTAGACAAAGGCATCAAAATAGTTGACCTAGGTGCTGATTTTCGCATTAAAGATAGCGCTGAATGGAGCAAATGGTACGGCATGGCACATACGCAAAGTTCTTTATTAGAAAATGCCGTTTATGGCTTGCCTGAAGTTTATAGTTCACAAATCAAAAACGCCACCTTGGTTGCCAATCCTGGGTGCTACCCGACTGCAATCACGCTAGCACTTAAGCCCTTACTTGAAGCAAATGCCATTGACACAAAAAGTATTATTGCTGATTGCAAATCAGGCGTTAGTGGCGCAGGTAGAGGCGCTAATATTGCCACACTTTTTTGCGAAGTAAATGAGTCCTTAAAGCCTTATAATGTTAATCAACACCGCCACAAGCCTGAAACACAACAAGTGTTAACAGATATTGCAAATACAGATGTGGATTTTATCTTTACCCCACACTTGATACCCATGACTCGGGGCATGCTTGCCAGTATTTACGTTGATTTAACAAAGGACATCGACGCACAAGAATTGTTTGAAAATCACTACCAAGACAGCCAGTTTATTTATGTACTGCCAGCTGGCATTTATCCACAAACCAAATCAGTTAAAGGTACGAATAATTGCCATATTGGCATTCAAAAATCAAATAACAAACTTATTATTATGACGGTTATTGATAACGTAGGTAAGGGCGCCTCAGGGCAAGCCATTCAAAACATGAACCTCATGTTTGGACTTGATGAAGGTTTAGGGTTGGAACAGGTTGGCTTATTGCCATAAGGAGGCAACATGGAAACAGAACAAGTTTTAGAAAAGGCTGACATTGTTTTTAGCGACAATGCAGCTAAAAAAGTATCAACGCTCATTGAAGAGGAAAAAAATGACAACTTGCATTTGCGTGTTTATATCACAGGTGGTGGTTGCTCTGGCTTTTCCTATGGCTTTACTTTTGATGAAGCCTATAAAGAAGGCGACTCAAGTGTTGAAAATGGTGGCGTACAATTAGTGGTTGACCCCATGAGTTATCAATACTTAATTGGTGCAACTGTTGATTACTTAGAAGACTTACAAGGCGCACGCTTTATTATTCATAACCCAAATGCAAAAACCACTTGTGGTTGTGGCTCGTCTTTCTCGGTATAAATTATGATTGAATATATCCCAGGCTTGGCAGGCATTCCTGCAACAGAATCTTCCATCTCTTCTATTGATGGGAAAAATGGTATTTTGGCTTATCGTGGCTACTCAATTGAAGACTTGGTTAAATACGCTTCTTTTGAAGAAGTGTCTATGCTACTTCGAGATGGAGAGCTGCCAGACGAAAATAGTCTGGATAACTTTAAAGATGTTTTACACAAGCGCTATGAAGTAAAGCGCAATATCCGTTCTATGATGTGGTCTTTGCCCGCCACTGGGCACCCAATGGATGTTTTGCAAACTGCCATTGCTGCTATGGCAACGTTTTATCCCGATGCTGGTGCACAAAACCCCAATTCTGTCTACACACAAAGCGCGTTGACTAAAATTATTTCTAATATGAGCACTCTAGTGGCAATGTGGGCACGTATTAGTGTTGGTTATGACCCTATTCCGCCCAGCAAAGAAATGTCATACGCTAAGAATTTTTTATATATGTCGTTTGGAGAAGAGCCTAATGATGATATTGTTAAGCTTTTTGATGCTTGTTTAATTTTGCATGCAGAGCATACCATTAATGCCTCAACTTTTTCTGCCCTGGTAACTGCCTCCACGCTTGCCAATCCCTTTGCTTCGATTTCAGCTGCAGTTGGCACTTTAGCAGGCTCATTACATGGTGGTGCAAATGAAGATGTACTTAAAATGTTGGATGAAATTGGTGATGCTAAAAATGCTCGTGCTTATATTAAAAACCGCTTAAAAAACAAGCAAGTCATTTGGGGTATGGGACATAGAGAATATAGCGTTAAAGACCCTCGTGCAAGTATTTTACAAGCCATGATTGAAGCCTATGTCAAAAAATCCAACATGCGCCTTTCTAAACGCTTTGAAACTGCACTAGAGGTAGAGAAAATTTGTGAAGAATTACTATCAAGCAAAGGCGTTTATCCAAATGTAGATTTTTACTCAGGCATTTTATACGCCGAAATTTTTAAAATCCCGCAAACACACTTTACGCCTATTTTCGCCATGGCTCGCTCTGCCGGATGGACAGCTCATTGGCATGAACAAGTTAGACACAATCGCATTTTCAGACCCACACAGGTCTATACAGGGGCTGATTTTAGAGACTATCCTAAAAAATAATCATGGAAAATACCACACATTTTGGGTTTAAGCAGGTCGCCACAAACGACAAACAAAGTTTAGTTAGGGATGTTTTTAACTCTGTTGCAGGCAAATACGACCTAATGAACGATGTACTGTCCTTTGGTGCACACCGTCTTTGGAAGCGTTATACGATTGCTTCAAGCAATGTTAAGGATGGCGATAAAGTGCTAGATATTGCTGGTGGCACTGGCGACTTAGCCATCGAATTTAGGAAAAAAGTGGGTGACAGTGGGCAGGTCATACTAAGCGATATAAATGCTGCTATGTTGAATGAAGGTCGTAAAAACTTAATCAATAAGGGTGTTTTTGGTGTTGAGTTTATACAACTCAACGCAGAATACTTGCCCTTTGATAACAGCACATTTGACTGTGTGAGCATTGCTTTTGGCCTTAGAAATGTGACTGACAAAGACCAAGCACTTAAAGAGGTGTATCGTATTTTAAAGCCTGGTGGTTGTTTGTTGATTTTAGAGTTTTCAACAACTGATTCTGCATTATTAAAAAAATTATACGACTTTTATTCATTCAATATTATACAAAAACTCGGTGGTATTATTGCTGATGATGAGGCTTCATATCAATATCTGGCTGAATCAATCCGCAAACATCCAGACCAAGAAACCCTTAAAGGTATGGTGCTGGATGCAAGCTTTGACTTTTGCGAATATCATAATTTATCGGGCGGTATTGTTGCTTTGCATAAAGGCATCAAAGTATAAAACCTAATGCAACCCTTTGCAATTTTTTGGCATAAGCAAACCATTATCCTTGAGCAGGCGTTAAACCGTTTAATTACTAACGGCGAAGTTGGTATTAGCGTACTTAATGGCAAAACGATTGGTTTTTCTTTACAAGACTTACCACTGGATGTCCACTTTGTATGTGCCAATGAGCGAATATTTGTTTTGTCCGCCACTAACAAACCCACAGATGTTGATATTAAACTCAAATCTATGGTGTTTATATCCTTGCTCCATGGCGAAGATTTAACTGAGTTGCTTAGACAAGATAAAATCAGCATTCATGGTGACGTTAAAACTGCTCAATTATTGGTTGATTTACTAAAAGAAGTTGATATCGACCTAGAAGAAATAGCATCAAAATACACAGGCGATATAATTGCTAACCAACTTGGAAAACTAACGAAAAAATTCAACCCTACTAACATGGAATCAAACAACCCGCTTGAGATAATTAAAGATGGGCTAACCGCCTTGTTAATCAATCCAATTAAATTTGAACAATACAAACATAAAAACAGTTAGCATGCATAGCCTTCTAAGATTTATTAAAATTTCTCGTGTTTTAATGCGTTATCGCCTTGACTCCCTGGTGTTATCAACACCACTGTTGAAAGGTTTCAAGCCTTTGGTATATCTCATTCCTTGGCATTACTTTCCTGTTAAAAAATACACACGAAGCGAGCGCATTCGCTTAGCATTAGAGGAGTTAGGCCCTATATTTATCAAATTTGGGCAAACGCTTTCCACTAGGCGTGACTTGCTACCAGAGGATGTTGGTGATGAATTAGCAAAATTGCAAGACAACTGCCCCGCTTTTGACCCGATAAAGGCTAAGCAAATTATTGAACGATCACTAGGCGCGCCTACTAATCGTTTATTTAAGCGCTTTGATATTAAGCCTCTAGCCTCAGCCTCAATTGCCCAAGTGCACACCGCACTAACCCATGACAACAATGAAGTAGTGGTTAAGGTGGTTAGACCAGATATCGATAAAGCCATCAGGCGTGATATTAAACTAATGTACGCCTTAGCAAGGCTATTTAATAAACATCCAATTAGTAAAAAACTACGCCCTATAGAAGTCGTGGCAGAGTTTGAAGGCATTATCCTAAATGAGCTAGACATGCGCATTGAGGCTAAGAACTGTGAAAAAATTGGCAAAAATTTTAAAAATTCTAACCTACTTTACATTCCAAAAGTTTACCCAGACTTGTGCCATAAGAACATTCTAACCACCGAACGTATTCATGGCATTCCAGTGGGCGATATTCAACAACTAAAAGCCAATCATATTGACATGAAACGATTGGCAGAAGAAGGTGTAATTATTTTCTTCACTCAAGTTTTTGAGCATAATTTTTTCCATGCTGATATGCACCCTGGTAATATTTTTGTCAATACTAACGGGCAATATATAGGGGTTGATTTTGGCATTATGGGCACGCTTACCGAGACTGACAAAGACTTTCTAGCGGATATTTTTCTGGCTTTTTTCAACCAAGATTATAAAAAAGTAGCCCAAACTTATATTGACTCTGGCTGGATAAGCCCAACAACAGACATATCTGCCTTTGAGGCTGCTGTTAAAAGAATTTGTGAGCCAATGTTTGAAAAACCCCTAGGTGAAATCTCTTTTGGACAAGTGTTGCTTGAACTTATTCAAGAGTCCAAAAATTTTGACATCACCATTCAGCCACAACTGTTATTATTAGATAAAACCTTATTAAATATTGAAGGGCTTGGTAGGCAACTATACCCACAACTTGACTTATGGACAACTGCAAAACCTTTTTTAGAAGATTTAGTTAAAGAAAAATACAGTGTGAAAAACACCTTTAAGAAAATAAAAGACCAAGCGCCGCAACTCCTAAAAGATATTCCAGAGTTGCCTGCTCTAACTATTAATGTACTCAAACAATTAAACAAAATAAAAGACATGGGGCATCTTTATGCCCAGCAAACCAATAGCATTGTTAGCCAACTCAAAGACAATGCAAACAGGCAAACTTATGCTATTTTTTCTGGTGCTTTGGCTATCCTCAGTGGCATTTTAGCGGTTAATTCGTTTTGGCTGCCAAGCTTGCTCAGCAGTATTATTGCTTTAATGTTTTGGCTCAAGTCTAAATAAATAACTTTCCCAGTTCAAGCATAGAAATTTTGTTGTTTTACTTTTGATTAGATTTTCGGGTAAAATAACCCTCTTGATATATTTGGTCGCAAAATATATCTTTTATGTAAGTAACGCCCACTGCGGTGTTTTTTTATTTTTTGGAGTGTCAGCATGAGTTTAACAATTAACGCTTTAACAAGAGACGATCAAGGCAAAGGTGCGAGCCGCCGCCTACGTCGCAATCATAAAATTCCTGCTATTGTTTATGGCGCTGGCAAAGCCCCTAACAATATCACCTTGGATGTTTTTGAAATTACCCACCTATTGGAAAACGAGGAGTCTTACACTTCGGTACTTAATCTAATGGTTGATAAGAAAAAAGAGATTGTAATTATTAAAGATTTACAACGCCACCCTGCTAAAAACATCCTCACTCATGTTGATTTTTTGCGTATTAACTTAAAACAAGCTATTGTCACCAGCGTCCCTTTACACTTTAATGGCGAAAAAGATAACGAAGCAATGCGCCTAGGTGCAATTCTTAACCAGTTTGTTACTTCGATTGAGGTTTCTTGCTTGCCAACAGACTTACCTCACGCTATTAATATTGACATCAGTAGCCTTGTAATAGGCGAACATGTTAGTTTGACAGATCTTAACATGCCAAAAGGCGTGATTATTACCGCATTAACACATGGCGATATTGAAGCACACGATCAAAGTGTTGCTGCGGTTCAAGAGCCTAGAAAAATGGCTGAAATTGAAGAAGAAACACCTGTTGTCGCTGAAGATGCTGAAGATGCTGAAGATGAAAATACCGAAAGTAGTAACGCTGACAAAGATAAATCAGATTCATAATTTATACTGAACTAACATGACGATAAAGTTGATTGCTGGCTTGGGCAACCCAGGCAAAGACTATCAGTCTCATCGTCACAACGTGGGGTTTTGGTTTTGTGATGCTTTGGCTCGTCTATACGCTGGTAATTTTAAAAAAGAAACTAAGTTTTCTGGTGAAGTCGCCCAAGTTAATATATCTGGTCACAATGTTCGATTGTTCAAGCCCACTACATTTATGAATTGTTCGGGACAATCTATTCAAAGCATTGCTAATTTTTATCAAATTAATGCTGATGAAATATTGATTGTACATGATGAGCTAGATATCAACCCTGGCATTGCAAAAATTAAATTTAATGGCGGTCATGGCGGTCATAATGGCTTAAGAGACACCATTAAAGCCTTAGGTACTAAAGCGTTTCACCGGCTAAGAATTGGCATAGGTCACCCAGGCGATAAATCACAGGTGGCTAGCTTTGTGCTACATGTGCCCAGCAAAAACGAATTAGAAAAAATACAAGACGCTTTGAGTGATTCGCTGCAAGTCATTGAAGAGATAATTAAAGGCAAGTTTGATAAAGCCATAAAAACTTTACACACAAAAGAATAAATAATTTAAAGGAATGATTAAAAATGGGATTTAAATGTGGCATAGTAGGCTTGCCAAATGTTGGGAAATCAACCTTGTTTAATGCATTAACTCAGGCTGGCATTGAGTCTGCTAACTACCCTTTTTGCACAATTGAACCAAATATTGGCATTGTGCCTGTGAATGACTTGCGCTTAGATGAGTTGGCAAAAATTGTTAACCCTAAAAAAATTCTATCCACCGCAATGGAGTTTGTTGATATTGCTGGATTAGTCGAAGGCGCCTCAAAAGGCGAAGGCCTGGGCAATCAATTTTTAACCAATATCCGTGAAACAGACGCCATCATTCACGTCGTTCGCGCCTTTAATGATGATGACATTATTCACGTATCAGGAAAGGTTGCACCGCTTGATGATATTGAAATTATCAACACTGAACTTATTTTAGCTGACTTAGATATGGTTGAAAAACTATATCAAAAAGCCCTTAAAAACACTAAGTCGGGTCAAAAAGATGGCGCCCCCCTTAAAAACCTATTGGCAAAAATATTGCCTATGCTTGAGCAGGGAAAAAGTGTCCGAACACTCTCATTTGACGAGGAAGAATTAAAACTATTAAAAGGACTTCAACTGCTCACCATTAAACCCGTCTTATACGTTGCCAACGTAAGCGAAAACGGCTTTGTTGATAACACTCACTTGGAAGCAATAGAAAAATGCGCCCACAGCGAAAACGCACAAACTGTTGCTATTTGTGCTGAAATTGAGGCTGAAATTGCCGAATTAAACAAAGATGAAAAGCAAGAATTTCTATCCGAAATGGGGCAAAGCGAATCAGGGCTGGACAGATTAATTAAAGCAGGATATCAATTATTAGGACTGCAAACATATTTTACTGCTGGCGTGCAAGAGGTGCGCGCATGGACAATTAACATTGGTGACAACGCTCCGCAAGCTGCTGGAAAAATTCACGGTGATTTTGAAAAAGGCTTTATTCGCGCCCAAACCGTCACATTTTCTGATTTTATTGAATTTGGTGGTGAAAAAGGCGCAAAAGAGGCTGGAAAATTGCGCTCAGAAGGCAAAGAATATATCGTTCAAGATGGCGATGTGATGCATTTTCTATTTAATGTATAGTTGATATGAATTTTACTAATGAAATCTAAAAGACAAACAAAACTACTATTAATCCTAGATGGTTGGGGGTATTCTAACAATATTGAAGGCAACGCCATTGCGATGGCAAATACGCCTATTTGGGATAAGCTTAACACGGAGTTCGCCAATTCATTAATCCACACCAGCGGTAAAAACGTTGGCTTGCCTGGGCAGCAGATGGGCAATTCAGAAGTAGGACACCTTAATCTAGGCGCAGGACGCATTGTTAAACAAGACTTTACTCGCATTCATAATGAGCTTAAAAATGGTGACTTCTTTAGAAACCCAACCTTAAAGAGTTCACTAGAATACGCAAATGATAACAACAAAGCGGTTCATATTATGGGGCTTTTGTCTGATGGCGGTGTACATTCACACGAAGAACAAATCCACGCCATGTTGGAAATGACGCACAAACAAAGCTGCAAAGACGTCTATTTACACCTATTTACGGATGGTAGAGATTGTGCACAAAAAAGTGCCAAAAAATACATCCAAAAACTTGAAGCTAAAATGGTCGCCCTTGGTACAGGGGAAATTGTTAGCATTATCGGTCGATACTTTTCAATGGATCGAGACAATCGCTGGTCGCGCATACGTTGTGCTTATGAACTTATCGCAAAAGGTAAGGCGAAGTTTTTAGCCCAATCTGCCCTACATGCTGTTGAATTAGCATACGCACGCGGCGAAACCGATGAATTCATCCAATCAACCTCAGTTAAAGTATCGGTCTCAATTAAAAAAGGTGATGTGTTAATTTTTATGAATTATCGCGCAGACCGTGCTAGGCAAATTACACGCGCCTTCACTGATGAAAACCTTCAAGGATTTTCACGTGGAACATTTATCCCAACACAGTTTGTTTGCCTAACTGAATACAAAAAAGACTTTAATTTACCGGCGGCTTATCCATCTTCTAAATTGAATAATGTTTTAGGTAAATATTTATCAAATTTAGGCATGTCCCAACTTAGAATTGCCGAAACTGAAAAATATGCACACGTCACTTTTTTCCTCAACGGTGGCATCGAACAAGCCTTTAATGGCGAAGATCGTATACTAATTCCTTCGCCTGATGTTGCCACTTATGATTTACAGCCTGAAATGAGTGTATTTGAACTAACAGACGCATTGGTTGAAAGCATTGAAAGTCAAAAGTATGATTTAATTATTTGCAATTTTGCCAACACAGACATGGTGGGGCATTCTGGCAAACTAGACGCCACCATTAAAGCTGTTGAAGCCGTTGATAGTTGCTTAGGTATTGTCCACAAAGCCATGTTTGCCGTTGGTGGCGAAATGCTAATCACCGCCGATCATGGCAACGCAGAACAAATGATTAACCCACAAACACATGAAGTGCACACAGCACACACCAACAACCCAGTGCCTTTAATTTTTGTTGGTGAGCGTAAAGTGAACATTGCCAAGCCAGAAAAAGGCACATTATCAGACATTGCACCAACTCTATTAGCAATGATGGACATTGAAAAACCAGATGAAATGACTGGCAATAGCTTATTAACGTTTAGGTAAAATAACAATAAAACCAACCCCACCCCCCCCATATAAGGAGAAACCCATGAAACAAGCTAATTTTATTGCCCCTTCAATTCTTGCAGCAGACTTTGCTAAACTAGGCGAAGAAGTTGACAACGTGCTTAGAGATGGTGCAGATATCGTTCACTTTGACGTCATGGACAATCACTACGTACCAAATTTAACAATTGGCCCCTTGGTATGTGAAGCGCTTAGAAATCATGGCGTTAGTGCGCCAATTGATGTTCACTTAATGGTGAAACCCGTTGATAGAATTATTCCTGATTTTATTAAAGCTGGCGCGTCATATATCACTTTTCACCCAGAAGCATCAGAGCATATTGACAGAACATTAAGCATGATTCAAGAAGGAGGTTGTAAAACTGGTCTAGTATTTAACCCTGCAACACCACTACATGCACTAGAAAACGTTATGGACAAACTAGACATGATTTTATTAATGTCGGTTAACCCTGGTTTTGGCGGGCAGTCTTTTATTCCTCATACATTGGAAAAATGTCGTAAAGTCAGAAAACTGATCGATGCAAGCGGTAGAGATATTCGTTTAGAAATTGACGGCGGTGTAAAAATTGACAACATTCGTGAAGTAGCTGAAGCTGGCGCAGATACCTTTGTTGCTGGCTCTGCAATCTTCAGTACTGAAGATTACAAAACAACCATTGATGCAATGCGTGTGGAGCTTGCTAAGGCTTAATTAGCTTAAATGGTTGTCCCATATTCGGTATAATCTTTCGCTTTATTGAATCTATTATGACACTAAATCGTAATAGATTCAAAAGTTAGGCTGAGTGTCTGACTTAAAAGCCCGACGCTCAACTTGTTTTAATGTATCACACAACTCGACATATTAGTCAGGGTGCTCTTGCAAAAGAGTTGACTGGTAGAAGTTGTGGAAGAAGGCGTTAATAGGCGCTTTATTTAACCCCTTGGAGAAAATATAATGGCAAAAACCTCAATGAAAAAAATGCTAGAAGCTGGTGTGCACTTTGGTCACCGCTCTCGTTTCTGGCATCCAAAAATGGAGCGCTTTATTTACGGCACTCGTAACGGTGTTCATATTATTAATCTAGAAAAAACACTACCCATGTTTAATGATGTGCTTAACTTTGCAAGCAAAACCGCGGCAGCCGGCGGATCAATTTTATTTGTAGGCACAAAAAGAGCAGCGAGCGATATCATCAAACAAGAAGCCATACGTTGTGGCATGCCATACGTTAACCACCGATGGCTAGGTGGTATGATGACAAACTACAAAACCATTAAAGCCTCTATTAAGCGCCTAAAAGACCTTGAGTTTCTAGCAGAAGAGAATTTTAATCAATTTGGCAAAAAAGAAGCACTAATGATGACGCGTGAAATGGAAAAATTAGAGCGCAGTCTTGGTGGTATTAAAGATTTAGGTGGCATTCCAGATGTTGTTTTTGTAATTGACATTGGTGTTGAAAAAAACGCAGTTGCAGAAGCTAAAAAACTACACTTACCTATTATTGGCATTGTAGACACTAACCACAACCCTGAAGGCATTGATTATGTTATTCCTGGTAATGATGACTCCATCAGGGCAATTGGTTATTACGCAAGAGAAATTGCGAACGCAATTTTAGAAGCAAAAGCTGCCACTGGCTCATCAACTGAGAGAAAAGTTTCGATTAAAAAATCAGAAACTAAAGAACCAGCCACCAAAAAAGCACCTGTTAAGAAGGCTCCAGTAAAAGAAGAAGCTACCAAAGAGCCTATCAAAAAAGACAAGCCTGAAACACTAAACAAAACAGCTTTAAACAAAATGAAAAAAGCTGATCTAATTGCTTATGCTGAAACACAAGACGTGGCTATTAATAGTGGCGACACTAAGGCGCAAATTATCGAAAAACTTGCATAGTTCAACGCATTAATTATTGCATTCTGACTATTTTCAATAGATAAGGATGCAATACAAACAGGAGATTAATTATGGCAATTACAGCCTCTTTAGTTAAAGAATTAAGACAAAGAACAAGTGCAGGCATGATGGACTGCAAAAAAGCCTTAACTGAAACCAATGGCGACATGGAAGCAGCCATTGACTTAATGCGCACTTCAGGCGCTGCTAAAGCTGCTAAAAAAGCAGGTCGTGTTGCGGCCGAAGGCTTGGTTAAAGTTAACATTAGTGCTGACAAGAAAACAGTCACCATTTTAGAAATTAATTCTGAAACTGATTTTGTTACCAAAGGCGATGCCTTTATTGGCTTTGTTGACATGCTAGGCGCACTGGCACTTAAAACAACACCCGCCAACATTGAAGAATTTTTGTCTCAAACGCTAGATAATGGCGATTCATTAGAAAAAGCACGTGAAGATATCATTACAAAAGTAGGTGAAAATATTGCAATCAGACGTGTACAAACAATCACAGCCAATAACGGCGTCATTGGCGCATACAAACATGGTGAACGTATTGCCGTAGTAACGGTGCTAGAAGGTGGCGATGAAACACTAGCAAAAGACATTGCAATGCACATTGCAGCTAGCAAACCAGAATGCATTACTGAAGCAGAATTATCTACAGAACTTCTAGAAAGGGAAAAAGCAATCTTTGTTGAACAGGCCAAAGAATCAGGAAAGCCAGATAATATCATTGAAAAAATGATTGTTGGTCGTATGGAAAAATTTGTTAATAAAGTAACGCTATATGGTCAACCTTTTGTTAAAGACCCCGACACAACAGTAGGACAACTTGCACAATTAAATAATGCGCAAGTTAAGTCTTTTGTGCGATTTGAAGTTGGTGAAGGCATTGAAAAGAAAGAAGAGAGCTTTGCTGATGAAGTTATGGCTCAAATTCAAGGCTAATTATTACTGATTAAAAAGATTCTCCTTATTATCCAAGACATACAGCTCTCTACTTATGTCTTGGTTTATTGCACACAATAACACTAAAACAAGCACTCGCGGCTAAAAGCCTCTAAAAAACGACTCTTTATCTTTTTGTTTCTGTAATCCTCCCATTTTTAACCACTGCTAAAAATAGAATTTCCGTTGTTTAAATAGCCTCAAGTAGCTTTCTTGGTGGAATACCACCAATCGAACTATGAGGTCGTTCGTTATTATATACCCACATCCATTGTGTTGCTAACGATTGAGCGTGCTCAATCGAATCAAAAATATGCATATTCAACCATTCGTTTCTTGCTGTTCTGTTAAATCTTTCTATATAGGCATTTTGGGTTGGTTTGCCTGGTTGTATATACATAAGCTCAATATCCATTGCTTGTGCCCATTCTCTGAGTATATGAGATATATATTCTGGACCATTATCACATCTGATGGCTTTGGGTTTGCTACGCCATTGAATAAGTTGCTCTAATGATTGAATCACTCGTTGTGCTGGTAATGAGTGGTCTATTTCAATGCTTATGTAATACCCCCATTCCCCACACAACTTTTAAGTAGAATCTCGACTGTTTACAGTCATTTTTAGCCCTGATTGGCTGATCCATTATACCAACAAATCCAGTGTCAGCTGTCAAGGGCTTGAGCGTTAGCGTCCCTTGACAGTTGATATTGGGTTTGTTAAATTTCGTAGAGCCAATCATTATTTTACTATCCTTACGAAGCCAACTTTTGCCTAGGTGGAATGCCACCTAGTGCAAAATGTGGTCGCTCGTTGTTATAAACCCAAAGCCATTGTGTGGTTGCATCTTGTGCTGACTCAACTGAGTCAAATAAATGAAGATCCAAGCACTCTTGCCTTACTGTGCGATTAAATCTCTCAACATAGGCATTTTGAGTTGGTTTACCTAGTTGGATGTATCTTAGCTTAATATCGCGCCCTTGTGCCCAATCTCGCAAAGCTTGGCTAATGTATTCTGGACCATTATCACATCTGATGGTTTTAGGCTTGCCACGCCATTGGATTAAACGCTCTAGCGATTGAATAACCCGTCTTGCTGGCAGTGATAGATCGACATCAATATTTAACCCTTCTCGATTGTAGTCGTCTACTACATTAAAGGTTCTAATGCTTCTGCCATCTGTTAGTGAATCTGCCATGAAGTCCATTGACCAGGTTTGGTTAATGCCTGTTGGTACACTGAGCGCTTCGGGCTTGTCTCTTTTAATTCTTCTCCTTGGTTTGATTCTTAGATTTAGTTCTAGTTCACGATAGATGCGATAGACTCGCTTATGGTTAAATTTGTAGCCTTTGACATTACGCAGATACAAATAACACAGCTTGAAGCCCCAACGCTTATGCGTTGCGGTTAAACGTAGTAAATAATCCGAAATTAGGATATTGTCATCACTTAATTTTGGCTGATAGTAATAAGTACTTTTACTGATATTAAAACAAGTGCAAGCAAAACCAACTGAGACTTGACGCTTATTTTTGAGATTATTCGCCATCTTCTTACGTAAAGATGGTCTTAAAACTTTTTTGTTAATGCCTCTTGTACAATCATTGCTTTTAAGCGCTCATCTGCATACTAATGACAGGCGCACACCAATCACGCCAAATATTAATCGGTCAATAATTGTTGTGCTTCAAGACCTAGCAATACCATAGTGTAATGAAGTGCGTGTAGAAAACGATACTCAGAAATATAGTGATGTTTTTCTACCAGTTCTTAGTTCATTATAGAAATTTACCCAGTGAGATTCTATAAATAGAAAAATCAAGTTTGAAAGCACTAGAAAAACAAGATGTTTTTAGGTTTTGTTGGAAAAAAACAACAAATTTTGAAAATATTTTTGAAAAAATATAGAAATTGGAATTAGGGTGAGAAATTATGAATTACGCAAAGGCCTCTTAAAAGAAAAATTTACTTTCTTTTAATCATTTTCTTAACAATTGGAGAAAGTATAATTTCCATTGCTAAACTCATTTTTCCGCCCGGAACAACGATTGTATTACGTCTAGACATAAACGAACTATTAATCATATTGCATAAGTATACAAAATCAACTGGTGTTTTGTCTAAATCATTAAAGCGAATCACTACAAAACTTTCATCTGGTGTTGGAATATCTCGAGCAATAAAAGGATTGGATGTATCTACCGTCGCCACACGTTGAAAATTAATATCTGTTTGTGAGAATTGTGGTGTTATATAGTTAATATAATCTGGCATTCTGCGTAAAATAGTATCTACTGTTTCTTTTGCTGCATAACCTCTTTCTGCATTATCACGGTGAATTTTTTGAATCCATTCAAGATTAACACTAGGCACAACGCCAATTTTTAAGTCGCCATATTGCGCCATATTTACATTATCTGTAACTACTGCACCATGCAAGCCTTCATAAAATAATAAATCTGTATCATTGCCCACTTTTTCCCAAGGAGTAAACTCGCCTGGATTTAAATTGGTGTTTAGACGTTGATTATGTTCAGCAGCTTCTTTCTCAGAATGTAAATAATAACGGCGATCACACTTGCCTGTTTTGCCATAATCTTTAAAAGATTGTTCAATTTTTAAAAATAAATTAGCATCAGGACCAAAATGAGAAAAGAAATTATTACCTAAATTTTCTTGTTTTGTAACATTTGCCTTCATTGAAGCACGATCATATTTGTGAAAACTATCCCCTTCAATAATCAAAGGATTAATACTTTCTTTTCTAAAAATATGCTCTAAAGCACGTTTAACAAAGGTTGTTCCGGCGCCTGATGAGCCTGTAACTACAATAACTGGGTGTTTATTTGACATATTTGTCTCCTTATTTGTATTAGCTCTTATTAAAAATCTAAATTATCAACTGATAGGGCGTTATCCTCAATAAATTTTCTTCTAGGCTCGACCTCATCACCCATTAGGGTAGAAAAAACCTCATCAGCAACAATAGCATCTTCAATCTTAACTTTAAGCAGGGTTCTTTGCTCAGGATCCATGGTGGTTTCCCAAAGTTGCTCAGGATTCATTTCGCCCAAACCTTTGTATCTTTGGAAACTTTGACCTTTTTTAGCATCTTCAATCAAAAAATCAACCACATGACTAAAGCGATTAACTTTAACTTGTTTGGCTTTCTTTTCAACATAAGTTTCTTGAGTAATAACACTTTCAATTTTCTCAGAAAATTCTTTAATGGCTTGATAATCAAGGGAATCAAAGAATGCTTCATTTAGTGTTATATGATCAGTATTAACCCCGTATACGCATAACGTGTATTCAACTTCATTAGAATTAGTGTTAAAAACAACTGTGTGTGTTTGTGCTGGTGTTAAATCTTGGTTTAATTTTTCAGTTAAATTTACACACCAAGTGTTCATATTTTTTTGGTTGGTTAAATCATCAACAGGTGTTGAACTTGCAATCGCTTTGAGTAAAGTCAAATTATAGTGCTTAGATAATTTATCAACAATGGTGTTAATTTTATAATACTCTTTCACTAAAGATTCTAGTGCCATGCCTGAAATAGCGGGCGTTTCTTTTGATAAAAATAAATACGCATCATTAACCGCTTCTTGTAATAAATAATCATTTAATTCTTGATCATCTTTTAAATAACGTTCTTGCTTGCCTTTTTTGATTTTGTATAAAGGTGGTTGCGCAATATACAAATATTCTTTTTCAATTAACTCTGGTAAATAACGATAGAAAAAGGTTAATAATAAAGTGCGAATATGTGCACCATCTACATCCGCATCTGTCATAATCACAATTTTATGATAACGCAACTTGGTAATATCGTATTCTTCTTTACCAATACCGCAACCCAATGCGGTAATTAAAGTACCCACTTCTACTGAAGATAGCATTTTTTCAAAACGCGCCTTTTCAACATTTAATATTTTTCCCTTAAGGGGTAAAATAGCTTGCGTGCGTCGATCACGACCTTGCTTAGCAGAGCCCCCTGCAGAATCACCCTCAACTAGGAAAATTTCACTCTCAGCAGGGTCTTTTGTTTGGCAATCACTTAATTTTCCTGGTAAACCAGCGATATCAAGAATACCTTTACGACGGGTCATCTCTCTTGCTTTTCGAGCTGCATTACGTGCACGTGAAGCGTCTAAAATTTTACCAATAATAATTTTTGCTTCTGTTGGATTTTCTAAAAGATAATCACCTAGTTTTTCATTTAGTGCTGATTCAACAGGTGCTCTTACTTCACTTGATACTAATTTATCTTTGGTTTGTGATGAAAATTTTGGATCAGGCGTTTTAATGCTAATAATTGCTGTTAGGCCTTCACGAGTGTCTTCACCTGTAATTGAAGCCTTTTCTTTTTTAGCAATACTGGAATTGTCAATATAATTATTCAGTGTCCTTGTTAATGCGCCTCTAAAACCAGCTAAGTGAGCGCCGCCATCTCTTTGTGGAATGTTGTTTGTAAAACAATAAATACTTTCCTGATAAGCATCAGACCATTGTAATGCAACATCAATTTCAATACCATTACGTTGTGCATTGATTGCAATAACATCATTATGAATTGGATTTTTCGCCTTATTAAGATGCTCTACAAATGCTTTAATACCACCTTTATATTTAAAAATATCTTTCCTGCCTGTTGATAATTCTTCAATTTCAATATGAACACCTGAGTTTAAAAACGATAACTCGCGGATGCGATTTGCTAAAATATCATACTTAAATTCAGTAATAGCAAAAACATCAACACTAGGTTTGAAATGAATAATTGTGCCTGTTTTATCTGATTTTCCAATTACTCTCATTGGCTTATCAGGAACACCAATATCATAATGCTGATAATGAGTTTCACCACTACGATATACAGTTAATTCAACCCATTCACTTAGTGCATTAACAACAGAGATACCAACCCCGTGTAATCCACCTGATACTTTATAGGAATTATCGTCAAATTTACCTCCTGCATGGAGTACGGTCATAATTACTTCTGCCGCAGATATCCCTTCTTCGGGATGAATATCAACAGGAATACCACGACCATCATCACTAACAGAAACTGACTGGTCTTCATGGATAATAATATTAATTTTTGAACAATATCCAGCTAAAGCTTCATCAATAGCGTTGTCAACAACTTCAAATACCATATGATGTAACCCAGTACCATCATCGGTATCACCAATATACATACCAGGGCGCTTTCGAACTGCATCTAATCCTTTTAAAACTTTAATACTAGAGGCTTGATATTGGTGTGACTGTTTTTTAGACATAAACACTAGAAATAAATAAAATGATTATACCACGCAAACAGATAAATCCTATTTGTTTATAATTTTTGATTGTTGTTTATGTTGTTATTTTTAAAGGGCTATAGCAATAACTATTATAAGATTATAAAGGTGTGATAACACCTTTGTTAATATGAAAAATATTTGTATTGCCATCTTTATTTAAGGGTAAATTTGGATTAATATTGGTCATGAAAATTTGTACATTTAAGGTGTTTAAATAATGTAATATTATTTTAATTTTTTTTTCATCTAATTCAGATGAAATATCATCAATGAGCACAATTGGATTAGTGCCTGATTTAACTAATATTAGTATTTGAGTTAGCCAGAATACAATTGATAAAGTTTTTTGTTGACCCCGAGATAAGAAAAACTCTTCTTTTGAATTTAGAAAAAATTTAATATTGGCCTTATGAGGTCCATAATTTAAATATTTTGTTTTCAATAAAAAAGTTTTATTTTGGGTTAGGTATTGGTAAATACTTTGATAATCCGACGCATTAACCTCTTTTGGCCATCCTGATTTTAACTGATAATCAAATATTTTAACGGAGTTAAACAATTCAGATAACAAAGGTAATATTTCATTTGAATGAATCTTTTTAAGTTGGTTAGTATAATCAACTCTAGCTTGGTTAATTTTAGCAGATATTTTTGCAATTTCTAAAAACCAAAAGTTAAGTTCTTGTACTTTGTTACTTAAAAGTAATAAATTAATGTTTTTCAGGGTTTTATTATAATTTTTAAAATAACTTGAAATAGTTGGTTTCACGTGAAACACCCCCCAATCAAGATAGGATCTTTTGTTTTTAGGTGTGCCATTAACAATAAAACCTTTGTCAGGTGTTATAATTTGAATGGGTAGTATTTGTGCCAATTCACTGGTGTTTTTCAACCGTTGTTGATTGATATTAATAATTGTTTTCTTTCTATATTTTTCTAATTTAATTTTATGTGTGTCAGTAATAGCATTGAGTTGGAAATTATCATTATCTATATTGATTAACTCTTTAATAATCTTGGTTTTAAAGGAACGATTATGACCTAGATAATAAATAGCCTCAATTAAATTAGTTTTACCTTGAGCATTATCGGCAATAAATAAATTAATATTTTTACCAGGTTTGATTAATTGATTATTAAGGTTACGAAACTGATTGATAAACAGTTTATTAATAACAGTCATAGGTATTAATAATATTAGATACGCATAGGCATAACAACATACTGGTAAATGTCATCATTTATACCACTTAATAAACAAGATTGGCTTTCTTCATTAGGTAGTACTATATTAATTTCATTAGTATGTAATTTATCTAAAATTGAAATTAAGTAATGAATATTAAATGCAATTTCAATTTCTTTGTTAAAATTTTTAGTGTCAATTTGTGTTTTAGCCTGCCCTCTTTCAGAATGTGAAAAAATATGTAATTGGGAATCTTTAAACACTAATTTAACACCTTTGGTGCGCTCTTCAACAAAAATTGAGGCTTGTTGTAACGCATTTAAAAAATCCAAACGGTTAATAATGGTTGTGTTATCGAAGTTTGTAGGTAATACTTGTAAATAATTAGGGAAGTTACCATCAATTAATCGACTAATAATGGTTGTGTTATCACTAATAAGGTAAAAATAGTTATTTGATAAATGAATGTTAATTTCCTCATGTCCATTTTTATTAAGTAATTTGGTTAATTCAAGTACTGCCTTTCTTGGCAAAATAACTGTTTTTTTATTGGGTAAGTTATTGTCTTGTTTTACTTTGCCAATAGAAAGGCGATGACCATCAGTAGCAACAATAGTAATGCTATTTTTATTAACTTCAAGATATAAACCATTTAAGTAGGCTCTAATGTCTTGATTACCCATTGAAAAACTAGTGTTTTCAATTAAGTCTTTTAAAACATAACGTTTGATTTTGATAATATCACTGTTTTCTATTTTTGGTAATGAGGGGAAATCTTGATGATTGAAGGTATTAAGTTCGAATGAGTTTTTATTGGCTTTGATGTAAATTTTAGAACTTTTAATGATAAATTCAATTATTGTACATTCTGGCAATTTTTTAATAATATCAATTAAATCTTTTGCATAAATTGTAAAAGAAATCTCCTCTTGGGTTTTTACAATTTGAGAAGCTCTTATCTCAATTTCCATATCTGTTGTGGTTAAAGTTAGCAAGTTATCTTTAAGTTGGATAAGGACGTGAGAAAGAATAGGTAATGTCTGTTTTTTCTCAACCACACTAATAACTGTTTGTAAGGGTTCAAGTAGTTCTTTAACAGAGAGTTTTGTGTTCATTAAAAAAAATCCTTTTATTAAGAAGTTATTATTAATATTAGTACGGTTATTTTATGTTAATAATATTTATTTTTCTTTAAAAAATAAATATTTAGCCTGTTGATAATATTTGAGTATTTTATGTAAAAAAATGTGGATATGTGCATAAATTTTGTAAAGTGTTTAGGTTATTAATGTTATCAACAGTTGGTTGGTTAAGTTGGGTGTGGATATGTTTATAAGTGGGCTAATTTTAATTTTATTAATTCATAATCATTCTTTATTTCAGTGCTTTCTAGGTGTTTTTCTTTTATTTTTTTAATCGCATGTAGAACAGTGGAGTGATCTCTGTTTCCGAAATGTTTTCCAATTTTACTTAACGACAAAGAACTTAGTTCATGACAAATGAATATTGCCATTTGTCTAGCAAGAACCATGTGTTGTTTACGGGATTTTGAACTTAAATCAGAGATGGTTAAAGCGTAATGCCTAGCTACTGCTTTTTGTATATCGTTAATATCGATGTTTTTAATTTGAGGTTTGATTAAATCACCTAGGGCTGTTTCCACAACCTCTTTAGAAATAAAATCATGGTCTATTTTTGAAAAATCAATAAAGGCTTTGAGTTTAAGAAGTGCTCCTTCAAGGTCTCTAACATTGGAAACAACATGACCAGCAATAAACAAAGCGGTGTCTTCTGTTAAATTGATGTTAATTCTTTCATTTTGTGATTTTTTAAGCAAAATAGCAGCGCGCATTTCTAATTCTGGTGGGGTTAAATGCAGGTTTAAGCCTTGAGAGAATCGGGTTTTTAGACGATCTTCTAATGACTTTATGTTTTTAGGTGGCTGATCGCAGGTAAAAATAATTTGTTTTTTACCACTAAATAGAAAATTGAAAATGTGAAAAAATTCTTCTTGAGATTTTTCTTTGCCTGCAATTAAATGGATATCGTCAACCAATAATAAATCAGCAGACTGATAAAAAGTTTTAATATTTTCAATAGTGTTGTGTCTTAAGCTGGAGGTAATATTCCTAACAAAATCCATCAATGGTGCATAAATCACTTTGATATCTGGATTTTTTTCTTTTGCTAAGTGTCCAGCAGCTTGCATTAAGTGTGTTTTTCCAAGTCCTGAGCCACCATAAATAATAAAAGGGTTGTAGGGTGAAGTTTTTATATTTTCAGCAATTTGTTTGGTTGCACCATAGGCCATTTGGTTGGCATTGCCTAGTACTAAATTATCAAATGTATAGTCTTCAAATAAAGGCGTGGTGTGCTGTTGGTTGGTTTGTGAATTTTGATTGGATGCAATGCTGATAAAAATTTTTAGATTTTTGTTGTGTTGTGCAACCGCATTTTTGATTTGCGCTTTAAGGTGCTTATTAATATAGTTGAGCACTTGTGAATTGGGCGCTAATAAAGACAAGGTGTTGTTGTTTTCAAGTGCTTTTAAGGGTTGTATCCATACACTATATTGAGAAAGAGGGATGTTGTCTCTAAGTGTGTTTAAACATTGTGACCAAGTTTGCGACATAAAAGCTAAATTAAAATTAAGTAATGATATACTAAAGCATTATATTGTGCACGTAAGGTTAATCAATGAGTGGTTTAGAAAAGTATTTTGAAAAATTATTGTGGAATTCTCGCCACATGGTTTTGACGGCAGTTATTTCGTCGTTATTGTTGTCATTATTATTGTTTGTTATCACTGCAGTTGATGTGGCTGCTTTATTGGTGCATTCTTTTGACTATATTTCAGCTACAACAGAGGCTAGAAAGGTATTAAAGATTGAATTGGTTGCGCATACGGTAGGTTCAATTGATGGATTTTTGTTAGCAACTATTTTGTTAATTTTCTCATTAGGTTTGTATGAGCTTTTTATTAGTGACATTGATGAGGCTAAAGAAAGCGATCAGTCGTCTAAAGTTTTGGTGATTAATTCATTGGATGATTTGAAATCTAAACTCGCTAAGGTAATACTCATGATTTTAGTGGTGACCTTTTTTGAGGTGTCTTTGTCCATGTCATTTAATTCGGCTTTAGATTTGATGTATTTTTCTTTGGGTATTTTAATGGTTTCATTGGCCTTATATTTTGGCTCGAAATCTTCACACTAACACTCTGACTAGGATTGATTTTTACAACCAAATAGCGTAACATTGTTTCAATTTTTTAAAAGATAATTATTATGCGTCAAGTAATCATAGCGGGCAACTGGAAAATGAACGCCTCAAAAGAAGCGACTAATGCATTAATCATGGGTATTCTTTCAGGCATAGCAGATGTTAAATCCAAGGTTATTGTTTGTGTGCCTTCACCTTATATGTCACAGGTTGAAGCATTGGTTGTGCATTCACAACTTAATTTAGGTGCGCAGAACTTAAATGTTAACGCGTCGGGCGCTTTTACGGGCGAAGTCAGCGTTGATATGATTAAAGATTTTGGCGCACAGTACGTTATTGTAGGCCATTCAGAGCGCAGAAGTCTTTATGGTGAAACCGATGAGATTGTTGCACAAAAAGTACAAGTTGCACTGGATAATAATTTAACTCCACTTTTTTGTATTGGCGAATTATTAGAAGACAGAGAATCTGACAATACACGAGCAGTTGTTTCAAAACAAATTCAAGCAGTGATTGATCAGGTTGGTATTGACGCATTTAAAAATATCATTGTGGCTTATGAGCCTGTTTGGGCGATTGGCACAGGCGTTACCGCAACACCACAGCAAGCACAGGATACACATGCTTTTATTCGCTCAATGTTAGCCGAATACGACGCCGATATTGCACAAATCACTCCAATTCTTTATGGCGGTAGTATGAACCCTAGTAATGCAACTGAATTACTTAATTGTGAAGATATTGATGGCGGCTTAATTGGCGGCGCTTCACTTAAAGCGCAAGATTTCTTACAAATTTGTAAAGCGGGTTAATAGTGTCGTTCCAATTTATTTTAATTGTTCATATACTATTAGCGCTAGGTTTAATTGCTTTAATTTTAATGCAACACGGCAAGGGCGCTGATGCGGGCGCTGCTTTTGGTGCGGGCGCTTCTGGGTCAGTTTTTGGTGCACGAGGTGCAAATTCATTTCTTTACAAGCTAACTGCTAGTTTAGCCTTTGGTTTTTTTCTAACCAGTTTAACATTGGCTTATTTGGCAACCAATAACAGTAATGTTAATAATGAGCCAACAAGTATTATGGAACAAGCAATAGGCGGGGTAGCTCCATCTGACGTGCCTATGGTTGTTACGCCTATTTCAACTGAGTCAGATATTAGCGACATTCCAAACTAGTAACATTCCAACCCTATATGCCGATGTGGCGGAATTGGTAGACGCGCTACCTTGAGGGGGTAGTAAGCTACGCTTGTGCCGGTTCGACTCCGGCCATCGGCACCACTTTTGATAGCCTTATTTCAAGGCTTGTATGGGATGTAATCCTCCCATTTTTAGCAGTGGTTAAAAATGGGAGGATTACAAGATTTTTTGGTGTTATAATGAGGTTTTTAGAGGTGCCCTTAAGTAAAAATTTATTTTAGACTAAGAAAGTGGCAAAAATACAGCATTTTTACATAGTGTTGTTTTTAATAGAGTGTATAAAGGAATATGTCCTTATACTAATAGTTAGGTACAACATAGGATATATTTTATGAGTATAGAAAATAAAAATGCAATGGTAATGACGCCGTTAATACTTCGAGTTGGTTTAGGATTAGTTTTTGTAATTGGTGGTATTAATAAATTAAGTCAATTACTTAATCCAGCATTACAAGAAAAAATATTAGCATCTTACTGGGGAACAAGCGGTTATGTTAATCAATTTTTTGTTGACTTTTTATTTGCCTCCGGTCAACTTTCGCCATGGTGGTTTTTAACTTCATTATCTACATTTGAGTTTATTAGTGGTATTGCTTTAATTGTTGGTCTTGCCGTGCGTCCTTTAAGTTTATTATATGGTTTCTTATTATGGACATTTGTTGTAGCATTACCAACGGTAACGGTGCCTGGTATAGAAGTTACAGTTAAAACCTATCTTGCTCCTGCAATTTTTGTACAAATTCGCGATATTGCTTTATCAGGTATGATGTTTGTATTATACAATTTAGGTTCTGGTGCTTATAGTTTGGATGAAAAACTCTTTCGCTTACCTGCTATTAATACAAACATTAACTGGGATATTCTAGGTCTTTTACTCAGACTTTCATTGGCAATACCTCTAGGTATTGGTGCAATATTTTTCAGTATGCCCAATATTCAAACATTTGCATCAACACCATGGATTTTATTATTAACAGCTATTTTAATCGTTGGAGGCGCTGGTCTCCGTTATATTAGTATTATTCTAATATTGATTATGTTGTGGTATATGGTTCATAAACTGAATATAGACAAATCTCTTATTGGCAACCTAAATGGATTCAAACGCGAATTTGCATTTATTGCAGGCGGTGTTGTGTTATTTATATTCGGAGGCGGTCATTCGCATACTATTAATTCAGTAATCACAAAAGTATTCAAGAGAATAAAATAAAAGATAATGAAGTACAATGCTTAATTATTAAAAATAATCCTAACAATTCATTCCAGCCGACCGTTAACGCGGCAGTTGAATTCACCCGTTGAGACCTTTGCATAAATCAACTAAAAAAATCAAAGAAACCACCCGTATGATAAAATAACACCCATCTAAAAACAACTCTAAAAAATTAAGCATGTCTTGGAAAAACACCGAACAAAACTCATTTGCAGATTCTCTTGTTGTTCAGCATAAATCTCTATCGGAGCTAGATGATGTACACAACATCATCAATTGGTCTGAGATAGAGCAAACACTTTCGAACTTGTATTCATCTAGACTAGGTGCACCTAGTTATCCGCCACTGATGATGTTTAAAATCCTAATCCTTCAAGTTTGGTACGGTCTAAATGATGAGGCGCTAGAAAAGCAAATTGCCAGAGACTTGATGTTCAGACGTTTTATTGATTTATCCCTATCTGAGAATGTGCCAGACCGTTCCAGCATTTGGCGTTTTAGACAACTGCTCAATACTGAAAAACTCTTAGAACCTCTACTAAAGCAAATAAACAACCATTTAGAGCAAAATTCAATTATCGTCTCATTAGGCTCAATCAACATCATTGATGCCACCGTTACAGAAGCCAAACAATAATGAAAAACTGGGTAAGCACAACAACAAGGTTTTACATAGGGCTTACAGAAACACGCCACTGACAGACCAACAAAAACAAGAAAACAAACAACGCTCCAGCATTCGTTATATTGTTGAGCGCACCTTTGGACTACTTAAGCTTCATCACGGATTAGCCAAGGCAAGATATCTTGGATTAGAGAGAAATAAGACTAGAGTACAACTCATTGCCATGAGTCATAATCTTAAAACTGGAATGAATATTTTTAAACAAATGCAAGATTTGAAGGATTGTTGTGTCTAATGAGCAAAGAAAGAGTAAAAATAGAAAAATCAAGTTTGAAAGCACTAGAAAAACAAGATGTTTTTAGGTTTTGTTGGAAAAAAACAGCAAATTTTGAAAATATTTTTGAAAAAATATAGAAATTGGAATTAGGGTGAGAAATTATGAATTACGCAAAGGTCTCCCGTTATATTAAAAAAACCAATAGAGTAGCCAAAATTAAATGATAAATACTTTCGACATTAAACGTGCTAGAGAAGAAACGGCTGCTTGCATTGACCTTATCCATTTCAATAATGCTGGTGCTTCTTTAATGCCAACCCCTGTCAGTAAAGCACTACATGAATATCTAAATAAAGAAGAACAAATTGGTGGCTATGAGGCAGAAAATTTATACGCAGAATCACTAAATAGTATCTATTTATCTGCTGCAAAACTCTTGAATTGTTCGCCTAGTGAAATTGCTTATGTCGAAAATGCAACGCGTGCATGGGATATGGCTTTCTACTCCTTTAAGTTCAACCCTGGTGACAAAATCTTAACCACCATCGCAGAATACGGCAGCAATGTAATTGCTTATCTACAGCAAGCGAAACGCTTTGGTGTAGATGTCATATTTGTGCCGAATGATGAATTTGGGCAAATAGATGTAAACGCCCTGTCTAATATGATTGATGAAAAAGTTAAACTCATTTCTATCACGCATATACCCACAGGTGGAGGTCTGGTTAATCCAGCTAAAGCTGTAGGGAAAATAGCCAACGCTGCGGGCATTCCTTACATTCTAGATTCCTGTCAAAGTGTCGGGCACATGCCCATCGACGTTGAAGAAATAGGTTGTGACGTACTTTGTATCACTGGTAGAAAATACCTTAGAGGGCCAAGGGGAACAGGCCTGTTATTCGTAAGAAACTCACTCTTAAATAAATTAGAACCACCCATACTAGACCAACACGCTGCAGAACTCATCTCTCCCACAGAATACCTCATCCGCCCAGATAGTAAACGCTTTGAAAATTGGGAACAATACTGTGCTGGTAAATATGCCCTAGGGGTTGCGATTGACTATGCTTTGTCCTGGGATCTAGATGCGATACAAAAACGAATATACCCGCTAGCTGACAATCTGCGCCAAAAACTATCACAGATTGATGGAATCCATTCAACCGATGATGGAGTAGAAAAATGCGGTATCATAACTTTTACCGCAGATCAACTAGAGCCAGTAGCAATCAAGCAGGCCTTATCTAAGCAGCGAATTAACGTATCAACCTCAAAAGGCTCTGGTAACTTAGTCTCTTTTGAAAAAAGAGGCTTAAAAGAAGTCGTCAGAGCATCTGTTCACTACTTCAATACCAATGAAGAAATTGACCACTTTGTGGATGTTTTAAAAAACATCCTAGCTAAGTAATAACAAGTTACTGCACGCGGATAAATTACTCGCTACGTTCCCAATTTACCGGTGAGCAAAGCTTTGTAAAGGTTAACAAGCTGTTCTCAACACAGTTTGTTTGTAGTGGCCTGACAAACTTGGACACAAAGATAGCCTTATAATACAAAATATAAGGAGGCCAACAAATGACACAAGTAAAAACCAGAAAGCAGCGTGTAATATTCACGGTTGAACTAAAACTAGATTATGTCAAACTAATGGTCAATGAGGGCTATGATATTATTATTCAAAAATATCAGGATAAACCTGATTTATTTTTGGAAAATACTTCCCATTATTGTATGGGACTAAACAGTTAGACCATTTGAATCAGCCTCGCCATATCTTCCAAATTTCGTAGCTCTAGGCTTAAGATTCCTAACTTTAGTATCAGTCAACATATTGTGAATAGAACTATGTAGTAAGGGTATTTAGATATTATGATACGTGGTAATATGTAATATTGGTGGAGATGGCGGGAATTGAACCCGCGTCCGAAAACTTTCAAACAAGAAGTCTACATGCTTAGCTTGGTCTATTTTAGTTAGCCACTTACCACCCGACCATCAGGGATGTAAGTGGCGATTCCCAACAAGTTTTAACCGAATTATGTGAAAAAAATAATCCTAGCGAGTCTGTGAGCGACCGTCATCCTAAAAGTACAGACACCCTCTAAGTGACGGCTAGCTATGCAGCTAGAGCGTAGTTGTTTTCGTTTGCAACTATCTTTTTAAAGCGTATTTTACGAGTTGTCTTTATCCTCGGCATGCATCCTTGAGATCCAACTCCTCGTCGAAGCCATGTCATCCCCAAAAGCGAGGATTATAACACTTTTTTATTGAATTGTCACTCTTGCGAATTTGCGTTTGCCTACTTGATAAACGTTTGTACCAGTCTCTGGCTCAAGGTTTTTGTCTATGATTTTTTCGCCATTGATTTTAGCGCCACCTTGTTTAATCATTTGGTAGGCATTTGAGGTGCTGGGACAAAGTCCAGCATCTTTGAGTAAATTGGCAATTTTTATGCCAGCTTTAAAGCTGAATTCATCCATTTCATCAGGCATTTGATTTTTACTAAAGCGGTCAATAAAATTTTGCTGCGCTTGTTTGGCGACATTAGAATTATGAAAGCGGGTGATGATCTCATCAGCTAGGATAAATTTAATATCTCTTGGATTTTTACCCTGTGTCATTGCTTGTTTTAAATCAACAATTGCTTCTAAATTTTGGAAACTTAACAACTCAAAATAACGCCACATTAACTCATCAGAAATTGACATGATTTTTCCAAACATTTCATCAGGCGCATCATCAATACCGATGTAATTGTCTAAAGATTTTGACATTTTTTGCACGCCGTCCAAGCCTTCTAAAATCGGCATGGTAAGGATAACTTGTTGCTCTTGTCCTGCTTGTTTTTGTAGTTCTCTGCCCACTAATAAGTTAAATTTTTGATCCGTACCACCGATTTCTACATCGCTTTTTAATTCAACAGAATCATTGCCTTGAACCAAAGGATATAAGAATTCGTGGGTAGAAATAGCTTGACCTGATTTGTAGCGTTTGGAAAAATCATCGCGTTCTAACATTCTAGCAACCGTTTGCTTACTGGCGAGTTGGATAAATTCCATTGATGTCATTTTATCCATCCACTGCGAGTTAAACACGACCGTGGTTTTGTCTTTATCTAAGATTTTGAATACTTGTTTGGTGTAGCTTTTGGCGTTTTCTTGAATCTGTTCTCGTGAAAGTGGTGGGCGGGTTTTACTCTTGCCTGTTGGGTCGCCAATCATGGCGGTGAAATCGCCAATTAAAAACAATATTTTATGCCCCAAATCTTGTAATTGCTTGAGTTTATTGATTAAAACCGTATGTCCTAAATGTAAATCAGGCGCGGTTGGGTCAAAACCAGCTTTGATGCGTAGTGGTTTGTTTTTCTTGAGTTTTTTCTTGAGTTCATCAAATGGCAATATCTCATCAGTGCCACGCGCAAAAACAGCCAGTGCTTGTTCTATATCCATGTTTTTTATTGCCTGATATGTCCGTCACCTAGGACGATAAATTTTTGTGAAGTCAATCCTTCCAGGCCAACAGGACCACGCACGTGGAATTTGTCAGTACTGGTACCGATTTCTGCACCTAAGCCATATTCAAAACCATCGGCAAAGCCAGTGGATGCATTAATCATGACTGAAGCAGAATCTACTTCGGTAATAAAACGACGTGAACGAGTGTAGTTTTCACTCACGATTGATTCAGTATGACCTGAGCTATGCTTATCAATATGTTTAATGGCATCACTCATTGTGTTGACAATACGAATGGATAAAATTGCATCTAAATATTCTGTATCCCAGTCTTTTTCGGTGGCTGTAATGATTTTATTTGACAGCTTTATAGTCTCTTCACAGCCACGTAATTCCACTCCTTTTGCTAAGTATTGCGCAATCAGTTCGGGCAATATTCTACCTACTGCCGAACTGTGAATTAGCAAGGTTTCAGTGGCATTACACACACCATAACGGCGTGTTTTGGCATTAAAGGCAATGCTGATGGCTTTTTGTGTGTCGGCATCTTTATCAATGTAAGTATGGCAAAGGCCATCTAAATGTTTGATAACAGGCACTTTGGCACTGTTACTAATGGCTTCAACCAAGCCTTTACCGCCCCTAGGAATAATAGCATCAACATAATCACTTGCTTTAACCAACTCAATAACAGCTTCACGATCTTGAGTGTCAATGAGTTGTGCGCAATTTTCATTAAGACCTGCTTGTGTTATGCCTTGCTTGACACAAGCATAAAGCGCATGATTGGAGTGAACAGCTTCTGACCCACCACGTAGAATAACACTATTGCCTGATTTTAAACAAAGTGCCGCAGCATCAATAGTGACATTAGGACGAGATTCATAAATAATCCCCAATACACCGAGTGGTACGCGCATCTTACCCACTTGAATGCCACTTGGTTGGTATTTTAAATCTGTAATTTCACCAACAGGGTCTGACAGATTGACAATTTGATTCAGACTTTCAATAATACCATTAAGACGCTCATCATCAAGCATGAGCCTATCAAGTAGCGCCACTTCCAACCCTTTATCTTTGCCATTGGTAAGGTCTTTCTCGTTAGCCTCAAGTATGCTCGCTCTGTTTTGGTCAATTTGACTAGCAATATTGATTAGTGCGCTATTTTTAACTGCCATTGTAGCACTGTGCAATGTTTTTGCAGCATTTTTTGCATTTTCACCCAGCGCGGTGATTAAATTTTTTATTGAGTCCATTGTGTTTTCCCAGCTAAGCTTAGTAATAATGTGTGTAATTCATCAATGACATTAAGATTATCCATGCCTTTAATTGAGCGGTCAATACGCCCTAGTAATAATAATAATTTTTGCAAATGCTGATAAGGGTGGCGTTTTAATGCATTAGTAATAACAGTTTTTCTTTTATCCCAAACTCGATGGTTTTGCAAGACTGTATTAATATCTTTCACCTGTCTAAGTTCAACCGACATCTCAATCATTGATTTAATTTCTCGGTACAAGGAACTGCTTAGTTGAATTGGCATAGCTGTATCAGAAATTAAGGTTTGATAAATTTTATTAACCTGATTACTATTGCCAAATAAAGCCGCATCAATTAAGCCATAAATGGTGTATTTAGATTGTTGGTTGGCCTGTTTAAGATATTCTTGTGTGTTGATTTTTCCATTTGGATAAGCCATTTTTAGTTTTTGAATTTCCTGCATAGAGGCAGTCAAATTGCCTTCTGTGTAAAAAGCAATACTTTGTGCAATTTCTATATTGGCTTCAAGTCCTAATTCTGCCATATGATTTGCAATCCAGCCAACCAAATAATTACTTTGCACTTCAAAATGCTGAACAACACTACCAAGTTGTTCTAGTGTTTTGAACCATTTGCTTTTTTGCTGCGCCATGTCCAACTTACCAGTGGAAACAATCAACAAGATATCATCAGGCAAGGTGCTGGCAATTTCTCTCAATGCTTTGGCGCCTTTAATGCCAATTTTCCCTGTCTTTAATCGGCATTTAATGATGCGCTTTGGTGAAAAAAGCGAAGCGGCTGAAATTTCTCCAAAGATTTGATTCCAATCAAAATTAGTATCAATTTCAAAGCTTGCTTTTTCGTTAAACCCAGCCTGTTTTGCTGTCTTGTTTATTTGCGCTAAACTTTGTTCAATGAGTAATATTTCCGCACCAAAGACAAAATAAATAGCATCAAGTTTGTTGGCTAATTGAGTATTAAGTTGCTGCGGTTTAATTTTCATTAAGTTTGGCTAATTTTCTTAATAACTGTTTGATAATTAAATGGCGCAATTGCTGGTAACCCTCTTCAATTTGTAGCCTGTCTGCTTGGGATTCATCCATCTTACTCAGGTGTGTATTAGCACTGAAAGTTTGGAATAATAGTAGTTTGTTGTGCTGATTAAATACCTTGATGGGTACGCTTAGGCTGAGTGTGTAGCTACTAGCTTTATTACTTAGAGTGTATGAAGCTGTGCGTTGATTTTGATTTTCAGCACCCACTTGAATAACTAGAGTTTGAGGTATGTTTTGATTAAAGCGCTTTTGTAATTCATCAACAAAAGTATTATTATGGCTACTAGCAATAGAGGCGTTTATTGCTGAGTTTTTATATGGCGTATGAAACCCGCAAGAACCAAGGAGTGTTACGACAATAGTAGCGACTAATAAATTGATTTTTGACATGATTCTAAAGTATTTTTTAATAAAGTTAAGAATTATGACAGAATTTAAATTTATTTGTAGATAAACCTTGAAAAAACGCTATCAAACTATATATAAGTGTGCAATAGGGTATAGTTGTCCCTCTTATTTTTTTTACAATATTTTTTATATTATGTTTAAGAATTTATTACTTTGGTTGGTTTTAGGCAGTGTCCTTACTTCGATTTTTAATCAGTTCCAAATAGGCGATCAAAAAAACGACATTACTTATTCTCAGTTTATTCAAAGTGTTAAGCAAGGCGATGTGTCTCAAGTAACGATTGCTGGTAGTAATATTACTGGTGTGGGCGCTGGTGGTGAGCAATTTTCAACTTATAGCCCAGGTGATTTAGGCTTAATGGGCGATTTATTGAACAACGGCGTTAACGTGGTTGCTAAGCCACCTGAAAAAGACGGATTTTTCAAGCAATTAATTATTTCTTTAGCGCCAATTTTATTATTAATTGGCGTTGTTCTTTACACTATGAAGGGCGCTGGTGGCGCTATGGGTGGAAAGAATCCAATGAGTTTTGGAAAATCTAAAGCGCGCCTAATTACTAAAGATGAATCTGACACTACTTTTGATGATGTAGCAGGTGTTGATGAGGCTAAAGATGATGTGAGTGAACTGGTAGATTTTTTATCCAACCCTGGAAAATTCACCAAAGTAGGCGGAAAAATCCCTAAAGGTGTGCTTTTAGTAGGCCCTCCAGGAACGGGAAAAACTTTATTAGCCAAAGCGATTGCGGGTGAAGCCGATGTGCCATTTTTCTTTATTTCAGGCTCTGATTTTGTAGAAATGTTTGTCGGTGTCGGTGCATCACGTGTTCGTGACATGTTTGAACAAGCAAAGAAAAATGCACCTTGCATTATCTTTATTGATGAAATTGATGCTGTGGGTCGCCAACGTGGCGCTGGCATGGGCGGTGGCCATGATGAGCGTGAGCAAACACTAAACCAAATGCTGGTTGAAATGGATGGCTTTGAAGGCTCTGAAGGTGTGATTGTGATTGCCGCAACCAATAGACCAGACGTGTTAGATCCTGCTTTATTAAGACCGGGTCGTTTTGATCGCCAAGTTACGGTAGGCTTGCCTGATATTAATGGTCGTGATGCGATTTTAAAAATACACATGCTAAAATTACCTATTGCAAAAAATGTTAAATCAATCAACATTGCCAAAGGTACGCCGGGGTTTTCTGGTGCAGATCTTGCCAATTTGACTAATGAGGCTGCGTTAATTGCAGCAGGCAAGGACAAAAAATTGGTTGGTATGCAAGAGTTTGAAAAAGCCAAAGATAAAATTATGATGGGTTCTGAACGTAAATCTATGGCCATGGATGAAACCGAGAAAGAAATGACCGCTTATCATGAAGCAGGTCATGCTATTGTGGGTCGACTAGTTCCTGAGCATGACCCTGTGTATAAAGTAAGTATCATTCCAAGGGGTAGAGCATTAGGCGTGACCATGTTTTTACCAGAAAAAGACAGTTATAGCATCTCTAAGCGCAAGCTAAATTCTCAAGTGGCTTCACTTTTTGGTGGGCGAATTGCAGAAGAGTTAATTTACGGCGCAGATAGCGTAACCACTGGCGCAAGTAATGATATTGAGCGTGCAACAGAAATTGCACACAAAATGGTAAAACAATGGGGCATGTCTGAGACACTAGGACCTTTAGCGTATGGTGAAGAAGAGGGTGAAGTATTTTTAGGTCGACAAGTTACCAAACACAAGCACATTTCAGAAGATGCCTTTAAAACTATTGATGTTGAAATTCGTAAAATTATTGACAGCAATTATCAAATAGCTTCAAAAATTCTAAAAGACAATAAAGACATCTTAATTGAAATGAGTAAAACCTTGATGGAGTTTGAGACCATTGATAAAGAGCAAATTGACGATTTGATGAACAGAAAACCAATACGTGAACCAGCCGTAATTGTTGATTCTGATGTTGCCTCTACCGAGTTGGGTTCGGGTGTTGAATTGGATAATGGCAATAAAAATTCTAATGAAAAGCCATTAAGTGGGGGCTCTACCGAACAAGTCGCTTAATTTTCTTTTCCTGTTTTTGAACATTGCCCAGCCACATAACAATGCAATCTTCTAATACAATGATTATGGGTGTGCTCAATATAACGCCCGATTCTTTTTCAGATGGCGGTCAATATCTTGCTATTGACAAAGCCATTAATCAGGCTCAACTAATGATTGACCAAGGTGCTGATATGATTGATATTGGTGGCGAATCAACCAGGCCAGATGCACCACAAGTATCAATTGATGACGAAATCGGTCGTGTTATTCACGTTATTAAAGCATTATCCAAGTTAATCAGTGTACCAATTTCCATTGATACTTCAAAAGCAAAAATCATGCAACTTGCTACTGAAGCAGGGGCAAGTATGATTAATGATGTACGTGCCTTGCAAGCCAAATCATCCCTTGAAGTGGCAGCATCAACTGGCAAGGATGTGTGTCTTATGCACATGCAAGGCAACCCTAAAACAATGCAAAACAACCCTTTTTATACAGACATCATTGATGAAATAAAACACTTTTTTGATCAAAGAATTGAGGCTTGCATTGGTGCTAGTATTAGCCAAAATAGAATTATTCTAGACCCAGGTTTTGGCTTTGGTAAAACACTCAATCACAACCTTGAAATTCTACGTCGTCTTGACGAGTTTAAAAGCTTTGGTTTGAGGATTTTGGTCGGTATGTCGCGCAAGTCAATGATTGGCAGTATACTTAATAATAGAAACACAAACGGAAGAATGATTGGTAGCGTAACAACCGCTATAATTGCATCTCAAAACGGTGCAAATATTGTACGTGTACACGACGTTTTAGAAACTAAAGACGCATTTAAGATTTTACAAGGCGTAGCAGGAGAACAAATTGGGTAATTATTTTGGTACTGATGGTATACGTGGCAAGGTAGGTGTTGAGCCTATTACCGCTGATTTTTTCTTAAAATTAGGCTGGGCAGTTGGCTCAGTATTAGCTAAACAAGGCAAAGCTAGTGTTATTATTGGTAAAGACACCCGCGTATCTGGCTATTTATTTGAATCTGCACTTGAGGCGGGTTTTTTATCTGCTGGTGTTGATGTTGGTTTACTAGGCCCGATGCCAACACCTGCAGTTGCCTACTTAACGCAAACTTATAATGCCAGTGTTGGCGCAGTCATTAGCGCTTCACATAATCATTTTCAAGACAATGGTGTCAAGTTTTTTTCTGCCAAAGGTTTTAAATTAAGCAGCCAAGACCAAAGCGAAATTGAGAAAAAATTAGCTGAGCCTATGGTTAGTGTAGGCGCTGATAAGATTGGCAAAGCCCATAGGCACGAACAACCACTTGGGCGTTATATCGAATTTTGCAAATCAACTTTTGACCGAACACAAAATCTTTTAGGGCTTAATATCGTCATTGATTGCGCAAATGGGGCTACTTATCACATTGCCCAAAGCTTATTTTCAGAATTGGGCGCAAACATTAATATCATTAATAACACACCAGATGGCTTTAATATTAACAAACATTGTGGTGCAACCGACACCAAACACCTGCAACAAGTTGTCTTAGAGTCAAAAGCAGATTTGGGTATTGCCTTTGATGGTGATGGCGACCGCTTAATGATGGTTGATGAAAATGGCGAGCTGGTTGATGGAGACGAACTGGTATTTATTATCGCCAAAGCTTGGCAATCTCAAGGTAGACTGGTTAATAATACAGTGGTTGGCACAAAAATGAGTAACTTAGGCATGCGCCATGCACTAAGAGAGTTAGACATTAAATTTATCGAAGCTGATGTGGGTGATCGCTTTGTGATGGAGCAAATGCAAAAGAGTGACTCAATACTAGGCGGTGAGGGTTCAGGGCATATTATATGTTTGAATAAAACCACCTCTGGTGATGGTGTTATTTCTGCCTTGCAAGTGTTGGAAGTACTCGCAAAAAGCCAATCCAGTCTTGCTGAATTAAAGCAAGCAATGGAAAAACATCCACAAGTTTTAATTAATATCAAAACCCAAACAAACATTAACCTTGAAAATCACACCCAACTACAACAAGTCCAACTTGAAGTTGAACAAACACTTGGCGATGAAGGCCGAGTATTAATCCGAGTTTCAGGTACAGAGCCGCTTATAAGGGTAATGGTTGAAGCTAAAGATAAAGTTATTGCCCAACAAGGCGCTGAAAAACTAGCAAATATTTTCAAATAAAACAAAAAACGCTTATTCTTTATGAGACTTTTATATAATTAGTCCAACCTGAATAAACCAAAAACTTAACCAACTAATAGCACTATGTTTGGTCTTTTAAGCTCGTCCACAACCCAAAAACCAGGCTCTGTAAATTTGAGACAAAAAATCCCCAGAAGAATTTACCAACTTATTAAGAATCTTCCTTAAGTTGTGCCCACTGGCACATAAAATAACATTTTGCATATCGCCCATTTCACCTTTGAGGTAATTGCGATTCAGCCTGCCATCGTTTTTTATATGTCCAATCTCAGTGTAATCCTCCCATTTTTAACCACTGCTAAAAATAGAATTTCCGTTGTTTAAATAGCCTCAAGTAGCTTTCTTGGTGGAATACCACCAATCGAACTATGAGGTCGTTCGTTATTATATACCCACATCCATTGTGTTGCTAACGATTGAGCGTGCTCAATCGAATCAAAAATATGCATATTCAACCATTCGTTTCTTGCTGTTCTGTTAAATCTTTCTATATAGGCATTTTGGGTTGGTTTGCCTGGTTGTATATACATAAGCTCAATATCCATTGCTTGTGCCCATTCTCTGAGTATATGAGATATATATTCTGGACCATTATCACATCTGATGGCTTTGGGTTTGCTACGCCATTGAATAAGTTGCTCTAATGATTGAATCACTCGTTGTGCTGGTAATGAGTGGTCTATTTCAATGCTTAGACACTCTCTGTTGTAATCATCAATCACATTAAAGGTTCTAATTTTTCTACCTGTATTTAAAGAGTCTGACATAAAATCCATTGACCAAATTTGATTGATTGTCATTGGTACGCTTAAAGCTTGTGGCTTATCGCGTTTGATTCTTCTTCTAGGCTTAATCCTAAGATTGAGTTCTAGTTGCCTGTAAATACGATACACACGCTTGTGATTCCACCTAAAACCTTTTATGTTACGTAAATACATAAAGCACAATCCAAATCCCCATTGCTTGTGTGTTGTGGTTAATCGCAATAACCAATCAGCAATTAGTTCATTCTCGGATGATAACTTTGGCTCGTACCGATAACATGTCTCGCTGATCTTAAAAGCCTGGCAAGCTAATCGTGCTGTTACTCTGTGTTTGTTGATACTCTGCTTGACCATCTTCTTACGTAAAGATGGTCTTAAAACTTTTTTGTTAATGCCTCTTGTACAATCATTGCCTTTAAGCGCTCATCGGCGTACATCTTCTTAAGCCTTGTATTCTCTGCTTCAAGTTCTTTAAGTCTAGTTATCATTGATGTATCCATGCCGCCATATTTAGCACGCCATTTATAAAAAGTGGCACTGCTCATACTGTGCTCTCTGCATAGTTCAGATACTGGCGTACCTGCTTGTGCTTGATTAAGAATTTGCATGATTTGTGAATCTGATTTACGTGTTGTTTTCATTTGAATCTCCTTATGTTTTGATTATAAGAAAATTCTACTTTTATTGGGTGTTAATTTTTGGGAGGATTACATCAGGCTCTATGGCACTTCTGCGTTTGAGCAGTCTTTTAATACTGCTTGTTACCCAGCGCTTTTGTCCTGAGATGAATACTTGAATGTCTTTAATGCTATGTCCTCGATAACCTCTGTCCACAAAGCATTGTTTGATTTTATTGTGCTTGCCCACCAAGTCTTGAACCTGAACCAATTGTTGTTTCAAGGTGTGTCCATCATAAGGGTTATTTGGACAGCTTATCGCTCCAATTGTAAAACTCTCTTTGTTGGTAACAGCAATTGATGTCTTAACCCCAAACTCATACTTTTTGTGCGCCTTGCTTTTGCTATTTTGTTGTTGGTTAATTAGCTGCTTGGCTTGCGCTAAACCCAGATTAAAGGTTTATTGCAGCAATGGATTGTCTGCTGGTAATTGGCGTTCAATGTTTCGAACAATTCTACCCAGTCTGCTCTTTAATTTCTTATTCATTGCCCGCATTCTTTTGAATTGCTTAGCGTCCTGCCATTAAGACATGGGTTTTGCATTTTTGATTATAATTTTGTCTGAGATTGATATTGTGTGCTTTGGCGACTTTGACTAAATTTATTCTAGCCTTGTTAAGCAACTTTGAGTCGGTTGGGAAGGTGATATTCTTCTCTTGTACAGTGTTATCAACCGTTTTTCCTAGAAACATAACGCTTGAATTCAGCTGACGCGTAAGCGGTCAGCTGGAATGATTTGTTAGTATTTTTGCTGCAAAAAAATACTAATTAATATTTCTTATTAAAAAATATTATGGCAATAATGATGAAGCCAATGCCAGTCAATAATGGAGGAATAATATTATTTAACATACTAAATAGCATCATTACTAATGCGATTATTACAAGCAATATTAATAAATATTTTGTTTTCATTTTTTAATACCCTTCAATGATTGCTTTCCATGCTTTATCTGCAACTTTTTTATATTTCATATAATCACCTTCAACCCAACGATTACGTCCTTGAGCTGAGTAAAAAAGATGTAGTTTGTCAGAAAAAATTTGCCAATGCGTACCATCAGTTTTAACTAAGCCCTCTCCTAAACTAAGTGCATTTGAACAATATCCGTTATACATCGGTGCGTATTTATCTGGATTTTTGATAAACATGTCAAGATTATTTTTACTAGAAAAATACCATTTTGCATTTTTCCAATTATATTGATATGAACTATCACCTTGTATTGCTTTATGTTGTTTTATGTTATCAGGCTCATGGTAGGCAACAGCGTCGTAACCGCCAATAGCAATATTATCCCAAAAACTTTTGTTAACTGGCTCTGCAGCATAAACCAAGCCGTAGAACAGCACCATACAACAAAATAACGTTTTTTTTATCATACCACATCCCTAATGTTAACGTTTGAATTCAGCTGCCACGTTAGCGGTCGGCTGGAATAATCATACCATAAGGAGATTTAAACCCTAGGCTTTTTAATTTCATCTCAAAGTTATAATAATTCAAAAACTTTGCCAAATGCTTTGAATATTCATCAATGCCTTCATAATGAAACAGCTTTAGTGTTGCAGACTTGATGATATGATTCATTTTTTCTACTTGTCCATTAGTCCAAGGATGAGCAAATTTGGTTAATCTATGCTCAGTACCCTGCATTTCACAAAGCTTATCAAAGGGATGAATTTTGTTTGTTTTTAAGTCTTTTGCTAATGCTTTATAACTAAACTGTAACCCATTGTCTGTCAATATAGTATGGATTTTATAAGGGAAAAACTTATAAGTGTTTTTCAAAAAAAAAGTAATTGCGTTTTGCATGGTCTTTTTGGAAAATATTTCACAATAGGTAAATTTAGTTTCCCTATCAATCGCTACAAACAAAGACCATTTCTTTTTCTCAAGCCAAAAATCAGTAATATCAATATGCAGGTAGACAATTTCATAAGATTTAAACTTTGAGCGTTGTGGTTTTTGTTGTAATTCTTTTGGTTTTTTACTAATGCCATAATATTGCAACACTCTATGTAGTGCACTACTAGAGAGTTTTGGAAACATAGATTGTAGCAATAACCAAAGATCATCAAGTGGTAGCCAGGTGAGCTTGCGAACTTCGCATATTAGCCAATCTTCATCAAGCGTTAAATTTGAGTTTGCTCTACCATTTCCCATTGGTTTATCTTCAAGGGTATCACGACTTTGCCATTTCTTTGCGGCACTCCAGGCAATGTTATATTTTTTGGCAATGGAACTAATAGCTCCTTTCTCTTGTTTAATTTTGTTCCTGATTTCTTGTGTTGTAGTAGCACGCCTGTGAAGTATTTGTCCCATAGTTTTGCTTTTGTTAAATTGTTGTATTTCATCACATTATTGTATGGGACTAAATACTTAGACATATAGCATCAAGACTTAATGAACTAGGTTTTAGAGATGATGTTATTGAACGTCAGCTTGCACATACAGATTCTAATAAAGCTTGAGCTGCTTTGGAAATTTACCTTTTTTAATAAGACGATAGATGGTTGCACTACTTAAAGTACCCAGCTTTATAACAGTTGGTAATTTTATTATTTGGTTATCCATTATGAATACCTCCAAAGTAAAGATGTAAAAATAACGAACCTGTTAGGGTAAGCGTTATATTCTCTTGGAGGATTGTCTGCTTGACTAGCAGGCTTTCGGCTGAAGATTATCTAGCAGGCATCAGGTCCTGATGTGTGCCACTTTCTGTTGTTAAAACAACAAGTTATGGAAAATTGGTAAGAAGCATACCACATTACAAATGCTGTAATAATGAAACTTTAGATAATTTTATTGTTTTAATGTAGATTGCCGACTGGAGCCAATGCTTTGCCCACATTAAGCTTTCCATGTCCATACACAGCATCAACACCAGCAGCACCTAAATCATCTGCCGTATGTAGAATAACTGTAGCTGCTTGTGACCCTGTAAGACTAGGGAACTTTTGGCGAACCAAAGCACTTGCACCAGCCACACGAGGCGCGGCATATGAATTGCCCTTTGGTTCTCCATTACTGGCTGTTGTTATTTCATCAGAAGAGGTAACAATAAACTGATTTTTATGAGCATCACCAGCTTGATTAGACCAAATTGGGATTTCATTCTCGCTATTTACTTCCCCTACATATATAACATTGTCATTATCTAAATCATATGCTGCCCAAGTATTACAATCAGCTATAGTTATTACCCCAGAATTAGGGCAGTTCGTAAAACCACCTCTACCATCTATATCTGTACCATCTCTATCTCCATCCCAATTAGAATGCTGGGCAGCAACAGTGAAAACAGCATCTGAACTCTCTATATCTCGTATAAAGTCATTAATTCTTGACTTGAGCGCTCCATCTGATTCAACTCCTGAAGGGGAAAATCCAAGTGAAGTTGTGACAACATCAGAATTCATTGTAATAAGCCATTTATCTGCATTTAGCTGACCGCGGAATACAAATTCATTTTTACTTGCTCCTGGTGCAACCAATCCAGCAATATCACTAACATTTCTACCGTGTCCTTTATTATGATCAAAATTAACATCCAATACAGTAATGGTTTTTCCTTTTCCCGTCCAGCCACTACTATGAGCACTCTCAAGACCAGTCACATCTCCTCTAGAATATAAATCAGAAACAGTTGTATTTTTAGCGCCCCTACTTATTAAAAATTCAGATAAGTATGTAGCGCCTTTTTTGCTATCTGCAAGCGATTCTGTCATATCAAAACTATCAATTACAGTTGGTTGTACGTTGTAACCACTGCCGCAACCTGTTAATAATAATGTTAATCCTGCTAGTGCTATTATTTTATTACTACTCATACTTCTCTCCTATTTTGGCTTAAATGGCCAGTTAAATTTATGTTCATAATTGATAGATATCTTTGTATTCTTGCTGTACTTAGGCTGCTCAAATGGTTGTGATGTGGCTAGATTGTTACAGAAGAACTGCTTGTCCATACCACTATCATCCGTACAAGAAGTCTCTGTTATTTTGCCACCTAATTTAGTAGACACCCCAAAGACAACATGACTATTGTTATCAATAAAAGACAGTTGAGTTATACCTACTGTTAACGCCTTAGACCTTGTTCTTTTCTGAGACTTTAAGCCATTGTCATAGTTAAGGTCAATACGAGTATCGGTATTTAATATTAAATAACCATTTATATTAAATTGATGATTTTCTACTTTATAAAAATGGGCGATATTGTGTGTCACTTTTGCAGTATCAACCGCCACTACAGGTGTGTGTTCTGCATACGTTCCACCATCTAATATCTGTGCCGCTATGATGCATGCTCCAAATAGGCAGATCATTAAAATCTTCTCATATAGGAGAAGATGGTATTAATACAATTTATAATATTACATTTCATTAGGGCATTATTAACTATTTGAGACCTTTGTATAATTCATAATTTCCCATCCTAATTTAAACTTTTACAATCTTTCAAAATTTTCCCTATTTTTCTATAAAAACCTAAAAAACATCTTGCTTATCTGAGTTTTCATCGCCACATTTTTCTATTTTTACCCTTTTGCCACTCATTGGACGCAACAATCCTGTAAGTCTCGCATCTGTTTAAAAATGCTCATTCCAGTTTTAAGGTTGTGACTCATGGCAATTAGTTGCGCTCTGGTTTTGTTTCTTTCTAGTCCAAGGTATCTTGCCTTGGCTAATTCGTGATGAAGCTTAAGTAGTCCAAAAGTGCGCTCAACAATATAGCGAATGGATGAGCGTTGTTTATTCTCTTGTTTCTGTTGCTTGGTTAAAGGCTTGTTTCTGTAGGCACGGTGCAATATTTTATTATTTTCTTTGCCTAGTTTTTCATCATTTTTTGATAATAATGCACAATATTTGTTTTTTCCAATTGTTACATCTATTAAAATTTCCTCCGTGATTTTACTGCCAAAATGTAAGAAGCCATCTGCACCACCACCATTAATTAAATATTCTTGTAGTCTTTTGTTGTTTATATTTTCAAACAACTTAAAAATAGAAATAAAATTACTCTTGCCCGAGCCATTAGCGCCAATCAAAACATTAATTGGTTTCATTTCTAAATCTAACTCTTTAATAGACTTAAAGCCTTTGATTTTAATGTGCGATAAATTATCCATAGTTCACATTTTATCAGGTGCAGACACGCCCAATAAGCCCAATCCATTACGAAGTATTTGTCTTATGGCGATAATGAGTTGCAGACGACTGGCTTGCAAGATTTTATCATCAATTAAAAACTCGCAATTATTGTAATAACTGTGGAAATCGCCAGCCAAATCACGCAAATAATAGGCTAAAACGTGTGGTTCATAATTGATGGCGGCATTTTTAATCACGTCTGAATAACGGTTTAGTTGTTTAATTAGGGCTTGTTCATATTCATTATTAAGTAATACTAAATCTGGCGTTTGATTGTCTTGCGCTTTGTCTAACACGGAACAAATGCGTGCGTGCGCATATTGAATATAAAACACAGGATTTTCATTGCTTTTTGATTTGGCTAAATCTAGGTCAAAATCCATGTGTTGTTCTGATTTACGCAAAATATAGAAAAAACGTGCCGCATCATTACCCACTTCATGGCGCAACTCTTCAAGTGTTACAAACGAGCCACTTCTAGTTGACATTGCGACTTTCTCACCGTCTCGATACAGGTTGGCAAATTGTACTAATAAAATCTCTAATTTATCGGGATTGTGACCCAATGCGCTAATAGAAGCCCTAACCCTAGCAATATAACCATGATGGTCAGCACCCCAAATGTTGATAATTTTGTCATAACCACGTTCAAACTTCTCAAGATGATAGGCAATATCAGAGGCAAAATAAGTGTGTATCCCGTTTTCCCGAACCACTACACGGTCTAAATCATCGCCAAAATCAGTGGTTTTAAACCAAAGTGCGCCTTCTTTTTCATAAATATATCCTGAGTTCTGTAATTTTTTCACGGTTTCTTTGCTCAAGCCACTATTTACCAAAGATTGCTCAGAAAACCACTGCTGATATTCAACACCAAACTCAGCCAAATCAATTTTAATGCCACTCAAAATATTATTAATCGCCAAATCAAAGATTTTTTTGTAATCATGCCCTAATTGAGATTTGGCACACGCAATCAAATCATCAATATGCTTTTCCTTGTCGCCACCGTTTTTCTCATCTTTGTAAACACCATCGAAAATATCACACTTTTTTACACCACTAATATCTTTAGCAATATTAAAGATATAATCACCCTTATAGCCATTATCTGGGAATTGCTCAGTATCAACATAACGCAAGTAAACTGAAGTCGCCAAAATATCCATCTGCCGACCTGCATCATTCACATAATATTCATTGTCAACTTCAAACCCTACTGCACGCAAAAGATTAGCAACTGTTGCCCCATACGCCGCCCCACGGCCATGCCCCACATGAAGTGGACCAGTTGGGTTGGCAGATACAAACTCCAGCAATATGCGCTGACCTTTGCCTACGTCAGCTTTCCCATAATGCTCTGCTTGATTAATAATTCGATCAATTATTTGTATGTTTTCACCTTGGGAAATAAAAAAGTTAATAAACCCAGGACCTGCAATTTGCACTTTATCAATCTGCGTGTTATCACCCAAGTTGTCAATAATTTTTTGTGCTAATACTTTCGGAATCAGCCCTGCTCGCTTTGCCAAAACCATGGCAATGTTTGAGGCAAAATCTCCTTGGGTTTTGTCCTTGGAATGATCAATACGAATCTTCTCAGGCGCGCTCTCAAGTACACCCTCATTCACTAATGAGTTTAGCGCTTGCTTTAATATTCTTTGTAATTGTTCTTTCATAATAATTTAATGCGCCTGTTGCCAAGAATTACCAATCCCCACATCTACTTTAAGAGGAATGTCTAATGGGTAAGCGTTTGCCATTAAGTTTTGTACTTTATGGGCAAATTCATCAGCTTTTGATGCGATTACTTCAAATACCAACTCATCGTGTACTTGCATAATCATTTTAATATCTGTATTGCTTTGCCCAATCCACGTATGAACATCAAGCATGGCTTTTTTAATAATGTCCGCTGAAGAGCCTTGCATGGGCGCATTAATAGCGGCTCTAAGTGCGTGCTGTTGTAGTATTTTATTCTTGGCATTAATTTGTGGCAAATACAAGCGCCTGCCCATGACAGTTTCAACATAGCCTTGTACTTTTGCGCTTTCTTTGGTGCTGTCCATATAGTGCAACACGCCGGGATAATTATCAAAGTAAGCCTCAATATATTGCTTCGCATCGGCTCTAGAAACATCAATTTGTTTTGCTAGTCCGAATGCACTCATGCCATAAATCAAACCAAAATTAATCGCCTTGGCACGCCTACGATGTTCTTTTGTTACCTTATCAATTGGCACATTAAACATGGTTGATGCTGTTGCACTATGCACGTCTTTATCATGATTAAAAGCATCTAATAGGTTTTTATCTTGGGATAATTGTGCCATAATTCTAAGTTCAATTTGCGAGTAATCAGCAGCAATAATAACGTTACCTTTGCCAGCAACAAATGCACTACGAATAAGCGCACCTTGTTCAGAACGAATAGGAATATTCTGCAAATTTGGATTGCTTGATGATAGCCGACCTGTAGCAGTTACTGCCTGATGATAAGAAGTATGGAGTCTGTGCGTGTTTAAATCAATTTGTTTAGGCAGTGCTTCAAGATACGTGGAATTAAGCTTGGTTAATGTACGATAGCTTAATATTAAATCAACCAATGGATGGTCTAAAAGTTTTAACGCCTCTTCATTCGTAGATGGTGCGCCTTTAGGGGTTTTTTTCAAAGGCGTTAACCCTAAACCTTCGGGTTCAAATAAAATTTGTTGGATTTGTTTAGGCGACTCAAGATTAAACACACCATCTACCAGTTCAAATGCTTGAGCTTGAATATCCTTCATTTGTTGAATAATATCTAACTGTTGGGTGTTTAATACATTCACGTCTAATTCAACACCATTACGTTCTATGCGTAATAGAACTTTGACCAATGGTAGCTCTAGATTTTGATACAACTTAACCAATTTAGGATATTGGGCAATTTCTTCATTCAACACATGATTTAACAAGTCTGTCACTATTACGTCTTCACAAGCATATGGGAAAGCTGCTTCTAAATTTACTTGATTAAAAGTAATTTGTTTTTTACCTTTGCCCGCCACATCAGAAAAATGGGTGGTTTGATGGTTTAAGTAATATTCACTCAAATCATCCATATTATGCCTTGTGGCAACTGAATTTAAACAATAAGATTTCACCATGGTGTCATCACTAATGCCTTGTAAATCAATTTGGTAATTGGCCAAGATGTGTGCATCATATTTTAGATTTTGCCCGACTTTTCCAATAGATGCATCCTCTAAAATTGGTTTTAGCTGATTAAGCACATCATTAAAATTCAACTGCTTTGGCGCATCTAAATAATCATGACCAACAGGCACATAAAAACTATTCTTATCAACTAAAAATACCCAACCAACAATGGTAGCATTCATATAATCTAGCGACGTGGTTTCTAAATCAAATACAAACGTTCTTGAGGTTTTAAGCCGATTAACCATTGTGTTAAATATATCCAAATCTAGTGCCAATATCTGTGAATAATCCTCAAAAATATCAACCGTATTGCTAATGCTTTCAACCGTTTCAATGGCTTGAGTATTTTCTTGCCCTGACATAGGCACATTGCCCAGTTGCTTTAACCACATCGAAAAACCATATTGCTGATACAAATCAGCCAGTTTGGCAACATCTTGCCCCGGTTCGTCATCTAAAATATTACAAGGCAAGGCAACATCAAATTTAAGCATGACTAATCGATGAGATAAATCCAACAAATCAAAATTATCACGTAGCTTTTCGCCTACTTTGCCCTTAATTTGTGTTGCATTTTCCTTAACCCCTGCAATATCACTATAAGCTTGCAACCATTTAATGGCTGTTTTAGGACCAACACTAGGCACACCAGGAATGTTATCTGCACTATCACCAGTTAAGGCTAAAAGGTCTAAAATTTGCTCTGGTGCGACCCCCATTTTCTCAATCACACCTTGGCGATCATACACAGCACCCTTCATGTCTAATTGAGAAATATTAGCACCCACTAATTGCATTAAATCTTTATCGCCACTAGCAATAATGGTCTTAATATTATTTTGATTGGCGCAACAACTCAAGGTGGCAATTACATCATCTGCTTCAACATCAGGCACACATATAAAATGAAATCCCATGGTTTTAATAATCTCATATAAAGATTCAATCTGCATCACCAGTTCGCTATCAGCTGGCTTTCTATGTGATTTGTATTGTGGGTAAATGTCATGTCTGAAATTTTTACCTTTGGCATCAAATATGGTGATTATCTTGGCCTCTGGATACTGCTTTTGAAGGCGTTTAATAGCATTAATAACACCAAATATAGCACCTGTTGGAAAACCATCTTGATTGGTTAAGTTTTGCTTTAGTGTAGAAAAATAAGCTCGGAACAAAAAAGCCGAGCCATCCATTAAAATTAGTTTATGTGGCATAGACTAGATTTTACCAATTTTTTGAACGTCCACACGAGCATAAGATAAGCCAAGATATGTAAATTGTACGTATAAAATACAAACTAGTCATTCATTATTGTTAGCCCATGTCAGAAGTCCTTATTAGCGCAAATCATATTAGTCTTAGCCATCATGGCAAAAAGGTACTTGATGACGTTAGCTTTGAATTAAAAACGGGCGAATTCATTACCTTAATTGGTCCAAATGGCGCTGGAAAGAGCTCGTTAATTAAAATTCTGATTGGGCTTATTACCCCTGATGATGGTAAAATTAAAAAATCTAAGCATATCAGACTAGGCTATACACCACAAAAATTTATCCCCAATGAGTTTATCCCTATTTTAGTCATTGATTTTCTAAAACTCAACCAAAAAATTGATGCCCAATTTTTAACAAATACCGCCACACTCACGGGCATTGAAACACTACTGCATTTATCATTAAAAAATTTATCTGGTGGTGAAATGCAGCGCGTACTACTGACCCGAGCCTTACTCGCAAAGCCCAATATCTTAATCCTTGATGAGCCCGCCCAAAACCTTGATGTGAATGGTCAAATGCATCTATATAAACTCATTCAAGATATTCACAAACAGCAAAATTGCGCCGTGCTCATGGTATCGCACGACCTTCATAGAGTAATGAAAGAATCAACTCAAGTCTTATGCTTATACCACCATATTTGTTGCATGGGACAACCAGAAGCCATTTTAAAAGATGCTCAATTTAATAATTTATTTGCCGACCAAATGGATGAGCTTATGGCCACTTATGAACACCATCATAATCATGACCACAGGCACTAATATAAATTTTGAGCCTTAACTAGTCAAGGCTCAAAAAAAAATATTAAAAAAATAACACATACCATCTTAATTCCAGCTGTTGGTATTACTGGCGCAGGGCTGTTAATTACTAAATAATAACTAACAATAATCATATTTATTGTTGTATTGTTAAAAGGCGACAAGTTTTGTAATAGTTTTTATTAAGAAACTAATAACTATTGAGCAAATAGTTTCCTAGAAGTTCTTTGTACAAACTTCCCCTTAACAACTTCAATTACCACATCCCAGCGCCCTTTTAAGGGCAGTGTTACTTGTGCTTGATATTGATTTATTTCTTGATGAAATGCCATATTGATAGAGAAGTCGTGTGCTTTTTCTAAAGGACGATAAAAATATGCTGTAACTAAAGCATTTGCTAGAGCCTTACCGTTCTGTGCACTATTGACCGTATAGGTTTGTTTAATATTATGAGTTACAACCTTAGGAGTGGCAAGGTTTAATGTCCAGCCAAGCTGTGTTAATTGGCTCTTTTGGTTTAGTGTTTCTGCGTAGCGTTTGCCACTCGAATACGCATCTTCAACCACTAACCCTGGATGAGTTTCAAGTGCGGTAATAATTCGATAGACGGTCGCGCCCACTAAAGCGATAAACAGCACTAACATGAACATCATGATTGGGCTTTTATGAATACTCATTACATACTCTTAGGTGTGAAAAATGAAGTTTTATATTTTAAAGCAACTTGTTCATTTTTAACCACAAATATAACACTATTATCGGTGCTTACATCGCTTTCAAAAGCTGTTAAATAAACATAAATAGATTTAACATTGCCACTCGGAATCATCACTGTTTTGAATACTTTTTTAGATTTCAAGTTTTTAATTTTACTGCTAAAACTAATGCTAATTGGCACAACTTTATCTGTTTTATTCATGACCTTTAGTTCGTATTTATTGCGAATTGAGCCATTAGAAAGCTGTACAAATAGTGGCTGCCTGTCGTGCAATACTTTTAAATCCATTTGAGTAAGATTTAAAATACCATAAGTCAATACTGATAATGCTGCTAATAATATTGACACATAAATAATAACCCTTGGGCGTTTATAAAGCGCTTTAACTGGCTTGTTAAACTTCATCTCAATTAAGGAGGTATAGCGAATTAAGCCTTTAGGCTTGCCAACTTTCTCCATCACCAAATCACAAGCATCAATGCACAACCCGCAGGTAATACAACCGTATTCTTGACCTTTGCGAATATCAACACCTGTTGGGCAAACGGCAACGCATTGATGACAATCAATACAATCACCAAACCCTTCAACAAATTCACCTCTTTTAAGTCTGCCACGCTGCTCGCCACGATAATAGTCATAAGTTGGCAAAATGCTTTGATCATCAACCATTGCCCCTTGAATGCGCGCATATGGGCAAATCCACAAGCAGGTTTGCTCTCTCATAAACCCAGCAAAGACATAAGCACCAAGTGCAATAGCGGCGGTGATAGCTATCGTTGTAGAGGTAATATCACCCTTAAAATAATCAGTCCAAGTGACCCCAAAATACAGCATCCAAGTAACGCCAGAGAAAAGTGCGATTGCTATCCAGATAGAATGTTTGGCTAGTTTGAGTTTGAGTTTATTAAAGTTCATTGGCGCTTTGTCTAGCTTTCGGCGCTGGACTGGCGTGCCCTCAATCCATTGCTCTATTTTGGTAAAAATATCCGTCCAAATTGTTTGAAAACAAAAATAACCACAAAACACTCGACCAAAAACAGTGGTCATTGCTGCTAGTAGAATCGCTAAAAATAACAACACCATAGTAAGCATCCAAATGTCTTGCGGGAAAATGGTAATATCAAACAAGTGATACTGTCTTTTATCTATGTCAAATAAAATAGCTTGCTTATCATTCCAAGTAAGGTATGGACCAATAAAAAATGGCGACCAAACAATAATAGCCAACCATTTGAAATTTCGGAATTTCCCCTTCATGCGTTTTGCATGAATGGTTTCATCCCCTAGGTTTTGCACCCATTGCTCACCCTCTTCATATAAGCCTTCTACTTGGATTTTTTTGTCTGTCATACTTGCCTTTAATGGGGAATATTTTAACCTTGCGTATCATATATCATTAATCCTAATTTTTTCTTGATTTGTATCAAAAAAATACAACAATTTAAGCCCACCACTTATCAACAAAACACGCTTGCTGATATAATGCCTAGTTTTTTGGACAGGATTTAACATGAAAGATATTATTGAACAAGCCTTTGAAGACAGAGCCAATATTAACCCACAATCAACCAGCATGGAAATCAAACAAGCTGTTGCTGAGGCCATCCATTTACTTGATTCAGGTCAAGTGCGTGTTGCCGAACAAAAAGGTGTGGGTGATTGGGTTGTTAACGAATGGTTGAAAAAAGCAGTCCTGTTATCTTTTAGACTAGAAGACAATGTCGTTATGCAAGGTGGTTTTACTCAATACTTTGATAAAATGCCTTCTAAATTTTCTGATATGTCGGCAGATGAATTTAATGCAGCAGGTGTTCGCATAGTGCCGCCAGCAAGCGCACGCCGCGGCTCTTTTATTGCTAAAGACACAGTACTTATGCCAAGTTATGTCAATATTGGCGCTTATGTGGATTCAGGCACAATGGTAGATACTTGGGCAACAGTTGGTTCATGTGCACAAATCGGTAAAAATGTACACCTATCAGGTGGTGTTGGTATTGGCGGTGTATTAGAACCATTGCAAGCAAGTCCGACAATTATTGAAGATAATTGCTTTATTGGCGCTAGGTCAGAAGTTGTGGAAGGTGTGATTGTTGAACAAGGTGCGGTTATCTCAATGGGTGTTTATATTGGACAATCCACCAAAATTTTCAATCGTGAAACGGGTGAAATTACATATGGACGTATTCCTGCTGGTTCAGTAGTCGTATCTGGCAATTTACCAAGCAAAGATGGCGCTTATTCGCTTTATTGCGCGGTCATTGTTAAGCGGGTTGATGCTAAAACACGCTCTAAAATCGGTATTAACGAGTTATTAAGGGGTATTTAAATCTTGTGCTAAAAAATATCTACTTCTTATAAGAGACCTTTGAATAATTCATAGACCCTGTAAACCAGATTGTGTAAACCCTCATATTTTATAATCTTTAAAAAGGAGAAAAAACATGAGTAACACAACACTAAGAAAAAACCAAAAGAATCAACTTAATAATACGGGTATCAATCAGCAAAAGCTTCGTGCTTTTGCTGGTGAACTTGCCAAAGACATCCACACCCAAGATGATTTAGCAGATTTGTCTGCTTCACTGGTAAAAATGACCATTGAAGCAGTATTAGGTGCTGAGATGGAACATCATCTTGGCTACCCAAAGCATAGGCAAGATAATGGCTCTGATAATACTCTCAATGGCTATTATCCAAAGATTGTTAAAGGCAATCATGGCGAAGTAGAACTTACTATTCCAAGGGATCGTCATTCTGACTTTGAGCCTTTGATTGTTGAAAAAGGTCAAACTAGATTAGGTGCTTTTGATAGTCAAATTCTAAGCTTGTATGCCAAAGGCATGAGTACTCGTGATATTGTCTCTACCTTCAAAGAAATGTATGACGCAGACATCTCAGCAACACTGGTATCTAATGTAACACAGGCAGTTATCATCCAAGCGATTGAATGGCGTAATCGTCCACTAGATGAGGTTTACCCCATTGTTTATCTGGACGGCATTGTTATCAAGGTTAGACAAGACAAACAAATCATCAAGAAGACCATGTATATCGCCCTAGGGGTTAATCTTGATAGTAAGAAAGAATGTTTGGGCTTGTGGTTGTCCAAAAATGAATCTTCTAAGTTTTGGTTAGGCGTAGCCAATCGTGGCGTTAAAGACATTTTGATTGCCTCAGTCGATGGATTAACAGGATTCCCTAAAGCCATTAATGCTGTGTTCCCACAAACCGATGTTCAACTGTGTATTGTTCATATGGTTCGCAACTCACTCAAATACGTGAGCTATAAAGAACGTAAGAAAGTCGCAGCTGATTTAAAGCAAATCTATCAGTCTATTACTGAAGAAGAAGCTTTATTAGCATTAGATGATTTTGAGTACAAATGGGATAAGCAGTTCCCAAGTATCGCTAAATCGTGGCGACGAAATTGGGATAATGTTGCTACTCTATTTTCTTATCCTGAGGCAATCAGAAAGGCAATCTATACCACCAATGCCATTGAATCCCTAAATTCTGTGATTAGAAAATCTATCAAGAATAGAAAGATTTTTAATCACGATGATTCTGCTTTCAAGGTTGTCTTTTTAGCCATTGAAGCAGCCAGTAAGAAATGGACGATGCCGATAAGGAATTGGTCACAAGCAATGAATCAGTTTATAATCCTGCATGAGGATCGATTAAAGGATTATGTCTGATTTTTGAAAGAGGAGTTTACACAATCTGGTTTACAGGGTCGTAACACCACTTGGAAGTGAAAGCAATGCCATGACATATAGAGATATACTGCTCGTAATATTTGACAATGAAGAAGATATCAATGGTAGACTTAATGAGTATTGAACTTTGGTTTAATTTGTTGTTTACTTCACTTTTTATAAGTATTTCTCCAGGTGCTGGTGCAATAACAACTATGAACCAAAGCATTTGTTATGGTTTTAGAAAATCTTTATATACAATTGCTGGATTGCAGACTGGGTGGGCAATACAAATTATAATTGTGTCATTTGGAATTGGAACACTTATAGAATCAAGTACATTTATTCTTTCTGCACTTAAATGGTCTGGCGTTGTTTATCTTTTAATACTAGGGATACAACAATGGATACATAAAGATGATTATATAAATTTGAACGACACACTAAAATCTGCAAAGTTTAATGGGAATATACAGTTTTTAAAAGCAATACTTATAAATCTAACCAATATAAAAGCTACATTGTTTTTAATTTTATTTATTCCTATATTTATCACCACCCCAAACTCATATAATGCGGAACAAATATTTATAGTAGTATGCACTATGGTATTCGCTGATACGGTTGTAATGATTGGCTTTGCTAACTTGTCCAATTATATAAAAAAATACATTAACAAGGATAAAGTTCAATATTTACATAAGTTTTCTGGATTAGCGTTGATATTAATAGGAATATCTATAGCTTATCAAATTAATGACTTCTAATGAGACCTTTGCATAAATCAACTAAAAATCCAACAATCTAGTAAGGTTAAATTGATTATTCGTCACTATTTGAGCCCACTGATAAGTAGATTATGCATGGGCGCAAAAACAAAAAAATAATGGCAAAATTTTCATCAAACATTTTAAAAACTCACACTAAACATTATACCAAGTAAAACACTGACACCAATATACTGATTATGAAGAAACGCTTTAAAACAATCGTTTTTTTCACGCTTTTTAATTAAAAACTGATGATAAGTCATTAATATCACCACCATAAAAAGCATCAAAAAATAACTTAATTTTAGCTCAAATACCAATCCCATTTTAATCAAAACACCTATTAATATTAGTTGTAATATCGCAATAATGACACGGTCAAATTTGGCAAATAAAATAGCTGTTGATCTAACCCCAATTTTTAAGTCTTCTTCTCGATCAGCCATTGCGTACATCGTGTCATAAATTATTGTCCAAATTAGTGTTGCTGCGAATACATACCAAGCAGTAGTTGGGATGATGTTAAGAGTTGCTGAAAAAGCCATTAGCACACTCATAGCAAACGCCAATCCTAGCACAAACTGTGGCAAGTGAGTCCAACGCTTAGTAAACGGATATAAGATTGCTAATAATGTCGAAATCATCGCAAGTTGAATGGTTAACCAGTTGGTTAATAGCACTAATATAAATGCTAACATGATTAACAATACAAATAATTTAAGCGCAGATTCATGATTAATCTCACCTGAAGTAATAGGTCTGTGTTTGGTGCGTTTTATGAGTTTATCAATGTGTCTATCTGCATAGTCATTAATCACACAGCCTGCTGATCGCATTAAGATAACACCTAAAACAAAAATCAATAATAATTTTAAATCGGGTACTCCTTCTGCTGCCAAAAACAACGACCATAATGTTGGCCATAATAATAAATAAATACCAATTGGCTTGTCCAAACGCATCAGGCGTAAATATGCCCCAAAGGAAGTACTCTTAGGCTGTGAGCTCATAGTTTGGCTAAGAATTCTTCTAGTTCGACTGGCAAAGGTGCATTCACTTTTTGAATATCATTGGTTGATGGATTAGTAAAAATAAGTTGATGTGCATGCAAGAATAATCTTTTTAAACCTTTGAATCTAACTTGTCTGTCGAATTCTTTATCCCCATACTTGTCGTCACAAGCCAGCGCATGTCCAGCATATTTTGCATGTACACGGATTTGGTGAGTGCGTCCAGTTTCAATGCTAATCTCAACCAATGAAGCAGAAAACCCCCCAGTACTAAAATTTTTAAGTGGCTGAAAATGACTAATTGCATATTTACCTTTAGCATCTACCACAACGTATCTTGAGTTTTGATAAAGTGGCACATCAATAGTATGGCGCTTTTTTGACCAAACTCCTTTAACCAAGGCTGTATAGCGTTTTTCAACGGTATGCTGGCTTAACTGCTCGTGCAAGTTCTTTAGCACATTACGCTTCTTAGCAATTAAAAGCACCCCAGAAGTGGCTCTGTCTAATCGATGCACCAATTCAATAGGCTCTTTATACATTTTCCTAAGTGCTTCAATAACGCCAACATCAATCCCAGAACCACTATGTACTGCTAAGCCACTTGGTTTGTTGATAATAAGCAAACCTTTGTCCTCGTACAACTTGGCGTCGATTAATAATTTTTTTAAACTATCTGAAGTATATACAGACTTAGTGACTGACACTTTAATTGGTGGAATGCGCACAATATCATCCAAAATAAGTTTATAGTCTGCCTTTTTTCTACCTTTATTAACGCGCACTTCACCTTTGCGAATGATCCGATAGATGTGCGATTTAGGAACGCCTTTGAGTGTTTTAAGTAAATAATTATCTAAGCGCTGGCCTTGTGAAAACTCATCAACGGTTTGAAAACTCACGCTCATGCTAAGAAAAGCTGCTCGAAATTACTTGTGGTTGTACTGGCAATGTCATTAATACTCACGCCACGAATTTCAGCTAACTTCTCAGCAACATAATAACTATAAGCCGGCGAATTGGGCTTTCCTCTATAAGGTACGGGCGTTAAATAGGGCGAATCAGTCTCAACTAACAATCTATCGCTGGGCACTTTTTTTGCCACTTCGCGTAAATCTTTAGCACTTTTAAAGGTAATAATGCCAGAAAAAGAAATATAAAAACCCAAATCTAACGCTGCTTTGGCAGTTTCCCAGTCTTCAGAAAAACAATGCATGACACCTTGTTCAGCTTTTTCGGCTTGCATAATTGCAATGGTGTCCTCTTTGGCGTTGCGCGTGTGAATAATCATCGGCTTACCTGATTGGTTTGAGGCTTTAATATGTCGCCGAAAACGATCTCGCTGCCAGTCAGCCATTACTTTTTCAACATGAAAATAATCCAAGCCAGTTTCGCCAATGGCAATGATCTTATCATGTTCTGCCAATGCTAATAATTCCTCCACACTTGGGTCTTTGCCCTCTAGTTCACAAGGATGCACGCCTACTGAGGCATAAACTTGTGGGTATTTTTTTGCCAAAAAAAGCACCTCATCAAAATGCTCTAAATCAATACACACACATAAAAATTGCGCTACCGATAATTCTTTAGCATGAGCAAGCACACTCTCAACACTACCACCAAAAGCGAATAAATCTACCCTATCAAGGTGACAATGCGAATCAACTATTTGCACAATTAATCAAAGACCAAGTTGCTTGAATAAATATTTGGCTTTATTTTGCAACTCTTCTGTATCGCCAAAGTCCAATGAGTCTTTAATTTTATCTAAGTTAGGTTTTAACTTAATACTGCCGATTTCTAGTTTGCGTATTAGGGTTTCTTTAATTTCTTTCTTGCTCAGTTCGATGCCTTTTTTCTCTAAAGCACCTTTTAGATCTTTAAACACAACTTTCATCAATTCTTGACCAACTTGACTAAGTGCAATACCACTGCCACCACCGAATTTTTGAAGGTTAATATTAGGCATTTTGATGGTTTTTTTAAGCCACTTCGTGTCAATTTTTAACGTGATATTAATGACATTAAATTGATTAATCTTAATTCTTTTATTGCCAATACTTTGGGTCTTTTCAGATGAAGATAAAGTAGTGCTATCACTCACTTTGCCTAAGTTGTCAATCAGTGTAACTAAATTCACATTAGTCTTGTTTTGTTCCAGAACAAAATGCATGCCATCAAAAGACAACTCATCAATGACAATTAAATCTGAGGTAGTTTCATCACTTATTTTTAATACAAAGTGGTCCAAAGAAAAAGCTTCTTTATTGTTGAAATTTGGCAGGTTCTGCACTTCAATAAAATCAATATTTAAACGCTTATCTAAAAAACTACTACTAAATTGGCTAATGGTTACTGGTGTTTTGAGTAAATTTTGTGCATATTGTTGTGCATATCTTTTCCCTACTGGATCAAATACAAGTATCACAATAAGAGTTAAAACAATGATTAAACCTATTAAAAAATAACCTATTTTTTTCATTACTCTTTCCTAAGAATTAATAAATATCGCTTACCCAAAGTTTTTGGAGCGCATAACAACTGAATATCTATATCATGAGGCAGTGCCTCTTGTTGGAATCCAACTCCTTTCATCAGCAAGTGTTCGCCATTATCGCATAATAAATGTTGTGTCAATTTCAATATTTTTTCAACTTCTGAAAAAGCTCTTGAAATAATCTGACCGAAACAAGATTCAGTCTGATAGTTTTCTACTCTATGATTAACCACATTGAGATTTTTCAATTGTAGTTGGGTTTTAGCAAATTGCATAAAATGACATTTTTTACCAACTGTATCAAGCACAGTAACTGAAAGCTCGGGTTTCATAATGCTAATCACAATGCCTGGTAGACCTGCACCAGAGCCAACATCTAATAAAGACTCATCTCTAATATATGCAATAATTGATAAACTGTCTAACAAATGCTTGTAAATACCTTGCTCCATGGTTCTAATGGCACTTAAATTATAAGTCTTATTCCACTTAATAATCAATTCAAGGTAGTTCATTAGTTTGCTGATTTGTTCGCTTTCAAGTTTAATACCCATTGTATTAGCACCCTCTATTAGCAACGCCTCGAAACTCATTTTGACTGGTACGTTTTTAGATAAACTAATAAAATAGAAATAGAGGCAGGAGTGACACCTTGGATGCGACTTGCTTGACCAATCGTCTCTGGCTTGTGCAGTTCAAGTTTCTGTCTAACCTCAGCAGAGAGCGCTTTAATTGAGTCATAATCTATATCTACAGATAATGCTGTATTTTCATTCTTGCGGTATTTTTCAATTTCCTCTAGTTGACGCTTAATATATCCAGCATATTTAATTTGATTTTCAACCGCATTAATTAAAGTAGTGTCTGTTAAAAACGGCTTACCAGATTCGATTTGACTTAATATTTGGTAATCAACTTTAGGTCGTTTAAGCAGTTCGAGCAAAGAATATTCATGGCTTAGATTTTGATTTAAAACCGTGCCAGCTTGGGTGTCACTTGCTTGTATCCAAGTGTTTTTAAGACGCTTCTTTTCTTGTGCAACAGCCTCATATTTAACTTGAAAAGACTGCCAGCGCGCCTCACCAATCAACCCAAGGTCTTTAGCTTTAGGCGTAAGGCGTTCATCTGCATTATCCTCTCTTAATAACAAGCGATATTCAGCACGTGAGGTAAACATCCGATAAGGCTCATTAGTGCCTTTGGTAATTAAATCATCCACCATAACGCCAATATAGGAATCATCACGTTTTGGCAGCCAAGCATCTTTTTCTAATATGGCGCATGCCGCATTAACACCTGCCAACAATCCTTGGGCTGCCGCCTCTTCATAACCCGTAGTGCCATTAATTTGCCCAGCAAAATATAGCCCTGAGATTTTCTTAACTTCTAGTGTTTGTTTTAATCCTTTAGGGTCAAAAAAATCATACTCAATTGCATAACCTGGACGTATGATTTGTGCATTTTCAAAGCCTTTAATTGAATGAATAAAATCTAGTTGCACCTCATAAGGCAACGATGTAGACACCCCGTTTGGATAAATCTCATTAGTGGTCAGTCCCTCAGGCTCAACAAAAATTTGATGTGCATCACGTTCACTAAAACGCACCACCTTATCTTCAATTGATGGACAATATCTAGGGCCAACACCTTCAATATTTCCAGTAAAGATGGGTGAGTCTTTTAATCCAGTGCGAATAAAATCATGAGTTTTTTCGTTAGTATGCGTGATATAGCAAGGGATTTGTCTTGGATGGTCTGCTTTAACACCCATGAATGAAAACGTTGGTAATGGCGTGTCCCCCGGCTGTATTTGCATAAGGGAATAATCTAACGTTCTGCCATCTAGTCTTGGTGGTGTGCCCGTTTTTAGCCGACTAACACCCAAAGCATAAGAGCGTAATTTTCTTGACAAAGCGTTTGATGGCGCATCTCCTGCACGACCGCCTTGAAAGTTGCGCTGCCCAATATGGATAACACCACCTAAAAAAGTACCTGATGTTAAAACAACCTTATTCGCCATAAAGGCAAGCCCCATCTGGGTCACCACACCTTTAATTTGACCATGCTCAATGATTAAATCATCAACCGACTGTTGAAACAAAGACAGATTGTCTTGATTTTCTAAAGCATAACGAATTTGCGCCTTATACAAAATACGATCAGCCTGTGCACGAGTCGCACGCACTGCAGGACCTTTCGAAGCATTCAGTATGCGAAATTGTATCCCAGATTTGTCAATCGCGCGCGCCATAATACCACCCATCGCATCAATCTCCTTAACCAAATGCCCCTTACCAATCCCACCAATTGCAGGGTTGCAACTCATTTGCCCAAGTGTTTCAATGTTATGAGAAATAAGTAGCGTGCTAACACCCATACGGGCACTCGCAAGTGCTGCTTCTGTGCCAGCATGACCGCCGCCAATAACAATCACTGAATAGTGTTTAGTTTGACCTATGTTCATTAACTCAAAATAAAAAAAGACCCGTTAAAACGAGCCTTTTTTGATTCTTAATTGTTAAGCGTCTACTTTACTTGAGCGTTTAATTCGCCAGAGAGGTATCTTTGAGCCATAGCATCTAATGAAGAAATTTTGATTTTATCTGCATTGCCCGCTGAACCAAAAGCTTCAAAACGCGCTACACAAATATCACTCATTGCATTGGTCGCTTCTTTTAAGAATTTACGCGGATCAAAGTTTGATGTATTTTCAACCAAGTGCCTGCGTACTGCACCTGTTGACGCCATGCGTAAATCGGTATCAATATTAACTTTACGTACGCCGTGCTTGATGCCTTCTTGAATTTCCTCTACAGGAACGCCATAAGTTTGACCCATATCACCGCCAAAATTGTTAATAATCTTTAACCAATCTTGTGGCACTGAAGAAGAGCCGTGCATCACTAAATGCGTATCTGGGATGCGTGCATGGATTTCTTTAATTCTATCAATGCGCAACACATCGCCTGTTGGCTCTTGAGTGAACTTATAAGCACCATGCGAAGTGCCAATAGCAATAGCCAGTGCATCAACGTTGGTTGCCTTAACAAAATCAGCAGCCTCTTCAACTGAAGTCAACAACATATCTAAATCTAATTTACCTTCAGCCCCATGGCCATCTTCTTCGCCCATCATGCCTGTTTCTAATGAACCTAGACAGCCCAGCTCACCTTCAACGGAAACACCGCCTGCATGCGCCATTTTTACAACTTCAGCAGTCACATTAACATTGTATTCAAATGAAGCTGGTGTTTTCATATCTGCTTCTAATGAACCGTCCATCATCACTGATGAAAAACCTGATTGAATTGAACGCAAACAAACAGACGGCTCAGAACCATGATCTTGGTGCATAACCACTGGAATGTGTGGATACATTTCGGTTGCAGCTAAAATTAAATGACGTAAAAACGGCTCGCCTGCATAGCCTCTTGCACCAGCAGAACCTTGCATAATAACAGGACTGTTGGTTTTATCTGCAGCTTGCATAATAGCGTGAACCTGCTCCATGTTGTTAACATTGAATGCTGGCATGCCGTAACTACTGGCTGCTGCGTGATCTAATAATTCTCTTAATGAAATTAACATATTTTTCTCCTTTTTAAGTCGTTAAAGTTTAGTGTCTTGCTATTTAATAAATACGATTTTTTTTTGCTCTTATTTTAATACTCTGAATCACCTACTGTCAAAATTTTCATCAAATTTGTACCACCAGACTTATTTTTATACATACCTTTGGTTAGTACAACAATATCACCATCACTGATGAAACCGCCAGCTTGTAAGCGTTTAACAGTAGATTTATTTATCTTAACCCAATCTTTTTTAGTTGGTAAAAAACAAGGGTGAACCCCTCTATAAAGCGTGGTTTTTTGCAAAGTTGATATTTTATCAGACATCGCCACAATAGGAATATCTGAACTAATTCTTGACATCCACATAGCAGTTTTACCGCTTTCTGTTAAAGTCGCAATTACTTTAGCGCCAATATGATTAGCAGCATACATTGCACTCATGGCAATAGTTTCATCAATATAAGAAAAAATCTTATTAAGACGATGATAAGAGATTTTAGCAATGGGATTTCTTTCAGCCTCTATACAAACATTGTGCATAACTTTAACAGCATTTTCAGGAAAATCACCTGCTGCCGTTTCAGCTGAAAGCATCACTGCATCGGTACCATCCAACACTGCATTAGCAACATCAAAAACTTCAGCGCGAGTTGGGATTGGGCTGGTAATCATTGATTCCAACATTTGTGTTGCAGTAATAACAATTCGGTCATTTGATCTGGCTAATTTGATTAAGCGTTTTTGTTGTGCAGGTAATTGCGCATCACCAATTTCAACGCCTAAATCACCACGTGCTACCATAATACCTACCGACTCTTTGATGATATCTAAAATAATATTTTCTACCAAAGATTCAGCGCGTTCAATTTTTGAAATCACGCCTGCATCACAACCCGATTGTTTTAATAATTGCTTGGTTTCACGCACATCATCACCACTAACTGGGAATGATAGAGCTACATAATCCGCTTCGGCTTTTGCCGCAATTAGGATGTCTTTTTTATCTTTTTCGGTTAGTGCATTAGCAGACAAGCCACCGCCACGAAGATTAATGCCTTTTTTATCTGACAAAATACCACCTTGGGTCACAATGGTATTAATTCTATTGCCTTTAATATCGATGACTTTTAGTGCTATTTTTCCATCGTCCAATAATAAAACATTACCAGCATGCACCTCTTGTGGTAATTTTTTATACGCAATACCCACTGAATGTTGATTGCCTAAATTCTTATCTAAATCAGCGTCAAGTACAAAGGCATCACCATTATTCAACTGGATTTTCATGCCATCTTTGAAAGCAGAAATACGAATTTTAGGACCTTGAAGATCCATCAAAACACCCACATAAGTCTGATTGGCTTGCGCCCAAGCACGTACCGCCTTAACCCTGTTTAAATGTTCCTTCTCTGAACCATGTGAGAAATTAATGCGCACAACATTAACGCCTGCTTTAAGAATGCTATCTAATACGCCTTCTTTATCCGTTGCGGGGCCAAGTGTGGCTAATATTTTAGTCCTCCTAGGTAAATTCTGCACCTGAGGCCCTTTGCTCTAAAATTTCTACTGCTGGCAATTTTTTACCTTCTAGAAATTCTAGAAATGCACCACCACCTGTTGAAATATAACTTATTTTATCTTCAATACCGTATTTATCAACGGCTGCCAATGTATCACCGCCACCAGCAATTGAAAATGCATCAGACTCAGCAATTGCCTTGCCTAATGTCTTAGTGCCACTAGCAAATTGATCAAATTCAAACACGCCAACTGGACCGTTCCAAACAATCGTACCTGCGTTCTTCATAATCTCAGCTAACTGCTTAGCAGATTCAGGTCCAATGTCAAAAATCATGTCATCATCAGTAACTTCTGTTGATGCTTTGGTTTGCGCTTGTGCGGTCTCTGAAAACTCCTTGCCACAAACCACGTCTGTTGGCACTGGAATTTCACAATCTTCCATGAGTTTTTTAGCCATTGGAATTAAATCATGTTCACATAAAGATTTACCTACGTTAAAATCCTGAGCCGCAATAAAAGTATTGGCGATACCACCACCTACAACTAACTGATCTACTATCTTGGACAAAGACTCTAATACAGTTAATTTAGTTGAAACTTTAGAACCACCAACAATCGCAACCATCGGGCGTTTAGGGTTGTCCAATGCCTTGCCAAGCGCTTCAAGCTCACCCGATAATAATGGTCCTGAACAAGCAATGGGCGCATATTTAGCAACACCATGAGTAGAAGCTTGAGCGCGGTGCGCAGTACCAAATGCATCCATTGCAAAAATATCACACATCGAAGCCATACGCTTAGACAGGTTATCGTCATTAGCCATTTCACCAATATTAAAACGTACGTTCTCACAAAGTACCACTTCACCGTCGTTCATCTGAACGCCGTCCAGCCAGTCTTTTTCTAAGCGTACTGTGGTGTTTAATAATTCACTCAAACGATCAGCAACAGGTTGCAAGCTAAATTCATCACTGGTCTCGCCTTCAGTTGGACGACCACGATGTGACATTAGCATGACTTTAGCGCCTTGTTTTAAAGCCATTTCAATAGTTGGCAGGGAGGCCTTAATACGCTTATCACTGGTAACAACCCCATTAGAAATGGGTACATTAAGATCTTGACGAATTAGCACTCGTTTTGAACTTAAGTCCAAATCTGATAAATTAACAACTAACATAACAATTCTCCTACTTAGTTTATGCAATAGACTGATTAACAATTTTAATCAGGTTTTTTTCAACAGGTTCGACTAATGGCAATAACCCATTAGCACTCAACAATTGGGCAATCTGCCTAAAGGGTAATGCCAATCCAACTTTGGTAACATTATCCTGAGTATATACCGAAATTCGACATGGTAACATTGTGGCTAAATTAATATCCTTTTCGAGAATGCTTTTTGCAACTTTTGGATTACAAATTTCGAATACGTAGCACTCTTCTGCTAATTCTTGACCTTTGTCAGCCAATATTTGTCTAATATCGAAAACATGCAAAATACCAAACTGGTTGTCTGTAACGGCCTGCTTGAGTTTTTCAATTACCTCACTAACACTAAGTTGTGAGCTTTTAATATATAAATCCGACATAAAAGCACGGCTCGTGTCATGAGCCGTATTTTTAATAGTTTAAGCAATGTGCTCAACTAAATGGAGCATATTACAAGTATAACCATACTCATTATCATACCAAGACACAACTTTAACAAACGTATCATCTAGTGCAATACCTGCGCCAGCATCAAAAATTGAAGAAGCGCTAAAACCACGGAAATCACTTGATACAACTGAGTCTTCAGTATAAGCTAATGTGCCTTTCATTGAGCTTTGCGAGGCCTCTTTCATGGCATCACAAATTTGTTCATAAGTTGCACTCTTGTTTAACTCGCAAGTTAAGTCAACCACTGAAACATCAACCGATGGAATGCGAAATGCCATGCCCGTTAATTTACCATTAAGCTCTGGCAATACAATACCTACTGCTTTGGCAGCGCCTGTTGATGAAGGGATGATGTTCTCAAACACTGCGCGACCACCTCTCCAATCTTTCATCGAAGGCCCGTCAACCGTTTTTTGTGTTGCTGTTGATGCGTGAACTGTCGTCATTAAGCCACGCTTTAAACCCCAATTATCATTAATTACTTTAGCGATTGGTGCAAGACAATTGGTGGTACAAGATGCTGCTGAAATAATGGCTTGTCCTACATATTCAGTGTGGTTTACACCATATACAAACATTGGCGTTCCGTCTTTAGAAGGTGCTGATTGAACTACTTTTTTTGCACCTGCGTCAATGTGCGCTTGACAAGATTCTTCAGTTAAGAAAAAACCTGTACAGTCAATGACTACATCTACATTAATATCACCCCATGCAAGATCAGCAGGATTGCGCTCAGCTGACAAGCGGATTTTTTTGCCATTGATGATAAAATTATCACCATCGACTACAATATCGCCGTCAAAACGACCGTGAGCTGTATCATACTTAAGCATATATGCTAAGTAATCATTATCTAATAAGTCGTTAATACCGACCACTTCTAGTTCTGAAAAATCCTTTGCAATTGCACGAAATACCATGCGACCAATACGACCAAAACCATTAATACCTATTTTTATTGCCATTTTCTTACTCCTTTTTTTTACTTCGTTGTATTATGCCATTTAGGCATAAATCTCATTAAAAAACACTCAAAAAATTACCAGTAACTTTTGCCGTGTTTAAATTTATTATTTAACTAATAACGGTTTTTGCTTTTGCAATGACGTTATCTATTGTAAAGCCAAACGCTTTAAATAATTGATCCGCTGGTGCAGACTCGCCAAAGGTTGTCATACAAACCACATCGCCATCTAGGCCTACATATTTGTACCATCCGTCGCCAACACCTGCCTCAATCGCAAGGCGCTTAACACCTGGCGTTAGAACTGAATCTTGATAAGCCTGATCTTGATCGTCATAAGCATTCGTACAAGGCATTGAAACGACGCGCACCTTAGCATCCATTATCGCTGCCGCTTCAATTGCTAAGCCCACTTCAGAGCCTGTTGCAATAAAGATAATATCAGCCACACCTTCACAATCTTTAAGAACATAGCCGCCTTTTTCAATATTTTCCACTTGCTCAGAAGTTCGCGCCATTGCTGTTAAGGTTTGGCGTGAAAAGACCAATCCTGTTGGTGCATCGCCTCTAAGCATCGCCATTTTCCAAGATACCGCTGACTCAACCGCATCACAACCCCTCCAAGACTGGAAATTAGGAATCATGCGCATGGTTGCTAATTGCTCAACTGGCTGGTGCGTAGGTCCATCTTCACCCAAGCCAATAGAATCATGGGTATAAACATAAATCGTGCCAATTTTCATCAATGCTGACATGCGTAATGCATTACGCATAAATTCCATAAACATAAAGAAAGTTGCGCCATAAACCTTAAAGCCACCATGAAGCACCATGCCATTCATCATGTGTGCCATGCCAAATTCACGCACACCCCATGAAATGTAATTACCGTTTGCGTTTTGTGCATTCACTTTAACAGTGCCTGACCAGTCGGTTAGATTAGAACCAGTCAAATCAGCAGAGCCACCAAACATTTCTGGCAATAAAGGACCCATAGCCTCAATAGTACGTTGAGAAGCTTGACGAGAAGCAATGCTTGGCATTTCTTCTTGCGTTTTAGCAATAAATTTATCCATTTCAACTGTAAAATCAGCAGGTAAATCACCCGACATGCGGCGCTCAAACTCAGCAGCATCTGCTGGAAACTCAGCCTTATAGGCTGAAAATTTAACATCCCAAACTGACTCATCAGCAATGCCTCTTTCTTTATGATTCCAGCCTGCGTAAATATCTGCAGGAATTTCAAATGGTGCAGAATCCCAGCCCAACTCTTTGCGAGTTGCTACAATTTCATCATCGCCCAATGGAGCGCCATGACAATTATGCGTGCCACATAAATTAGGTGAACCAAAACCAATCGTTGTGCGTGTGCAAATAAGTGAAGGCTTGGCAGTTTCAGATTTGGCAGCTTCGATGGCTGTATTAATTGCATCAGCGTCATGACCATCAACATCACGAACAACATGCCAACCATAAGACTCGAAACGACCTGCCACATCTTTTTCCATCCAGTCAGAAATATGACCATCAATAGAGATGTCGTTATCGTCCCAAAATGCAACCAATTTACCAAGCCCTAATGTACCTGCCATAGCGCAAGACTCATGAGATAAGCCCTCCATTAAACAGCCATCACCCATAAATACATATGTATTATGGTCAACAATATTATGACCTGGCTTGTTAAATTGTGCGCCTAATGTGCGCTCGGCGATTGCCATGCCAACTGCATTAGTAATGCCTTGCCCTAATGGACCTGTTGTTGTTTCAATACCATCTGCATAACCATATTCAGGATGGCCTGCCGTCTTAGCATGTAATTGACGAAAATCTTTAATATCGTCTATGCTAAGGTCATAACCTGATAAATGTAGCAATGAATAAATCAGCATTGAACCATGTCCATTTGATAACACAAAACGGTCGCGATTAGCCCACTTAGCATGTGTTGGGTTATACTTCAAATGATCATTCCAAAGTACTTGTGCAATATCTGCCATACCCATTGGTGCACCTGGATGGCCTGAATTTGCCTTCTGAACTGCATCCATGCTTAAAGCGCGAATGGCATTTGCTAAATCTCTGCGTGATGGCATATAAAATTCCTTGATACAAAAACTAAATAATTATACGTAAAAACTGTCATTCAATCAAGGTGTATCCAAATGATTGTTTTATAACAAAAAAAAGTAACCATGTAACAGGAGCAACTGACTAAATTGAGACATTTGCATCATTATGGACGATTGACAAAATGACAGATTTTATTAAATTGAGACCTTTGCGTAATTCATAATTTCCCATCCTAATTTCAACTTTTACAATTTTTCAAAAATATTTTCAAAATTTTCCCTATTTTTCTATAAAAACCTAAAAAACATCTTGCTTATCTGAGTTTTCATCGCCACATTTTTCTATTTTTACCCTTTTGCCACTCATTGGACGCAACAATCCTGCAAGTCTCGCATCTGTTTAAAAATGTTCATTCCAGTTTTAAGGTTGTGACTCATGGCAATTAGTTGCGCTCTGGTTTTGTTTCTTTCTAGTCCAAGGTATCTTGCCTTGGCTAATCCGTGATGAAGCTTAAGTAGTCCAAAAGTGCGCTCAACAATATAGCGAATGGATGAGCGTTGTTTATTCTCTTGTTTCTGTTGCTTGGTTAAAGGCTTGTTTCTGTAGGCACGGTGCAATATTTTATTATTTTCTTTGCCTAGTTTTTCATCATTGTTTTTATTGGCATAAGCGCTATCAGCATAGACTTGTCCACATGTTTTTATTTTACTGTTAGTGCGTTCTACCTCTAATAATTTATCAAACTCTTGTGAGTCGTGTACATTACCTGGAGTGTAAGTCATTTTCTTAACAAAACCATCTTCATCGGTATTGGCGTGCATCTTAAAACCATAGGTGGTTTTACGTTTGCCATCGGCTGCTATTTTGACATTGTATTTTGCCTCTTTGTCTTGAGTGTTGTTGCCATCCTTGCCTTTACGCTTGCGTGATTGTTTGGCTTCTATAACGGTGGCATCAATGATGTTGATTGAACCCAAGGAAACAATGATTGAATTTTGTTCAAGATGGGTATTGATTTGCTCTAGTAGAGGCGCTAGTAATTTCTCGGTGCTGAGTAGTTGCCTGAAACGCCAAATGCTGGAATGGTCTGGCACATTCTCAGATAGGGATAAATCAATAAAACGTCTGAACATTAAATCTCTGGCAATTTGCTTTTCTAGCGCCTCATCACTTAGACCGTACCAAGCTTGAAGGATTAGGATTTTAAACATTATCAGTGGCGGATAACTGGGTGCACCCCTAATAGAAGAATACAAGTTCGAAAGTGTTTGTTCTATCTCGTTCCAGTTGATGATGTTGTGTACATCATCAAGTTCTGATAGGGATTTGTGATCTACAACAAGAGAATCTGCAAATGAGTTTTGTTGGGTGTTTTTCCAAGACATTTTTGATATTTTTAAAGTTGTTTTTGGGTGGGTGTTATTTTACTAGATTGTTGGGTTTTTAGTTGATTTATGCAAAGGTCTCAAATTGTGAATTTCTTAAATCCACTCTTAGCAGAGACTACTGCTACAACAAGTGCGATTAATCAACAAACTCGTACTGATGCACAACAATACATTCATGAAAATTTAACAACCGATGGCACACAAGTAGATGGCGCAGATCAATTGGCAATGAATGCTGCTTATAAGCAATTTAGCGGCGTGGATAATGTTCGGAATATGACAAGGCTTAATGGTGACTCTCCTTTTGAAAAAGAATCTGTTATGAGCGCTATGACTGATATGACCAATAACAATGGTGGACTATCCATGACTGGTCAAGAGATTATGGATAACGACAAGCTTATGGAAAACCGTCAAGATGATTGGTTGAACTTTGTTAGTGATCATAAAGAAGATAACTTTATTGTTCATCCAAATTTTAATGAGCAGGGTGTAATCCTCCCAAAAATTAACACCCAATAAAAGTAGAATTTTCTTATAATCAAAACATAAGGAGATTCAAATGAAAACAACACGTAAATCAGATTCACAAATCATGCAAATTCTTAATCAAGCACAAGCAGGTACGCCAGTATCTGAACTATGCAGAGAGCACAGTATGAGCAGTGCCACTTTTTATAAATGGCGTGCTAAATATGGCGGCATGGATACATCAATGATAACTAGACTTAAAGAACTTGAAGCAGAGAATACAAGGCTTAAGAAGATGTACGCCGATGAGCGCTTAAAGGCAATGATTGTACAAGAGGCATTAACAAAAAAGTTTTAAGACCATCTTTACGTAAGAAGATGGTCAAGCAGAGTATCAATAAACACAGAGTAACAGCACGATTAGCTTGCCAGGCTTTTAAGATCAGCGAGACATGTTATCGGTACGAGCCAAAGTTATCATCCGAGAATGAGCTAATTGCTGATTGGTTATTGCGATTAACCACAACACACAAGCAATGGGGATTTGGATTGTGCTTTATGTATTTACGTAACATAAAAGGTTTTAGGTGGAATCACAAGCGTGTGTATCGTATTTACAGGCAACTAGAACTCAATCTTAGGATTAAGCCTAGAAGAAGAATCAAACGCGATAAGCCACAAGCTTTAAGCGTACCAATGACAATCAATCAAATTTGGTCAATGGATTTTATGTCAGACTCTTTAAATACAGGTAGAAAAATTAGAACCTTTAATGTGATTGATGATTACAACAGAGAGTGTCTAAGCATTGAAATAGACCACTCATTACCAGCACAACGAGTGATTCAATCATTAGAGCAACTTATTCAATGGCGTAGCAAACCCAAAGCCATCAGATGTGATAATGGTCCAGAATATATATCTCATATACTCAGAGAATGGGCACAAGCAATGGATATTGAGCTTATGTATATACAACCAGGCAAACCAACCCAAAATGCCTATATAGAAAGATTTAACAGAACAGCAAGAAACGAATGGTTGAATATGCATATTTTTGATTCGATTGAGCACGCTCAATCGTTAGCAACACAATGGATGTGGGTATATAATAACGAACGACCTCATAGTTCGATTGGTGGCATTCCACCAAGAAAGCTACTTGAGGCTATTTAAACAACGGAAATTCTATTTTTAGCAGTGGTTAAAAATGGGAGGATTACAATTCGAGCAAGGTTGTAAGTAGTTCGGTTTAGCTCCTGACCATAGAAATTCGACACGTCATCAACTTCTTTAGCCACACGCAACAGTAACGAGCCTGAGCCACAAGTTGGGTCGTACACACTCTTAAGCTTACTCTTTCCAGTGGTGACTATCTTAGCCAAGATTTTAGATACTTGTTGAGGTGTGTAGAACTCACCAGCCTTCTTACCAGCGCCAGCAGTAAACTGCCCAATCAGATACTCGTACGCATCGCCCAGTACGTCAGATTCAATGTCATCAAGGTCAAAGTTAATTTGGTCTAAGTGGAATAAAACCTTAGAAATTAGCGTGTTTTTAGCCTCTTCAGTTCTACCAAGTTTAGTAGAAGTTAAATCCAAGTCTTCAAACAAATGACCGAAGTCATCCTCAGACTCGTAGCCCATTGTGCTTTGCTCAACATTACGCAGAATTTGCATCAAGTCTTCAAGTATAAAGTTGTCAGTATCGCCATTACCACGCTTAGCAATCTCACCAAATAACTCAGATGGCTTTAGGAAATAACCCAGTTTTTCAACTGACTCTTCTTTAATCGCATCAAGATACTCAGCGCCATCAGCACTATCTTCATCAAGTGATAGATAAGTGATACCGTCTTCAGCTAATAGCTTATTTCCGTAGCTCGCCATCTTCTCAGACAGGTACTTGTAAAAGATAAACCCAAGAATATAATCCCTAAACTCATCCGCATCCATCTTGCCACGCAATCTGTTGGCAATGTCCCAAAGTATTTGCTCTAATTGTTTTTTGTCTTCGTCGCCCATTTGTCTAATTTGAATAGTTCATAATGGTAAGTATAGACGATGACAGATTTACAATGGATTCAAAACTTCACCGAGGTACAATTTATTATATGAAGCTTACCAAGATAAACTATTCGGACTTAAATTCCAAAGCCAAAGAGATGTACAACTTTCATAAAGTCTTAGCAAGGCTTGCTGATTATGGCTATACCTGTATGTGGCTCAATAATGATTGGCAGGGTGCTGACTTCATAGCAGTTCACATTGATGGTGTTACAGACTTAAAAGTTCAACTAAAAGGTAGATTGTCTTTTGCTAAAAAGTATATGGGCAAAGAAATATACATTTGTTTTATTGACAATGATGGCGAAACTTATCTTTACCCTCATGATGAAATACTAAGTAAGGTGGGGCATAGAATTTCTTTAGAGGCAACAGATGCCTGGAGTGCGCCAAAATTAGCTAAAGACAATCAGTTATTATTAGAACCCTATAAACTGTAATCAAACCAAACTATCCTCTTGCTCCATTCATTTATACAAAGCGTATTTCAATAGGGTCAAACTCAGTAACGCCCGCTTGTGGTTTTGGCTTTGGACAGGAATATTTAGCAACCTCTTGCCAGCACCTTATCTTTTGCTCAATAGATGATTCAGCAGATTCAGCAATTTCAACAAGCTTCTCAATAGGATTTATATTTAAATCTGCCAATATGGCGTCAGCGGCCACTAAGGTTCTTTTATTCTTTGAACCTTTCTTTCGTCCGCCTAATTTATTGTGTCCTTTTTCAAACATAGTGCGAAAATAGTGATTATTTAGTGAAATGCCACTATAAACCCTTTAGACAAAAGGTGCAAGTTGAGACGTCAAAAAATACAATGTGTAATCCCAGTGTAATCCTGGAGAAATATTGAATTTAGTGAAAAAGGCTGAAAGCCTTATAGAATATGGTGGTTATAGGTGGACTTGAACCACCGACCCCAGCATTATGAATGCTGTGCTCTAACCAGCTGAGCTACATAACCATAAAAAAGGGTATTATCGAAAAATTTAACGTAAATGTCAATAGATAAAGCATAATATTGATAAAATAAATTTACCATGTCAATCATTAAAATAGCACTAACAGGCGGCATTGCTTGTGGCAAATCAAAAGTGGGTCAAATCTTAAGTGGTTTGGGTGTAGATGTTATCAGCCTTGATGAGCTTGCGCGCGACGTAGTCAGGCCAGGCTCGCCTGGGCTTAAAGAACTAATAAAGCACTTTGGTGATAATATTCTTAATGCTGATAAAAGTCTTAATCGTGGCACTTTACGTCAACTTTTATTAAAGAATAGATCTAATCAAAAATTGATTGAAGCGGTGTTGCACCCAGAAATATTAATGCGCATGCAAGCTAAAATTAAGAAATTAAAAGTCAAACTAGTGGTGGTTGAAATACCACTATTGGCTGAAAAAAATCTTACTCATTTATTTGACAGAGTAATTATTGTTGATTGCGATGCAAAACAACAATTAAAAAGACTAATTACTCGTGACAATGTCAATGCAAAAGAAGCAGAAAGTATGATTTCTATGCAAATGAGTCATTCACTACGCTTAGAATTATGTGGAAAATTGCCCATCGATATTATTGAAAACAACTTAGACGTTGCTGATGCGACTCAGAAAATTAATCAATTATATAAAAAATTAATTAACTTAAGGCCTTTGCATCATTATGAATAACCATCAAAATGATGCAAAGGTCTCAATTTGTAGCCTCTTAACAACACTACCATTAATTAGATGTTCGGTGATAATATCATTAATATCGTCTTCATCAATATACTGATACCAAACATTATCAGGATAAACAACCGCCACAGGTCCATATTTACAACGCCCCAAACAGCGTGACTCGCTGATGCCAATTTTACCCTCGCCCATAATGCCTTCTTGACGACATTTATCCTTAGCATAACGATACATTGTTTTAGCATCAAACTGCGAACAACAGACTTTGCCATCTTTGCGAGTATTATTACAAAAGAAAATATGCCGTGTATAAAAGTTCATCAAAAAAAATCCTTATAAATCAATGGCGTGCTGATAGCAGTATTTTTTATCAATACCGGTCATTTTAGCTGCAAGTTTAGCGGCTTTTGCCGCGCCCATCTCAGTGAGTAAAATGGGTAATATTTTATCCAGCATTTCTTCTCCTGATACTTTATTGTCTTTACCTATTGTAGAAACAAGAATCACAAATTCACCTTTTTGGTGCGCATCGTCTGCTTGTAAATAATCAATCAATCTTGACAAGGCGTCTGTTTTAATCGTCTCAAACGACTTAGTCAACTCTTTAGCAAAACAAACAATACGCTCATTACCTAGTACTGCTTGTAAATCCTGCGCACAGGAAAGAATGCGTTTGGGTGATTCATAAAAAATAGCCACTTCATTGATATGAGCAATTGAACGAATAACCTTAAGACGTGCTGATTGTTTACTGGGTAGAAAACCAAAAAAACTGAATTTATCACTGGCAATTCCCGACACGCTAATTGCACTAATCATTGCATTAGAGCCAGGAATTGGCGATACGCTAATACCTGCTTTTTTTGCCTCGCTCACTAATACATAGCCTGGATCGCTGATGAGTGGCGTACCTGCGTCGCTAATCAACGCAATATGCTTGCCTGCTAACAATTCATTTATCGCATCGGGCGTCTTATGTCTTTCATTATGCTCATGAAAAGCGCGCATGGGTGTTGTAATATCATAATGATTAAGCAGGTGCTTGGAATGACGTGTATCCTCCGCCAAAATGATATCGACTGTTTTTAGCGTTTCAATCGCCCTAAAGGTGATATCATTTAGGTTTCCAATTGGTGTGGCAACAATATAAAGCATTCCGCTCATGTTTAATTTTAAAAGAAAAATTGGCAATCAGGCAGAAGACATTGCATTGGCATATTTGTCCAAACAAGGTCTTAAACTCATTGAAAAAAATTATTTAACTCCATTGGGTGAAATAGATATCATTATGCTTGATAAAACTAGCCAAACACTAGTTTTTATCGAAGTTCGGTATCGGGCTAATATTCATTTTGGCGCTGCAGTAGAGACGGTTACCCACAAAAAACAAGCAAAAATAATTCACACTGCTGAATTGTATTTACAAAGACACCAAAAATATCAAGATTATCTGTGCAGATTTGATGTTGTTGGACTTGAATCTGATTTAAAATATCCCAAAATCAATTGGATAAAAGACGCTTTCGAAAGTTAAACATCATGAAAAAAACCATTCTATCAATATTTCTAATAGCAAACTCCTTATTTTTAATAGGTTGCGTTTCAACCATTCAAGGCGTTTCAGTCATTGGTTCAGTCATTTCAGTGAGCAATGACAGGCGTAGTGCTGGCAAGGTATTGGATGATAAAGCCATTAGCCTAAGACTATTTACTTGGTCTAGCAAAGATTCAACACTTAGTGATGCACATCTTAATTTCATGGTTTATAACAAAGCAGTACTCATTACTGGGGAAGTGCTAACACCAGAAATGCGTGTTTATGCTAGCAAACAAGCACAACTTCAAGTTCCACAAATTTCAAAAATATTCAATGAAACCAAGCTCGGACCTTCAAGTGGGCTACTCAGCCGAGCCAAAGATTCAACCATCACCATACAAGTTGAACTTCTATTTCAAAATCAGGAAGTATTTCATCCAACCCACATTCGGGTGATGACTGAAAATCAAGTGATTTATTTAATGGGCGCCGTGACTAAACGTGAAGCAGATATGGCCGCTAAAACTGCCGCTAAAGCCAAAGGTGTTTACAAAATTGTTAAGTTGTTTGATTATCTAAAAACTCGTCCCAAGATCGAAATAGAGCGCGATAGACTTAGAGCACTTAAAGATAAGCATAGAACTGAACTTGAAAAACAACAGGCCGAACTTGAGGCAAAAAAAGCCGACCTACAGCGTCAAATTAGGGCATTAGGCAGTAACGATGCTACAGGGACAAATTTTTCACCGGAGTAAATGAATATCGGTGTTCATTAATAGCGCCAAACTTTGTTAAAACTTCAATATGTGCCTTAGTGCCATAACCTTTGTGTTTGGCAAAACCATACACTGGGTAAAGTTTATCCAATTCAATCATTTGTCTATCACGCGTTACTTTGGCAATAATTGATGCTGCCGATATAACTGGCTCAGTTAAATCGCCTTTAATAATTGATACGCAATTTTCAAGCTCAGGACAGCGATTACCATCCACCCATACTTGATCATATTTGATATTTAGACGCTCAACAGCACGACGCATAGCCAACATAGTGGCCTGCAAAATATTAATGTCATCAATCTCAATTGCACTTGCCTCGCCCACTGCCCACTGGCACTGATTGGTAATTAACGCATATAAAATCTCGCGCTTTTTCTCACTAAGTTTTTTTGAATCAGTCAACTCAGGCAAATCAAAATCATTTGGCAAAATAACAGCACCTGCCACCACATTGCCCACCAAGCAACCCCTACCAACTTCATCCACACCGACAATAATCATTGATATGCTTTAATTCGTTGCTCTAAATCATTTGGCGCAATAAACACAAAGGCGCGCCCATGTTTGGATTGTTGTAATAAGTCTAGTTTTTCTAGTTTTTCTAAATCTGATTTGGCTGTTGCATAACTAACATGGTGAGATAATTTATGCCCTGCAATCGTGTACCCCTCCCCTGGATGCTTGATAGCATGTTGAATAATCATGGCTTGACGAGGATTTAACTTTCCATCGGCTAAATATGCACCAAGTAGTTTTAATGCTTGTTGCTGTTGATTTTGCTTGTTGTCCACATAATCAAACAAACCTTTGATACTTTGGTTAATAAATTTGAGTTGGTTATTGATAAAATAGGTCAAATCAAAATCATCACTTTCAACCATAAGAAAAGACTCGCCATACTGCGTTTGTGCTTCTTTAATATAAGTTGATAGGGTTACATATTGGAACAACCAATAATTATTTTTCAAAATCACCCAATAAAACAACGCTCTAGTTGTACGCCCATTGCCATCTGCAAAAGGGTGATAAAATGCTAAAGCAAAATGCACAATAATCGCTCGAATAATAGGATGAATAAAATAATCAGGCGAACTGCCATTAGCAAAGTTACATAAGGCTTCTAATCTATCAGACAATTCTTTAAAATCAGGTGGGTGATGTAGAACACTTCCTGTGCTATTATCAACCACATTAATTTCATTGTCTTGCCTAAGTTTTCCAACATCTGAACTATTCATCGTGCCATTAGCAATAATAGTGTGTAATTCTAAAATCAAGTTTGGGGTTAAATCATCCTCTTTGTGGTCATTAATAAATTTAATCGCCTGATAATTGTTATAAATCATCTTCTGTGAATGGTCTTTGGGCATTTTTTCATATTTCAACATATCGCGTGCAACTTTTCTAGTGGTTGCTGCTCCTTCAAGTTGAGATGAACTAATTGCCTCATCAATCAGTGAGCGAATAATATACCTATCCTTATTATCGTCAATATTTTTGGCCTCAAGCGAACCACGCATTTTTGAATCAATTTCATAGATATTTTTTTGAATATCGTCTGTCAAAATAAAAGAAAAATTTTCAATAAAAGGTAGGGTTTTTCGCTGTTGCATCCGTGAAAATTTAATAAAGTGCCAATATTGCTCAATATCATCAAAATTTTCAGGCACTTTTAGGTGGCGTATTTTATCCCAATGCAGATAGCGATTTTTTTCATCGGTGATACGTAGCATGACTTTTTGTTGCATTTTTACAGCCGCTAATTCTAATAAATCTTGCATACAGAATTCAGGTGGGGGGATAATTTTCATACTAAAATACATTAAATAAAAACACATTATAACACTAACTATCAATTTTTTAATAATTGATAGTTAGATAATTTTTTTAATGAATAAGCAGTATTAACAGTAGTTAATTCAACATATAGTATTATTAGTTAGTATTCAACTTGCATTAATATGACGCTAACTATCAATTGCTTTAAAGCCAATATCATCTCTATAATAAGCATTTTCCCAATCGATTTTTTCAAGTAACGCATAGGCATTTTTCTGTGCATCTTTGGTGTCTATTCCAAGTGCAGTAGCACATAAAACACGCCCGCCATTACTAACAACATTGTCTTTGTCCATTTTGGTGCCAGCGTGGAATACTTTTGTCGATGTGCTATTTTTTGGCAAACCAATTAACTCACCAGAAGGGTAATTATCTGGATAGCCATTAGCCGCCAAAACGACACCCATTGATGAGCGTTCATCCCACTCAATACTTGTCTGATCCAATTTTTGTTGTGTTGCTAATAAGCACAGTTGCGCCAAATTAGACTTAAGACGCATCATAATCGGCTGGGTTTCAGGATCGCCAAAGCGACAGTTATATTCTAATACTTTAAAATTATTATTTGCATCAATCATCAGCCCCGCGTATAAAAACCCTGTGTAGGTATTGCCTTCTGCCGCCATTGCATCAACAGTTGGGTAAATAACTTTAGTCATGACTGCCTGAAAAATCTCATCGGTAACAACAGGTGCTGGAGAATAAGCACCCATACCACCAGTGTTTGGACCTTTATCGCCGTTATCACGAGCTTTATGGTCTTGTGAGGTTGCCATTGGTAAAACATTTTTACCGTCACACATCACAATAAAACTTGCTTCTTCGCCACTCAAAAACTCTTCAATAACCACGCGTGAGCCTGCCTCACCAAAACGATTGCCTTGCAACATATCAATAATTGCACCTTCGGCTTCAGTTTGCGTATGAGCAATAATCACACCCTTGCCTGCAGCCAAGCCATCAGCCTTAATGACGATAGGCGTGTCTTTACTTTTAACATATTGCATAGCAGAATCTACGTCAGTAAATACGCCATAATACGCTGTAGGAATATTATTACGCTTTAAAAAATCCTTGCAGAATGCTTTAGACCCCTCAAGTTGAGAAGCGGCTTGAGTTGGCCCAAAAATTGCCAAACCTTCGGCTTGAAAATTATCAACCACGCCTATTACTAATGGCGCTTCAGGACCAACAATGGTTAAATCAACTTGGTTGGTTTTTACAAAGGCAATTAAACTCACTATATCCTCTACAGCAATATCAACATTGGTCAATTTATCTTCTAATTGTGTACCAGCATTGCCAGGGGCGACAAACACTTGACTAACCGTATCAAATTTAGCACACTGCCAAGCCAAGGCATGTTCACGACCACCACCACCAATAACTAAAACTTTCATAAGTACTCCGTAATAAATTCTTTAAATTTTTTATGTGACATAATTTGTGTGCCGTCGCAATTAAACGACATTGACACAGTTGAATTAAACAAATTAATGGTAATTGAGCGTAGATAATAACCCTCAAGATGGCGTAATTTTGGAATGTTTTGCAAAATAAAACACAAATCATCTTCACTGGTTAACTGCTGCATTTTTTGGTTTCTATCTAACAAAGACTGTTGCCAATCTTCTGAAAGCAGGGTAAAGGTCTTGTCTTTTTCAAGCATTAGGTAGATGCGTTTAATAAACTTGTCTTTTTCATCAAGGCTAATTTTATTAAAATGAAAATCAACATAGTCAGGCTTTAACAAATCATCTGCTAAATGCACCTCGGTATTAAATGGGTCAAACACTGATGCAACACGCACTTCTGCATTATTGAGTCCAATCACCAAACGATATGCACCCGTTTTAAGTAGCAAAAACAGCCAAACATCAACCAGCTCATCTAAATGATCATCGACAATATTAAAAGCTCTCTCACGGTTATAAACACTTTCTCGCAGGCTTTTATCACCCTTGATAGAGTGCATTAAATTGTTATTAAAATAATAACCGACTAATGCCTCTTTTTTACTCATATAAATAACCTTTTTGGTGTAATTATCCCATTTTCTTGACGTTGTCCAATGCCCAAAAATTGTTTTTTATCATCAAATAATTTCACTTTGAGCAATCCCTGCTGATCTATTTGAATCTCTCTACCAAACTTGATATCCACACTTTGAGTCTCACTCAGATAAACATCTTCAAGATTTGGCAGCATAGCTTCACTAGCAAGAATTTTCTCATCCAGCGCTTGATAATCATCCAATGCCAGCGCCTCAAGGTCAGAAAATTTAAAAGTTTGACTGACATCAATATGCGCAAAGCCTGTGCGTCTGAGTTCAACAACATGCGCACCACAATCTAATTTTTTGCCAATATCTTCTATTAAAGTGCGAATATAAGTGCCTTTAGAGCACGTTACTTCAAGCGAAAGTATGCCATTTTCATAACCAAGATAAGTCATTTTATGAATGGTCACTGGGCGTGGCTCTCTTTTCACTTCTATGCCTTGTCTGGCAAGTTTATACAATGGTTGTCCGTCTCTTTTGAGTGCTGAATACATAGGCGGAATTTGTAAAATATTACCTTTAAAACTCGCAACCACGCTAGCAATCTCACTCTCATTTAAATGTTCAAAAGGCTGGGTTTTGATAATACTGCATTCGCAATCGCCTGTATCGGTCGTTTGCCCTAATTTACCGCGCACAAAATAACGCTTATCATCTTCTAGTAAAAATTGTGCTATTTTAGTCGCTTGACCTAAACAAATTGGCAAAATGCCACTTGCTAAAGGGTCTAGCGCACCCGTATGCCCTGCCTTTTTAGCAAAAAAAAGTCGCTTCACTTTTTGTAAAGCAGCATTAGAACTGAGACCAACCTCTTTATCTAATAAAACAATACCATTAATATTTCTACCTTTTGGGTTGCGTCTTGACATGGATGAGTTGATATAACAGTCTGTTAAAGTTTAGACAGTAGTTGTTCAATTCTTACGCCTGTGTTAGGTGCAGGGTCAAAGATAAATCTAAGTGCGGGCGTGTGGCGAAGCTCTAGCGTTTTTGACAAACGCGAACGAAAAAAACCACTGGCCTTGCCAAGTACCGTCTCAACCACTACCTTGTCTTCTTTAGTGACTGTATAAAAGACCTTGGCACTGCTTAAATCACGACTTGCCAATACATCGGTAATCACCACACCACTTAATCTTGGATCTTTGGTGGCGGTTCTTAATAATAGCGTTAACTCACGACGAATAAGTTCGTTGATTCTTTCAACTCTATAAGAGGCTTGTTCTAACACTTGTATCAAAAACCCAACTAAAGTGTGCGTGCTTTTTCAACACGTTCAAAAACTTCTATCTGGTCACCTGGCTGAACATCTGTGTAATTAAGGACGCCAATACCACATTCAGTGCCTGATTTTACTTCATTAACATCGTCCTTAAAGCGTCTTAGTGATTCTAATTCGCCTTCGAAAACAACCACACTATCGCGTAATACTCGAATTGGGCTGTCACGTCTGACCACACCTTCCTCAACCATGCATCCTGCAATATCACCCATTTTTTGAGATCTGAACACATCCTTAACAGAGGCAATGCCAATAATATTTTCACTAAGTTCAGGGCTGAGCAAACCACTCATAATCGCCCTCACATCATCAATTAAGTTATAAATAATTGAGTAATATTCAACACGAACGCCTTCATTGTCAGCTGTTTTTCGTGCAACAGTATCAGTGCGCACATTAAAGCCAAGCACCAAAGCGTTAGAAGTTGCTGCCAGTGTAATATCAGTGTTGTTGATGCCACCAACACCACTTGATACTACTTTTACTCTAACCTCATCCGTGGATAATTCTTCTAAGGCTTCAACCAATGCTTGTGCTGAGCCCCTAACATCCGCTTTAAGCAATACATTAACGGTCGAAACATCACCTTCTTCCATTTTCATTAAGAAGTTTTCCATCTTCGATGCTTGTTGCTTTTGTAATTGTGCTTCACGGTCTTTGGCTTTTCTAAAATCAGCCACTTCACGAGCCTTGCGTTCACTATCCACCACCAACACTTCATCACCAGAATTGGGCACACCAGACAAACCTAACACCTCTACAGGCATTGATGGTATGGCTGATTTAAGCACTTTGCCTTTGTCGTCTACAATTTGTTTCACTTTGCCATATTCAAATCCAGCAATCATAATGTCGCCTTTACTCAACGTGCCCGATTGCACTAAGATAGTAGTAACCTTGCCACGGCCTTTTTCAAGGCGTGCTTCTAGTACAGTACCACGTGCTGGGCCTTTAATCACAGCTGAAAACTCTAAAACCTCAGCAGTTAGTGAAATTGCGTCTAATAAAGCATCCACACCTTCGCCGGTATGCGCTGATACGGGTATCATCATCACATCACCACCCCAATCTTCAGAAATCACATTATGCGTTGAAAGGGTTTGCTTTATTTTGTCAATATCCACCCCCTCTTTGTCTATCTTATTAATTGCAACAATTATTGGCACGCCTGCGGTTTGTGCGTGTTTGATAGATTCAATCGTTTGTGGCATCACGCCATCATCAGCAGCTACCACCAAAATAACAATATCAGTCGCATTAGCACCACGAGAGCGCATTTTTGAAAATGCTGCATGCCCTGGTGTGTCAATAAAAGTAATGGTGTTGCCATTTGACTGAACTTGGTAAGCACCAATGTGTTGCGTAATACCACCAGCTTCACCGTATGCTATCTTGGCCTGGCGAATGTAATCAAGCAGTGAGGTTTTGCCATGATCAACATGACCCATAATGGTGACAACAGGTGGCCTGGCACTTTCATTGCCACTAGATTTTGACTGCTCAATTAATACATCTTCAATAGTTTCTTCAACACTAGCAACGCCTTTATGCCCCATTTCTTCTACAACTAACATAGCGGTATCTTGGTCGATTACATCGTTCAGTGTGACCATAACACCCATACCCATTAACACTTTCAGTACCTCGCCAACTTTAGTCGCCATCTTTTGTGCAAGTTCAGTTACTTTAATATTCTCAGCAATAGCAATTTCGTGAACCACTTTTTCAACAGGTTTTTGGAAAGCATGTTGTGCCTGCTCTTCTTGTACCTTTTGTGACAAACGCGTCCTATCTTTCTTTTTTAGTTTACGATTTGGGTTGTGTCTAGCAACATGAAGTTGCCTGCGAGTATTATTTTCACTAGGCGCACTACGTAAGCGCTTAGGTTTTTTATCTTCTTTGGACTTGTCTGCTGCTTTGGGTTTTTCAACTTTCTTTGCATTTTTTTGCGCTTGTACTTGTTTAACTGTTTCTTTCTGGGATTTTAACGCCTCTGCTTGGGTTTTTTGCAAATGCGCCATCTCCAAGCGCTTGGCGTCTTGGGCTAATAATTTTTCATCTGCATCACGACCGGCATCCAAGGCAGCTTGGGCGGCTTGGGCGGCTTCAAGAACAGCGACTTCAGACCGCTCGTCAGTCATTGTAGCTGACTTTGCAAGGCGCTTTTTCTTAACTTGTACCTTAACACCACTTGCCGAACTGGCACTGGACTTAGTACCCGCCTTGCGAGAAACAGATATACTAGATTTGCTACTTGAACGTTTCGAAAGACCGCTCATTAAAATTTTTCTTTCTTCTGCTGAAATGGCAGAATTTGAATTTTTACCATCAACACCAGCATTAGCTAGAATTGTGATTACCTCATCAGGCGTTTTTTTCAATAATTTAGAAAGTGTTTGAACCGTGTGTGCCATAATGCTTGCCTATATTTTTTTATTATTAATTTAAAACAAATTCCAACGCTAAATTAATCAAACCACCCTTCATTCTCTCTTGCAGTCATGATAACACTGGATGCTATCTCAGTATCCATATCTTGAATATCGAGCAATTCGCCAATGGACAATTCCGCTAAATCATCAACAGTAACAATGTCTGATTCAATTAATGCGCTTGCTAAGTCCTCACTAACACCCTCAACACTCATTAGCGCTTCAGAAGCCTCAGCGTCTCCCAAAGCCTGTACTAATTGTGCATCTGATGCACGCTCTTGAAGTTCTTCAACCATTGATGTGTCAAATTCTTCTATGTTTTCCAAAACTTGCGCGTCTGCATCAACCAGTTCATCCACACTGCCAAATCCTTCTTCAATCAATACGCCTGCCACTTCAGAATCAACCCCTAATTGGTCGGCAAGTTTATCACTAATTTTTAACGTCTCCTGTGCTTGTTTTTCGTCAGCTTGAGTTGTTGACATCACATTTAATTTCCAACCAGTCAAACGAGAGGCAAGCTTAATGTTTTGACCACCACGACCAATAGCTAGCGCTAACTGATCATCCTCAACTGCAATCTCCATTGAATGTTTGTCTTCATCAACAATAATTAAACTCACTTGTGCAGGCGCCATCGCATTAATCACAAATTGCGCAGGATCTTCGTCCCAAAGAATGATATCGACACGTTCGGCATTTAGCTCATTTGATACCGCCTGAACGCGCGCACCACGCATGCCAATACAAGAACCAATTGGGTCTATACGTTTGTCTTTAGCTCTGACTGCTAGTTTTGAGCGTAAACCAGGATCTCTACTGCCGCCCATGATTTCAATCATGCCTTCAGAAATTTCAGGTACTTCCATTTTGAACAGTTCAATCATCATTTCAGGCGCACTACGTGATAAGAAAATTTGCGCACCACGAACAGAAGATTTAACTTCTTTAATATAGGCTCTTAAACGATCATTTTTACGCACCGATTCATTAGGAATAAGGTCAAATTTAGGAATCATGCCATCAACACCGCCCATATCCACATAAACATTGCCTCTATCAACACGCTTAACCGTGGCCATAATTACCTCGCCAATGCGAGAGGAATAATCATTAACAATCACCCCTCTTTCCGCTTCGCGAACTTTTTGAATAATTACTTGCTTAACAATTTGCGCCGCAATACGACCGAACTCTTGTGTTTCAATTGGCTTACGTACATAATCATCAACCGCTACACCGCTTGCCTCTTTTGCATAAATGTGTAATTCTGAATCAAATTCAGTGCCATCATCATCAACAAACGACTCACCATCTGCCACAACCATCCACTGCCTAAAGGTTAAAAACTCGCCCGTTTGTCTGTCAATTTCAACATGCGCATCAATATTATTGCGTTTTTTTGTCGCAATAGCCAATGCCTCTTCTAACGACTCAAGCACCTCTTCTTTAGAGATGTTTTTCTCGTTTGAAATTGCTTCAACCATTAAAAATAATTCTTTGCCGTCCATGCCTTTATTCTCCTAAATTGCCCAACTGGGCTTAAAAATCAACCACTAAATTTGCTTTTTCAATCAAGTCAATGTCCAGAATGACTGGACCCAATTCACCAACCAGTTCTATTGTATTATTAACCTCACTAACGCTACCAATCACACCAAAAAAATTACGCTGTCCATTAATCGGCCTAACCATACGCAACTTAACATCAGCACCTAAAAAACGCTGATAATGCCCCTTATGGAACAATGGGCGCTCAATACCAGGCGATGAAACCTCCAAGGCGTATTGGCCACTAATCAGCTCTTCGACATCAAAAATACTACTCAATTGACGAGAGATTTTTTCACAATCATTAACACCAACACCTTTGTCTGTATCAATAAAAACCCTCAAGATGCTATGTTTACCGCTAGCAACGTATTCAATACCCACCAATTCATAACCCATATCTTCAATAACAGGCTCAATTAAATGGGTAATTTTGTCAGTCACTCTTGCCATATATTTCTACTCGCTCGCCTTTCTACGCATAACAAAAACCCCCTAGAAAGGGGGTCTAATCAACTCTTTTATTAACCAAAATAATAAAAAAAGCACTTAACTGGTAGCGGGGACAGGATTTGAACCTATGACCTTCGGGTTATGAGCCCGACGAGCTACCGAACTGCTCCACCCCGCACTAAAGGGTACAAATTATACACTATAATATTTCAATATGAAAAAAATAAAAATTGCCGTGCTAATGGATGATATCAGCACTATTAACCCAAAAAAAGACTCCTCTTTAGCCATGATGCTAGAAGCATCAAAACGAGGCTGGGAGATTTACACCTTTGATACTGTTAATTTATTCGCTCAAGACGGCTCAGTATTTGCTGATTGTGCAAAAACCACAGTTAGCGATAATCTTAATCACTGGTTTGAAAAAGAAACCAATACAATCATGGCACTTGATGAATTTGACGTCATTCTAATGCGCAAAGACCCACCGTTTGATATGAACTATATCTACAGCACTTATTTATTAGAGCAAGCTGAAAATAAAGGCGTATTAGTCGTGAACAAACCCCAATCCCTACGCGATGCCAATGAGAAATTATTTGCCCTTAATTTTCCACATTGTATGCCTAAAACGCTAGTTAGCGCCAATAAAAATAATATTAAAACCTTCATTAAAACACAAAATACTGCTGTCATTAAACCGCTTGATGGCATGGGCGGACGTGATATTTTCAAATTTGAAACGGGCGATATAACAATAGATGCCATATTAAAACGTCTAACAAACAACGGCAAGCGCCCAATCATGGCTCAAGCATTTTTGCCTGACATTGCCAAGGGCGACAAACGTATCTTGTTGATTAATGGCAAGCCAGTCGATTATGCGCTTGCGCGCATTCCTGTAAAGGGTAGTTTTAAAGGCAACCTTGCTGCTGGTGCTAAAGGCATTGGACAGCCATTAAGTGATAGAGACAGATATCTATGCAAGCAAATCGCACCTACCCTTAAAGCCAAAGGCTTAATGTTTGTTGGGCTAGATGTCATTGGTGATTATATTACTGAAATTAACGTTACCAGTCCGACTTGCATTCGCGAGTTAGATGCTCAATTTAACCTTAATATCGCAGGTGAATTACTTGATGTTATTGAACAAAAAATTAGCTAATCGCTACTGAGGAATTAATAAATATCGGGTTAATGCCACACCTATACCAGCAGCAGACAGAGATAGGGCAACGTTAAGCAGAATATTAAGCCCTGCTTGTCCATAATGCCCAAGACTAATCATTTCAATAGACTCCCAGGACAGGGTTGACATGGTTGTTAGCGACCCAGTTAAACCAATCAGCAACATTAACCGATACGCTTCATGTAAAGCAGCTTTTTCAAGCACAACTACCACCAATACACCTGCAAAAAACGAGCCTAAGATATTCACACCTAAAGTGCCATAAGGAAAGTCTGAGCCAAGTGTGGCGTTCATTAGTTGGGTTAAGTAATAACGCATACTAGCGCCAATAGTTGCACCTATACCAATTGCCAAAACAGTGGGTAGAACACTCATCATAAACCCCTTAGTTGTTTCAATTTTTCACCAATTTTAATTTCTAGCCCTCGATTTCTAGGCTGATAATAAGTCTGTTCTCCCAATTCACTGGGAAAATATGTCTGCCCACGTGCAAATGCATCAGACTCATCATGTGCATAGCGATACCTTTTTCCATAGCCCAGTTCATCCATCAACTGAGTCGGCGCATTACACAAATGTTTTGGCACAGGCAAACCTGGTGTTGCTTTGGCCTCAGCCATCGCCTGATTGAATGCTTTATACACGGCATTAGATTTTGGTGCAACTGCACAATACACCACAGCTTGAGCAATGGCTCGATTACCTTCTTTAGCACCCACGCGTGCAAATATATCCCAAGCATTAAGTGTAATTTCTAGCGCGCGTGGATCGGCATTGCCAATGTCTTCTGAGGCAATCGCCAACAAACGTCTGGCAATCGTTTTTGCATCGCATCCAGCAACCAACATTCTTGCCATCCAATACAAAGCTCCGTCAGGAGACGAACCACGTATTGATTTATGAAAAGCAGACAATTGTTGATAAAAAATATCACCTTTATCAAAAGTGCTGATTTTACTTTGTAGTAACTGATTTAATGATTCAGTTTTTAATGGTGTTGACCCTGACAAAAAAACTTGCTCTACAATATTAATCAATCGACGTGCATCGCCATTGCTTGCACTAATAATTTGCATTCTAAGTGCCTCATCAGGCAAAGTTAATGATTCATGCTTGAACGCTCTTTGCAATATTTGCTCAAGTTCCTGTATATTTAGCGCATTGAGTGTATAAACGCTTAAACGTGAAAGTAACGCTTTATTAATTTCAAAAGAAGGGTTTTCGGTCGTTGCCCCAATCAACACTAATAAGCCTGATTCAATATGTGGCAAAAACCCATCTTGCTGAGCTTTATTAAAACGATGAATCTCATCCACAAACAGTAGTGTTTGCTTGCCAATTTGTTGGAATTTTTTAGCATTTTCAACCACCGCTCGTAATTCTTTCACCCCGTCTAATACAGCACTTAACTGTTCAAAATGCCCTTTGACTTGACTGGCAATAATCCTTGCTAAAGTGGTTTTACCTGTGCCTGATGGTCCCCATAGAATCATTGAATGCAAGCGGTGACTATCAATCGCTTGGCGAAATGGATGTTGAGTATTGAGTAGCTGTGATTGACCAAAAAAATCATCTAGGCTTTTTGGTCTTAGTGTTTCAGCAAGTGGTCTATGGTTAGGCATGTTTTTATTTTAATCAATTACAAAACAAACACTGGTAATTTTCAGTGTAAACATTCACAACCATAATAAAGCTTGCTTTAATAAATTTGTAGCACTTTAAAATTATGCTTCTGATCTAAAATAAACACCACTGGCAAGCTAAGTTGTTGTGCTAATATTTTAGCTTTTTGACTACCCATTGCCATCATTGCAGTTGCATAAGCATCTGCCACCATAGCGCTGTTGTGAATCACACTAACAGAACTTAGATCGGTCTTAGCAGGAAAGCCAGTGTTAGGGTTTAGGATGTGTTGATATTTTTTGCCTTGCCATTTGAGATAATTACGATAATCCCCTGAGGTAGCAATGGCTTGATTTTGCAATTCAATAGCAATCGGTATACTATGATTTGGCTTTTCAATACCAATTGTCCACTGGCCTTGAGCAGTTACCTCGCCACCAATTTCCACTATAAAATTCTTAAACCCTTGCTTGATTAGCATATTTGTCACTACGTCCACACTATAACCCTTAGCAATGGCAGATAAATTAATATGTATATCTTTAAGTTTTTTAACTCGTGAATGACCTAGATGTACATATTCAATAGATGAGACAGCCAACGCTTGGGATATTTTCTCCTGACTGGGTTTTTCCTGTGCTTTAATAGCACCGAAACCCCAAACATCAATTAAACGACCCATACCAGGGTCAAAAAAACCTTGCGTTTTCTTATGTATTTTTTTTGCTTGTCTTAAAACAAAAAACAACTCGTCTGATACCTTTATCCATTGATTAATCGGCGCTTTGTTCAATTGTGAAAGCTCAGAAGTTTCATCCCAAGTGGAAAATACCCTCTCAATTTCATCAAGACGTTTATCAATGATTGATTTTGAAATATGATTATTGTTGATTTTGACACTATAACTAGTACCCATTGTAATGCCAGTAATGGCTTGTGTTGTTTCATCAACACCACAAGCGCTTAAAAATAAAAAGATAGAAATTGACAACAATTTAGGCATTATAATTTTGGCATGCTAAGATTTATTTATTTTTTGCTACTAACATCTTTCGTATATGCAAATGATACCCAAGGTCCATCCAGCACGCATAGTTTTGCACAGTTCTTAAGTAATATTCGCTCGCAAGCTACGACATTAGGCGTCTCACAAGCCACGCTTAATGGTGCTTTTAATGATTTAATGTCAAACCCAAAAGTATTAGAATATGACCGCAATCAAGCAGAGTTTACCCTTAACTTTTGGCGTTACCTAAACTCAAGAGTGAGCCAAAATAGGATTGATAAAGGCATGGCAAAACTACAACAGCACCAACAACTCCTACAAGAAAATTATAAAAAATATGGTGTGTCATCACAAACTATTGTGGCTTTTTGGGGTTTGGAAACTAATTATGGCAAAAATGTTGGCAAAATGAATCTAATTCGCTCGCTTGCCACACTAAGTTTTGACAAACGCCGACGTGAATTTTTTACCCATGAATTATTAACTTTACTCACATTGATTGACGAAGGAAAATTACCTTTAAATGCCCAAGGCTCCTGGGCAGGCGCAATGGGAAATATGCAATTTATGCCCACCAATGTCGCCGCTTATGCCGTAGATGCTAACACTGATGGCAAGATTGATTTGTGGCACACACAAGCAGATATTTTTGCCAGTGCAGCGCATTTTCTAAAAAAAATTGGTTGGCACCAAGGTGAGCGATGGGGGCGTGAGGTTGGCATTTCTAAAACTTTTAATTATCGTCTGGCGAGTTTAAGCACCAAAAAAACAGTCAATGAGTGGCAAGCATTAGGTGTACGTACAACTGATAACACCAATCTACCCAATTCAAACATGCAAGCCTCGCTCATATTGCCCATGGGCTATAATGGCCCAGCGTTTTTAGTTTATCGAAATTTTCATGCCATTCTTAGGTGGAATCGTTCAATTTTGTACGCACTATCTGTGGGGCATTTGTCTGATCGTTTAATTGGGGCAAGTCAATTATTTGCAAAATCTATTACCGAACCCTCACTAAGTCGGAATGATATTAAACAGATTCAGACCGCATTAAACCAACTTGGCTTTGATACGGGCGAACCTGATGGTATGTCAGGTCCTAAAACCCGACATGCAGCGCGAGCCTATCAAACAGCAAATAGCTTACCAATTGATGGCTACGTTGGCTATCAATTATTGCAACAGCTTCAGTGAGTATTAGTACTTACTTAGGGTTTGATGTTGGCACCAAACGTACTGGTGTTGCAATCGCCAATAATTTAACCATGCAAGCAATAGGTATTAAAGTGATTAAACACCATAAAAATGGTTCAACCAATTGGGTGGCATTTGATGAAGTTATTAGTGCTCATAGTATTGACAAGCTCGTTGTTGGCTTGCCGTTTGACCAACAAGGCAAAGAACAGGCAATGACTTTTATTGCCAAATCGTTTGGCCAAAAGTTAAAAAATCGCTACCAAATTGAGGTTGAGTTTATCGATGAATATTTATCCTCAAATGAAGCTAAAAAACTTTTAAAATATAACCATAATCATCACAATGCACAACGTGGCGATGTCGACAAACAATCATCACAGTTAATATTACAAACATGGCTCAATGAAAAAAAATTTGATTAGTAACCACATCCAACTAGATGACTCCGGTAAATTAATTCATCTACTAGGTCTTGAAGGTCTTTCTAAACAACACTTAACTCACATTCTTGATACGGCCGATAGCCTGATTGATGCCTCTGGCAATTTAAGAAAATCCAAGGCGCTCGATGATATGTCCGTTGCTAATTTATTTTTTGAGCCATCAACACGTACTCGCAATACGTTCGAGATTGCTGCAATGCGTAGTAGTGCCAATGTCATTAACGTTGACCTTGCTAACTCGGCACTTAAGAAAAATGAAGATTTACTTGACACCATGCGCACACTTAAAGCCATGCAAATTGATATGTTTGTTATTCGCCACAAACAAAACGGACTACCACACCACGTAGCACAACATTTAAAGGGTGTCTCCATTCTAAACGCAGGTGATGGCATTAATGCTCACCCAACCCAAGCACTGCTTGATATGCTCAGTATTCGCCAACACAAAAAAGCATTTGAAGATTTATCAGTTGCTATTGTGGGCGATATTACACATTCACGTGTTGCCCACTCTAATATTCAAGCACTTAAAACATTAGGCACGACTGATATTCGCCTCATTGCCCCAAAAGTCTTACAATATGATTCAACGCCTTGTTCAGCAGTTAAATATTTTGATGATATTGAACTAGGGCTTAAAGATTGCAATGTGGTGATTGTATTAAGATTACAAAAAGAACGCATGATTGAAGCCGATATTCCCAACAAACAAGAATACTTTGATAATTTTGGACTCACACCAAAACGTCTAGCATTGGCAAAGCCCGATGCCATTGTCATGCATCCGGGTCCGATTAATCGTGGCGTTGAGATTGACTCAAACGTAGCTGATGGCAATCAATCAATCATCCTACAACAAGTTACTAATGGCATTGCAGTGCGTATGGCGGTCATGCAAATTCTTGCTAACAAATCATGAGTAATAAACTTAACTTTGATCAATTAAAAACCACATTACATCATCTAAATACAGATGATACTCTCTCTAGTGCGCATGGTATTTTATGTGGATTTGCTTGTATAAAACCTAACCTTGGTCTTGATGATTGGCTAAATGAAGTACTTGTGAGTATTAATCTAAACAATCTTAATGAAAAATCTGCCCACGAAAAATTGGCACAAATTTTTAATAAAACCTTGTCACAACTGAGTGATGAAACCCTAGATTTTCAATTACTAATTGCTAATGACGAGAAAAAATTGTGCATACAAGCCAGCACACTAATACAATGGTGCCAAGGTTATTTAGCAGGCCTAGGCTTGCAAAAAATCTCAACCACAGACGAAGAAGCCTTGGAGATTATTAAAGATTTATACGAAATATCAAGACTTGATGCTGACTTACTAGACAATGAAAAAAATGCCCAAGACCTTAATGAAATTATTGAGTTCGTACGCATGGGCGCATTACTGATTCAAGAAACCCTGCAACCTTCCAAGCAAGACTATATTAGCCCTGAAATATTACACTAATTAGAAAGCGCCACTTATTAACTAAAAAGCAAGGGCATGAAGTTGCACCTGATAATGGAAATATATAACTTTATTTTTAGAGGTACATTCTAAATAAATGAGCATGTCGCCACCTTATCTCTTGAGGAGAGTAGTTCTTGGGGGTGGCAACATATGAGTATTATATCATGTAATGATAATATTACAAATGTATTATATAATAAAATTATAATATTTATTAGCAAACATATCAAACACCATCATTGTCTACCGCTTTTAAACTTACTCATAATAGCCAATACCATTGGCTCGCATAATTGATAAATAATGGCTTACGCGAACTAACTAACTTTGATAAAACGCGCCTCGGTGCACTCAATTAAATATGGTGGCCACACCTAGAATTGAACTAGGGACACAGGGATTTTCAGTCCCTTAGCCTTCTCTTAATTATTGTATAATTCATACAACCATTTCTAATTATAGAACTTTATGAGTGACTTAGGGAAAAAATTTAAAAAAAAGATTATCGCAATCATGCGAGAAGAAAATTTGTCTATGTCAAAATTTTCAAAAGAAACTGGAATTAAATACAGTCGTGTTTATCACTACACTACACAAATAAAATCAAATCCATCAATTAACAATGTTGGAAGAGTAATATATAGATTTCCTTGGTATACATGCTATATCTTAGATATAAACCCAAATAAATTACAAAAACAAATAATATTAAAAGACTAAATAGCCAGTTCTTGTTATAGATAGTGATACTTCTTATAAATTTTATATTTTTAATTACACAAAAGGAAAATGAAACTGTAATCCTCCCATTTTTAACCACTGTTAAAAATGGGAGGATTACATATTACAACACAATCTGGTTTACAGGGTCAGTAATAACGGGTAGTTTTTTTTAATGAACGAGAAATCGATGGAATAGATGGCAATTTACAGAAAGAAGTTTACTTGACCCACTTATTTAGTGGTATATGAGAACGTTCAAAAACAGTACCAGTTCTAACACTAAAATCTTTAGCGCAACGACCACAGACAAACTGTCCTTCTCTATTGCCTTTTCTAGCTGTTATCTTGGATGATTGACACTTTGGACATTCAACGCCATTAGCCCAGCGTTTTTGTTCAATAAACTTCCTAGCTGTTGTGTTGTTTGGAATTTTTTTTAACAACTCAAAGGTGGATATGGTTTCTTTGCACATGCTTTGTCCTTGTTGTTGGTAAAGTAGGTATTATAGTTTTTTGGGATTAAATATATAAGTCCCAAAAGTTAACCAAATTAAATGGATTCCAACCTCTAACTAATCATAACGCTAACTCCAAGCAAAATAAGAATCAAAGAAAAAAACAAATTAATCTTACGTCTGTAAAACATGAGCGCTCCATATACTCTTGAATTAGAAAAGAATATAGCGATAGCAGAAAACCAAAACATTTGTATTACCATCATTATTAAACCACACAGCGCTACTACAGGAAGAGGGGTGTCGCTGGGTATTAGTACAGAAAACACAGAAATAAAATATAGTATAGATTTTGGATTAAAAGTATTACAAAGAAATCCTTCCAAAATTGCAGACCTGTTCTTTCTACTTGGATCACATGAATCATAAATATCATTGCTTTCTCTACCAAACATCCCATTTGTACCAAGGTACACTAAATATCCGCCACCTAAGACCTTTATGCCAAACAAAAGGTCTGGATACTTGGTAATTAATATTGCTATACCAAACATAGAATATGTGATGTGAATTGCCTGTCCCAAGGTTATGCCCAAACTACAGAATATGCCGGCTTTACGACCATTTTTTAAAGTCTGTCTTGAGATTAGCACAAAATCTTGTGCAGGAACAATGGCTGCAACAAGGTGCACAAAGGCTACTGTAATAAATAACGGTAGATAGTCTAAGATTATCATAAATTAAATAGCCTTGCCTCGTCGTAGAGTAGAAAAATTAAAAATTTTATTATAATCAGGATTGGGGATTATATCTTGGTAACTAAGCCCTATTTTTTTATAAATTTCTATCCAAATAATTCTGTCAGGATCCATAAATATAGAAATAAAGCGAGTAATATAACTCTCTAATAGAGTTAGTTGACCGGCTGACAGAATAGATTTGTAGTAAGAATAGATTTCAATAAATATCGGACCATGAGAAGCTTCCTCATGCCTGTGAATATTGGTTATAACTCTACACAAATTTTGAACCTCTGAATTTCTAGGGAATATATTTAAATATGATGTTAAGGTTACCTCAGAAACTAGTGCACAAGCAAAAATATAGAGCCAGTAATCATCATCCATGTTTGCTTCATTCAAAGCTAATTCTGACTCAATAATAGTGGTGTAGTCAAATACGCTACCTATATTTCTAAAACTCTCAATACGACTAATGCCTATATGTGACATTAGGGCATGGTAAGACTCATCCACAACAATTTGGCTTATTCTTTCCATGTAAGAGGTAGGAATGGCAACCATGCTACATAATGCCATACTACAATACTTAAGAAGAATCTGTTGTTCTATAATTATTGTACGTTTGTTGTATAAACACCATGCATAGGATAGCAACTTATATTCTTCCTCTCTTTTTATTTTAGATCGTGGATGGGGAATGAATGGCAAGAGATTCATTAGAAAGTCTGGAGATTTATGATGTAGTATGATATCTCTAAGAGAGGAAATAGCTTCTCTAGAATTAATTCCATACCACTTGTCAGCTATTTTAACTTGTGCCTTAGATATGGTTGCTTGTTTTTTATTATATTTTAATGTCATCTTATTTTTCCAGCCAATAGCTATCAGGTATCGTGATTGCTTTTCCATTCTGGAAATAGTAAGATGTTTCCTGATACTCCCTTTGAAAAGAATTGCCATACAAAGTGGCAACATATTTACATTTAGAAAGATATTGCTTGTGTGGCAGGCATTCATTATTAACATACAATTCATTGTTACACACCAAACAGTGCGCTACTACATTGCCACCTTTATCAGGAATAACACTAACTAATGTCATATCATACATATATTCCTCTTTTCGAAGGAAATCAAGATCATATGCAGAGAAAGGAATTAAAACTCCATTTGTATAATCACCACATTTATTTGTTTGTATTAAATTGAAGGCAGCATATTTTTGTTTACTCTCGGTTTGATAATATTTATTGTCCAAAACATAATTAGCAACCCTTTTAAATCCATACAATTTAGACGGAATGCCTTGCGAACTTGACAACATCAATGTTCCATATGTAAAGATAAATTGCTTATGCCTTAAAATTCCTTTCCAAGGATAAAAGAATGTTTTATTTGTAGCGTTGCAACTCATAACATTAAATACTGTTTCATTATATTAGCCAGAATTTTCCCTGAATATCCCATCTCTTTTTCCAAACCAGAAACTACGCTCAATTGATTTTCCTTATTGTGATTTTGGTGTAATTTCGCTTTTGATTCTATTGTTTCTATGTCAATTTTGAAATTAACAATATATTTTAATAATTCGGTCAAACGATCTTTTGATAAATTGTTAACATCCCAAGGATTGGTGGCGTGTTTCTCAAACCAATTAACCTGCTGTCGCATGATAGTAAGCGCCTCATCATCAGTAATTAATTTAGGCTTACCAGATATATGGACCGTTGTATAGTTCCAAGTTGGGACTATACCTTTAACATCAAGCCACCTAGGAGAAATATATGAATTTGGTCCAGTAAATATAGCTTTGGCTTCTATTGAGCAGGAAATGTAATCAGAATGTGGATTTTGTTTGGCAAGATGCCCATATAATGCTTTCCTATTCCAGTCCATAAAAAGTGGAATATGATCCACTTTTACCTTTCCTTCTGAAGAAGTCAGAATTACTACTGCAAGACAATGCTCTCTTAGCATGGAAAGCATTTCCTCTTCGTTGGGAAAATTAAACTTATCAGAATAATACATCAAAAACTACCTTAGAGCCGGATGATCTTTATTGATGGTGGCTACATCTTGCATCCAAGAATCTAATTTTTTATAAGTATAGAGATTTTCCCCCCACTTTTCATTTGAAAAAAGAAGTTCCTTGTTGGAAATTAAATATTCTGTTAGTATCTTATAATATTGCACAAGACAGTAGGTACCAGCTCTTAAACCTAGGGAAGATGCTGTTTCTTGTGGTGCTATAGGGAAGCGATCAACCTCTATGATAGCTCCTGAGTCAATATTGTCGTCAATATGATGACAAGTAACACCAAACTCTTTATCGTCATTATATATGGCATAGTTATGACTTCCTATACCTCTGTAAGATGGTGGCGCTGGGTGAAAATTAATCGCTCCTTTGGATGCCTTTTTCAATATATCAGAAGATAAAATAAGATCTCCACGAAAAGAAAGTATCCATTCTCCCTCCCATGATTCGATTCTTGACGGGTATGGCTCCCCTATATTCCAGAAGATTGACTCGACATCCTCGAACATTGTTTCTGTAAAACTCTTGGCAATGTCACACCAAGACATCCTGTTGCATACTAACAATACACGGTCGCTAGATTTATGGTTTTTCATCATTCTCCTGTAGAAAATTATTTTTGGTATATTCCAATACCTTCTGTAGTTATAATATCTTTCTTATTGGAATAGTTATTTTCAGCAAATCTTATAAATTTTCCCGTTTCCTGCGTATTTTCCTCGATCTTTCTAGCAAAGTAATTATCGTCAAACTTATTCTTAAATAAGATGTTGTGACAGACTAGGAGGCTTCCTTTCTTACTGCTTGGATAAACCGCCTTTGTAAGGGGATAGTAAACTGCCTTTTGGGCACCTCTAAAAACCCAAACATAAAAAATAGCGTTTTTCAACAACAAAACCCCATATAAATACTACTACAAAAGCATCTAAAGTAAAATAAACCTTATATATATTTTTAAAAACAAGGCAACAACAATGGGATTATTTGACTACGAATTCAGACTAGAAGAAATCAATAAAAAACAACCGCCTTTACAAAAGTTAAACACAGTGATAAATTGGGAGTTGTTTAGAAAACCCATAGAAAAAGCCTTAGCCGTTCAAGCCAAAGCTCCTGGTGGTAGACCAGCTTTTGACAAGTTGATGATGTTCAAGATACTCATCTTACAACGCTACTACAACCTATCTGACGAACAATGCGAGTTCCAAATCAAAGACCGCCTATCTTTTATGGATTTCTTAGACATCAATCTTCACGATAAAGTCCCAGATGAAAACACTATTTGGCACTTTAAAGAAAAACTCAAAGATAAAAATCTAAGTCAAACCCTGTTTGGTTTATTTACAGACAAACTCAGCGAACAAGGTGTTATTGCTAAGACAGGCTCTATGGTTGATGCCTCGTTTGTTAATGTTCCAAAGCAACGCAATAGTAAAGATGATAATGACACAATCAAGGCGGGCAGCGTGCCGATTAAGTTTGGCAAAAACAAACACAAATTATCTCAAAAAGACACCGATGCTCGCTGGGCTAAAAAGAATCAAGAAACCCATTTTGGTTATAAAAACCATGTTAATGTCGATAAGTACAGCAAACTGATTAATAAATACTGCGTCAGCTCTGCCAGCAAACACGATTCACAATTACTTAAGGATTTGGTGGATAAAGACGATGTGCAGCTTTACGCCGACAGTGCTTATTGCTCACAAGATATTGAGCGTTATTTGCAAAGCATAAAATGTAAATCACAAATACATGAAAAAGGAGTAAGGGGTAATCCACTTAGTGGACAACAAAAAGCCAACAATCAAAAGAAATCTAAAACCAGAGTACGAGTAGAGCATGTATTTGGTTTTATGACTAATTCAATGCATGACGGGTTGCATATGCGTCAAATTGGTAAAGAAAGAATCATGTCTTGTATTGGGTTATTGAACTTGACTTATAATCTGTTCAGATATGAACAGATTATAAGGCTGAAAATAAGTTAAAACACCTAAAAAATGGTGAGTGTCGGTAGTAAAAAAATGTGAAACAGGTTTAAGAATATTTAAGAAATATGGAGCAAATTTGATTTGAAAATTTAAAAAAATTGGGTTAGATTTTTTGGTGTTATAATGAGGTTTTTAGAGGTGCCCTTTTTAACAAAATCTTCATTAGGGTGAGTTTCTGGACCTTCAGCATCCAAAAGAATTAAATCGTACTTTGTTTGTGTATTTTCTTCTAAGTAGGAGGCTGCTTCCTGACAAATAACCTTTACACTATCAGAAAAACCTAAGTGCAAGATATTTTCTTCTGCTAAGTTGCATACCGCTTTGTCATTATCTACCATATACAATTGACCATTTGCAGATTTAATAGAAGGCAACGTCCATACACTCCAGTATCCATAGTATGATCCTAAAATTATTGCTGATTTAGGTCTAATTATATCTGCTAAAGCATAACATAGCCTTTCTTCCTCAGGAAAGATATAGGTCGTATTGTTCTGGTGATTATATTCAGCATATACTTGGCTACGGAACTCCTCAAAAGCAGTCTTGTTATAGGTTGAGTCAGAAATAATGCCACTAAGTACAAGAGAGCTAAGCACCTCATCCACAAATCTCTCTTCATCTATGGGAATTCTTGTTGAAAGATGCAATTGATCCTCGTTTAAGCCCTTGTTCATAATAATTGAGTTTTTATTTTCTAGTAGCCATGATAAATATGCAGCTGGTCTAATATTTCCAGACCGATACCCCTGATATATGTCATACTTTCCTAGAATGCTATTGATCAAATCATAAGCAGTGCCATATTTATTCTTAGATACCATAAAAATTCTCCTATTAATTTTGTTAAAGATTAATAGTGCGATAATCACACTTTAAACTACGCCATTCCCAAATAGAGCCAGACTTTACCTTAACACGTTGAAGCCAGCGACGCTCAGGACCGAACGATGAAGAAACCCCCCCCTGCCATGCATTAATTTATTATTGTCCAAGATAACCATATCTCCCTGCTGTAAGTGTAAACGATACAAGTCATCTGATTCTAAGCAGGCTGTTTTAAACGCTTCCAACGCCTCATTCGACTCATGATTTATACCTTTAGTATCATTAAATTCAACCATTACTTGCCACTCTGGATTCCATCCGTACAATATAGGTTTGGGTTGTGGAATTCTATTGTTCCTTCCACCGTAAACAGGGGGAGGCGTTGTTAAGAATAATGGTTGACAAAGAATATCTATAACATTACTAGGAATACTATTTATTATGTTTCTTGGATTAAGTATATTGGTGAAAACACCCTCACCTACTTCACCTTTAAGACAAAAGAGTACAATAAAATCTGGAGCATATGGGAACTGATGACAATCCTCTGTATGTAACGGCAAAACAAGAGAAGACCCATTACTAGATTGAATATTCTTACTGTTTTCTCTTGGTACAATGTTATTGACTAATATCCCTTGTTTTTCATTACAATAAGAAAAAATTACCCCTAGTAACTCTCCAACACCAACAAGTATTGTTTCACTAAGTCTATCCCTATTAGTACGATTAAAGTATTCGATATCTGAATCTGGAGTAACATCAACCTCTCCAATAGGAAGGTTCTTAATTATGGCAAAACCTACTGAATTAACTCCTGTCTTTAGTTCATGAATATATAAAACCCCAACAATTTCAGACAGCAATCTAAAATTTCTTATTTCAAATCCGTTAAACTAAACAAAAAAAATCGGAGTAAAAAAATGAGTAAAAAACGAACAAAATACACATCAACATTTAAGACAAAACTTGTTCTCGAAGTATTACAAAATGAAAGCACTTTAGTGCAAATAGCAAGCAAGCATAACATTCTTCCACAGAACTTACAAAACTGGAAAAAGACCTTCCTTGCCAATGCAGAAATTGCTATGGAGCCTTCTAAAGCAGTTAAAGAATACAAAGATGAGCTAATCAAAGCACAAGAGAGAAATGAACGCCTTACCACATTGGTGGGCAAAGTAACGGTAGAAAAGGAATGGCTTGTAAAAAAGCTAAAAAGCTTGGACTTATCTAATCTCAAACAATTAGTTGAGCTCAAGCCATCCTCATCGCGCGCCTCATCTTCTTTGTCGGTTAATCATCAGTGTCAATTGTTAGACATTAACAGAAGCGGGCTGTATTACAAGCCAAGAGTGAATAACACCAAACAATCTATCAAAAATCACATCACTAAAGTGTTTGAGCAAATCCCTATCTACGGTGAGAAAAAAGTCCATCAGCAATTACTGGAAGACGGTTACAAGGTAAGTTTAAACACCGTTGCACGCTATCGTCAAGCGTTGGGCTTGAAGGCAGTATTAGCCGTTAAACAAGTTAATACCACGATACCAATCAAAGCACACAAAAAATACAGTTATAAGCTAAGAAGGCTTAATATTAATCATTCTAACCATGTATGGAGCACTGACATTACCTATATCAAAATTGCAGGTGGAATGGTCTATATGGCGGCTATTATTGATTGGCATTCAAAAGCTGTTCTATCACATAGGATATCCAATACCATGGACAGCCAACTGGTCATGAGCGTACTCAATGATGCCCTAGAAAAGTACCCACACCCAGAGATATTTAATACCGATCAAGGCTCTCAATACACCAGTGAGATTCACACGCAACGCTTAAAGAAACTGGGTATCACAATATCAATGGATGGCAAGGGTAGAGCCACAGATAATATTTGCATTGAACGCTTCTGGCGAAGTGCCAAATGTGAAAGGATTTATCTAAACGAATATCAATCTATTAGTGAGTTAATCACTGATGTAGATGGTTATATTGAATTTTACAATCATAGGAGATTCCATGAAACATTGAAGTATAAAAAACCAATGTGTAATACCCCCATTTTCCATACAACTCTAAAGTAGAGGTTTGACTGTTTAGAGCCATCTTATTACGCCACCTTTGCTCTTGGCAGTATTCCATCTAATGAAAAATGTGGTCTTTGGTATTATAAACACATAACCACTGCGTGGTTAGGGTTTTGTGCTTGCTCAACTGAATCAAATAAATGCAAGTCCAAACACTCCTGTCTTACTGTGCGATTAAATCTCTCAATATAGGTATTTTGAGTTGGCTTGCCTGGTTGGATATATTTAAGTTCAATATCACTTGTTTGCGCCCAATCTCTGAGTTGTTGGCTGATATATTCAGGACCATTATCACATCTGATTGATTTAGGTTTACCACGCCATTCGATGAGTCGTTCTAATGATTGAATTACTCGTCTTGCTGGCATGGATAAATCAACATCAATATTTAACCCTTCTCGATTGTAATCATCCACCACATTAAAGGTTCTGATTGATCTGCCATCAATCAGTGAGTCTGACATAAAATCCATTGACCAAGTTTGATTGATTTTGCTAGGCACACTCAATGCCTCAGGCTTGTCTCTTTTGATTCTTCTTCTGGGCTTGATTCTTAGATTTAGCTCTAGTTCACGATAGATGCGATATATCCGTTTGAACTGAGCATTTTCTGATTCTAGCTCTTTTAAGCGTTTAATCACGGAAACATCTGCATCACCATATTTTGAACGCTACTTATAAAATGTGGCTTGGCTCATGCCGTATTCACGACACAGTTCAGTTGCAGATATGCCAGATTGACTTTGTTTGAGAATATTAACGATTTGTGTCTCTGTATATCTTGATTTTTTCATGTGAAAACTCCTTGTTTTTTATTGAGACCTTTGCATAAATCAACCAAAAAAACCATTCATCTAGTAAAATAACACCCATCTTAAAACAACTTTAAAAATATCAAAAATGTCTTGGAAAAATACCAAACAAAACTCATTCGCAGATTCTCTTGTTGTTGAGCATAAATCTCTATCGGAGCTAGATGATGTACACAACATCATCAATTGGTCTGAGATAGAACAAACACTTTCAAGCTTGTATTCATCTAGACTAGGTGCACCCAGCTACCCACCACTGATGATGTTTAAGATTCTTATTCTACAAGCTTGGTATTCGTTTCAATACCCCCTTGAGGGGTACAACCTGAGCGATGAAGCTTTAGAAAAGCAAACTGCCAGAGACTTAATTGATTTATCCCTATCTGAGAATGTGCCAGACCATTCCAGCATTTGGCGTTTTAGACAACTGCTCAATACTGAAAAACTCTTAGAACCTCTACTAAAGCAAATAAACAACCATTTAGAGCAAAATTCAATTATCGTCTCATTAGGCTCAATCAACATCATTGATGCCACCGTTACAGAAGCCAAACAATAATGAAAAACTGGGTAAGCACAACAACAAGGTTTTACATAGGGCTTACAGAAACACGCCACTGACAGACCAACAAAAACAAGAAAACAAACAACGCTCCAGCATTCGTTATATTGTTGAGCGCACCTTTGGACTACTTAAGCTTCATCACGGATTAGCCAAGGCAAGATATCTTGGATTAGAGAGAAATAAGACTAGAGTACAACTCATTGCCATGAGTCATAATCTTAAAACTGGAATGAATATTTTTAAACAAATGCAAGATTTGAAGGATTGTTGTGTCTAATGAGCAAAGAAAGAGTAAAAATAGAAAAATCAAGTTTGAAAGCACTAGAAAAACAAGATGTTTTTAGGTTTTGTTGGAAAAAAACAGCAAATTTTGAAAATATATAGAAATTGGAATTAGGGTGAGAAATTATGAATTACGCAAAGGTCTTTATATGATACAATTACTATGTGTTTTTTATGATAAAAACCAAATTAATCCACCAAACTTAAACTTCAATAGCAATTTTTAAATGCACTTAAATAAATTTAAATATCTCTTTACCTCTAGCCTCTTAATTTTGTCGCTTTATGTTAGTTCTGTTGAGAATGCTCAGCAATTCAATAAAGAAGCTTATCTAGATTTAAGTAAGCCTTATATCTATAACTGGAATAATCCACAACCTACTACTAAAAAAGACAATCAAGCTACCATCTTATTAAAAGAAGTCGCAGGCACTGCGCGTAATGTGATAGGTTCGGTAGATTCAGACAATGCTAATCAAATTGGTAATAAAATTACTAAAGACTTAGAAAACCAATTTAAAAACAAAGCTATTAATGCCACCGAAAGTTTTATTAATGACAAAGCCAATAGGTTTGTCAATCAATTTGGCTCTGGTCGTAGTGAGGTTAGTATTCATCAGATTGAATCTGAAAATCCAACTTATAGTATTAAAACCATTCAACCTTTATCTAAGTTAAATAGCAAGAGTAAAGATTTAACTTTTTTTCAAGCTCGGATAGCTTCAGGTGAGAATCATGGTGAGCGTCGTAATACTATTAATTTAGGTGTTGGTCGTCGTCTTTTGATTGAAGATGGTCAATCGATTGCTGGTATTAATCTATTCACTGACTATGAGATTGAGTCTGCACATAAACGCTTAGGTTTTGGTTTGGAGTATCGGCGCCCTAATTTTAATACCTATATTAATGCTTACTACCCAATTTCAAACAAAAAAGTTGTTGGTGATTACACTGAAGAGGCATTATCAGGATATGATATTAATTTAACAGGTCAAATGCCATACTTGCCATGGGCAAAAATCAAAGGCACCCGTTACTATTGGAATGGAAAACAAGAACCAAATGTCAGGGGTACTGTCTTGGGTATGGAGGTTGAGCTCACCCCATCAATTGATGCTGAGTTTGGCATTGAGAAGTCTAATACTGCAGACAGAGCCAGTTATATACGTCTAACAACACAACTGCCATTCAAAGGCAATGAGTCATTTACTAACTTTAGTATTGATGACAGGCCTTTTAGAAATACTGGTATTGTTAATTTAACTGACCTTAGTCTAGTTGAAAGGTCTAATGAGATTCGTATTGAAAAAGTTTCAAATAGTGGCAACCCTATAGGGGCGGTTGTTTTAGGAGAATACAGTGCAACAACAATAGGTGCAAGTTGTACGCTTTATAACGCTTCTGGTGTTGCTGTAGCTGGTGGTTCAGGCATTACTGGTGCTGATGGTTTTATTGATTTATCAGGTGTGGTTGTTCCAGTAGGATTGCTTAGCATGAGTTGTACAGGTGGTAGTTATACTGACGAGGCAACTGGTAGAGTAGTTAATCCTGCAGCAACGTTTCGTGCAGCTACAGTGTATTATGGAACAGGTGATTTAATAATAATTGCCTCACCACTCTCTGAGATTGCTTATCAACTGTCGGTTAATGCTGGTGGTTTAGCAAGTAATATCATCACCCAAAATCAGAAAGTCGCCACTGCCTTTGGTCTTGCTGGAATTAGTATAACTAGCACTATTCCAACCGACCTCAACATCAAGAGTGCGCAAAATGACGATGCAGGCAAGTTTGGTTTGATTTTGGCTGCCATCTCACAAATAGGTGAAAACTCAGCTGATGCCACGCCAACAAACACTATTGCAGCGCTGGTAGCAGATATGGATAGTACAGATGGTAGTAAACCTAATATCATTGAAGGGCGTAACATAGGTAGTGAAACAGTTGATATACCTAGAGCAATTGATAATTTTGAAACAAATAGTGGTGATAATAATTTAAATAAAGGCGCAGGTAGTGGCAATACAGGTGCTGCAGGTTCAGCTACTGGAGAAGGCTCGGTAAGGGGTAACTTAGCAATTATTAAAATTAGTAATTATGATGGCACCGGCACAGCACCAAGACTGCACGACTATACTGATGCTGGTGTGTTAGGTGTCACTAGCGGTAATTTAAAGCAAATGAATAGTAGAATTGCTATCAAATCCGTGGTTGAAACTAACACCACAGCTAAGATAAAAATTGTTATTGATGCGCCTTTTAGTTTCACCATTAATGCCATTGCTGACACCAGAGTTGCTGAGAACGCCGTCTTTACTGGTTCAATCCCAGTGATTACAGGAGAGACACCAATTGGCACTCTGACTTATACACTAGGCGGTACAGACGCTACTGCCTTTACAATTGATAGCAGTACTGGTGTAATCTCTATGGTGGCTCGTGACTTTGAGTCTGCTGAAGACGCTAACACTGACAATATTTATGAAGTGATTATTATTGCCACAGATAGTGACGGCAATAGCGCTACTGAAGCTCAAATTGTCACAGTAACTGATGTTATTGAAACGGCTACATTTGACATTAAAGAGATTGCTGACACTACAGTTGCTGAGAACGCCGTCTTTACTGGTTCAATCCCAGTGATTACGGGAGAGACACCAATTGGCACTCTGACTTACACACTAGACGGTACAGACGCTGCTGCCTTTACAATTGATAGCAGTACTGGTGTAATCTCTATGGTGGCTCGTGACTTTGAGTCTGCTGAAGACGCTAACACTGACAATATTTATGAAGTGATTATTATTGCCACAGATAGTGACGGCAATAGCGCTACTGAAGCTCAAATTATCACAGTAACTGATACTCCTGAGACGGCTACATTTGACATTGAAGAGATTGCTGACACCAGAGTTGCTGAGAACGCCGTCTTTACTGGTTCAATCCCAGTGATTACAGGAGAGACACCAATTGGCACTCTGACTTATACACTAGGCGGTACAGACGCTGCTGCCTTTACAATTGATAGTAGTACTGGTGTAATCTCTATGGTGGCTCGTGACTTTGAGTCTGCTGTAGATGCTAACACTGACAATATTTATGAAGTGATTATTATTGCCACAGACATTGACGACAACAGCGCTACTGAAGCCCAAACTGTCACAGTAACTGATGTTATTGAAACGGCTACATTTGACATTAAAGAGATTGCTGACACCACAGTTGCTGAGAACGCCGTCTTTACTGGTTCAATCCCAGTGATTACAGGAGAGACACCAATTGGCACTCTGACTTACACACTAGACGGTACAGACGCTACTGCCTTTACAATTGATAGCAGTACTGGTGTAATCTCTATGGTGGCTCGTGACTTTGAGTCTGCTGAAGACGCTAACACTGACAATACTTATGAAGTGATTATTATTGCCACAGACATTGACGACAACAGCGCTACTGAAGCCCAAACTGTCACAGTAACTGATGTTATTGAAACGGCTACATTTGACATTAAAGAGATTGCTGACACCACAGTTGCTGAGAACGCTGTCTTTACTGGCTCAACTCCAGTGATTACAGGAGACACACCAATTGGCACTCTGACTTACACACTAGACGGTACAGACGCTACTGCCTTTACAATTGATAGTAGTACTGGTGTAATCTCTATGGTGGCTCGTGACTTTGAGTCTGCTGAAGATGCTAACACTGACAATATTTATGAAGTGATTATTATTGCCACAGATAGTGACGATAACAGCGCTACTGAAGCTCAAATTATCACAGTAACTGATACTCCTGAGACGGCTACATTTGACATTGAAGAGATTGCTGACACCAGAGTTGCTGAGAACGCCGTCTTTACTGGTTCAATCCCAGTGATTACAGGAGAGACACCAATTGGCACTCTGACTTATACACTAGGCGGTACAGACGCTACTGCCTTTACAATTGATAGCAGTACTGGTGTAATCTCTATGGTGGCTCGTGACTTTGAGTCTGCTGAAGACGCTAACACTGACAATATTTATGAAGTGATTATTATTGCCACAGACATTGACGACAACAGCGCTACTGAAGCCCAAACTGTCACAGTAACTGATGTTATTGAAACGGCTACATTTGACATTAAAGAGATTGCTGACACCACAGTTGCTGAGAACGCTGTCTTTACTGGCTCAACTCCAGTGATTACAGGAGACACACCAATTGGCACTCTGACTTACACACTAGACGGTACAGACGCTACTGCCTTTACAATTGATAGCAGTACTGGTGTAATCTCTATGGTGGCTCGTGACTTTGAGTCTGCTGAAGACGCTAACACTGACAATACTTATGAAGTGATTATTATTGCCACAGATAGTGACGGCAATAGCGCTACTGAAGCTCAAATTGTCACAGTAACTGATGTTATTGAAACGGCTACATTTGACATTAAAGAGATTGCTGACACTACAGTTGCTGAGAACGCCGTCTTTACTGGTTCAATCCCAGTGATTACGGGAGAGACACCAATTGGCACTCTGACTTATACGCTAGGCGGTACAGACGCTGCTGCCTTTACAATTGATAGCAGTACTGGTGTAATCTCTATGGTGGCTCGTGACTTTGAGTCTGCTGAAGACGCTAACACTGACAATATTTATGAAGTGATTATTATTGCCACAGATAGTGACGGCAATAGCGCTACTGAAGCTCAAATTATCACAGTAACTGATACTCCTGAGACGGCTACATTTGACATTGAAGAGATTGCTGACACTACAGTTGCTGAGAACGCCGTCTTTACTGGTTCAATCCCAGTGATTACAGGAGAGACACCAATTGGCACTCTGACTTATACGCTAGGCGGTACAGACGCTGCTGCCTTTACAATTGATAGCAGTACTGGTGTAATCTCTATGGTGGCTCGTGACTTTGAGTCTGCTGAAGACGCTAACACTGACAATATTTATGAAGTGATTATTATTGCCACAGACATTGACGACAACAGCGCTACTGAAGCCCAAACTATCACAGTAACTGATACTCCTGAGACGGCTACATTTGACATTGAAGAGATTGCTGACACTACAGTTGCTGAGAACGCCGTCTTTACTGGTTCAATCCCAGTGATTACAGGAGAGACACCAATTGGCACTCTGACTTATACGCTAGGCGGTACAGACGCTACTGCCTTTACAATTGATAGCAGTACTGGTGTAATCTCTATGGTGGCTCGTGACTTTGAGTCTGCTGAAGACGCTAACACTGACAATACTTATGAAGTGATTATTATTGCCACAGATAGTGACGGCAATAGCGCTACTGAAGCTCAAATTGTCACAGTAACTGATGTTATTGAAACGGCTACATTTGACATTGAAGAGATTGCTGATACCAGAGTTGCTGAGAACGCCGTCTTTACTGGTTCAATCCCAGTGATTACAGGAGACACACCAATTGGCACTCTGACTTATACGCTAGGCGGTACAGACGCTGCTGCCTTTACAATTGATAGCAGTACTGGTGTAATCTCTATGGTGGCTCGTGACTTTGAGTCTGCTGAAGATGCTAACACTGACAATATTTATGAAGTGATTATTATTGCCACAGACATTGACGGCAATAGCGCTACTGAAGCCCAAACTGTCACAGTAACTGATGTTATTGAAACGGCTACATTTGACATTGAAGAGATTGCTGACACTACAGTTGCTGAGAACGCCGTCTTTACTGGTTCAATCCCAGTGATTACAGGAGACACACCAATTGGCACTCTGACTTATACACTAGGCGGTACAGACGCTACTGCCTTTACAATTGATAGCAGTACTGGTGTAATCTCTATGGTGGCTCGTGACTTTGAGTCTGCTGAAGATGCTAACACTGACAATATTTATAAAGTGATTATTATTGCCACAGATAGTGACGGCAATAGCGCTACTGAAGCTCAAATTATCACAGTAACTGATACTCCTGAGACGGCTACATTTGACATTGAAGAGATTGCTGACACCAGAGTTGCTGAGAACGCCGTCTTTACTGGTTCAATCCCAGTGATTACAGGAGAGACACCAATTGGCACTCTGACTTATACACTAGGCGGTACAGACGCTACTGCCTTTACAATTGATAGCAGTACTGGTGTAATCTCTATGGTGGCTCGTGACTTTGAGTCTGCTGAAGACGCTAACACTGACAATATTTATGAAGTGATTATTATTGCCACAGACATTGACGACAACAGCGCTACTGAAGCCCAAACTGTCACAGTAACTGATGTTATTGAAACGGCTACATTTGACATTAAAGAGATTGCTGACACCACAGTTGCTGAGAACGCTGTCTTTACTGGCTCAACTCCAGTGATTACAGGAGACACACCAATTGGCATACTGACTTACACACTAGACGGTACAGACGCTACTGCCTTTACAATTGATAGCAGTACTGGTGTAATCTCTATGGTGGCTCGTGACTTTGAGTCTGCTGAAGACGCTAACACTGACAATACTTATGAAGTGATTATTATTGCCACAGATAGTGACGGCAATAGCGCTACTGAAGCTCAAATTGTCACAGTAACTGATGTTATTGAAACGGCTACATTTGACATTGAAGAGATTGCTGATACCAGAGTTGCTGAGAACGCCGTCTTTACTGGTTCAATCCCAGTGATTACAGGAGACACACCAATTGGCATACTGACTTACACACTAGACGGTACAGACGCTACTGCCTTTACAATTGATAGCAGTACTGGTGTAATCTCTATGGTGGCTCGTGACTTTGAGTCTGCTGAAGACGCTAACACTGACAATACTTATGAAGTGATTATTATTGCCACAGATAGTGACGGCAATAGCGCTACTGAAGCTCAAATTGTCACAGTAACTGATGTTATTGAAACGGCTACATTTGACATTAAAGAGATTGCTGACACTACAGTTGCTGAGAACGCCGTCTTTACTGGTTCAATCCCAGTGATTACGGGAGAGACACCAATTGGCACTCTGACTTATACGCTAGGCGGTACAGACGCTGCTGCCTTTACAATTGATAGCAGTACTGGTGTAATCTCTATGGTGGCTCGTGACTTTGAGTCTGCTGAAGACGCTAACACTGACAATATTTATGAAGTGATTATTATTGCCACAGATAGTGACGGCAATAGCGCTACTGAAGCTCAAATTATCACAGTAACTGATACTCCTGAGACGGCTACATTTGACATTGAAGAGATTGCTGACACCAGAGTTGCTGAGAACGCCGTCTTTACTGGTTCAATCCCAGTGATTACAGGAGAGACACCAATTGGCACTCTGACTTATACGCTAGGCGGTACAGACGCTGCTGCCTTTACAATTGATAGCAGTACTGGTGTAATCTCTATGGTGGCTCGTGACTTTGAGTCTGCTGAAGACGCTAACACTGACAATACTTATGAAGTGATTATTATTGCCACAGACATTGACGACAACAGCGCTACTGAAGCCCAAACTGTCACAGTAACTGATGTTATTGAAACGGCTACATTTGACATTAAAGAGATTGCTGACACCACAGTTGCTGAGAACGCTGTCTTTACTGGCTCAACTCCAGTGATTACAGGAGACACACCAATTGGCATACTGACTTACACACTAGGCGGTACAGACGCTACTGCCTTTACAATTGATAGCAGTACTGGTGTAATCTCTATGGTGGCTCGTGACTTTGAGTCTGCTGAAGATGCTAACACTGACAATATTTATGAAGTGATTATTATTGCCACAGATAGTGACGGCAATAGCGCTACTGAAGCTCAAATTATCACAGTAACTGATACTCCTGAGACGGCTACATTTGACATTGAAGAGATTGCTGACACTACAGTTGCTGAGAACGCCGTCTTTACTGGTTCAATCCCAGTGATTACAGGAGACACACCAATTGGCACTCTGACTTATACGCTAGGCGGTACAGACGCTGCTGCCTTTACAATTGATAGCAGTACTGGTGTAATCTCTATGGTGGCTCGTGACTTTGAGTCTGCTGAAGATGCTAACACTGACAATATTTATGAAGTGATTATTATTGCCACAGATAGTGACGGCAATAGCGCTACTGAAGCTCAAATTATCACAGTAACTGATACTCCTGAGACGGCTACATTTGACATTGAAGAGATTGCTGACACTACAGTTGCTGAGAACGCCGTCTTTACTGGTTCAATCCCAGTGATTACAGGAGAGACACCAATTGGCACTCTGATTTATACACTAGGCGGTACAGACGCCGCTGCCTTTACAATTGATAGTAGTACTGGTGTAATCTCTATGGTGGCTCGTGACTTTGAGTCTGCTGAAGACGCTAACACTGACAATATTTATGAAGTGATTATTATTGCCACAGACATTGACGACAACAGCGCTACTGAAGCCCAAACTGTCACAGTAACTGATGTTATTGAAACGGCTACATTTAACATTGAAGAGATTGCTGATACCAGAGTTGCTGAGAACGCTGTCTTTACTGGCTCAACTCCAGTGATTACAGGAGACACACCAATTGGCACTCTGACTTACACACTAGGCGGTACAGACGCTACTGCCTTTACAATTGATAGCAGCACCGGTGTGATCTATATGATGGCTCGTGACTTTGAGTCTGCTAAAGACATTAATAAAGATAATGCTTATAAAGTGATTATTATTGCTATAGATAGTGACGGCAACTTTGCTATTAAAACCCAAACTATCACAGTAACTGATGGTCTTGAGACGGCTACATTTAACATTGAAGAGATTGCTGATACCACAGTTGCTGAGAACGCCGTCTTTACTGGTTCAATCCCAGTGATTACGGGAGAGACACCAATTGGCACTTTGACTTATACGCTAGGCGGTACAGACGCTGCTGCCTTTACAATTGATAGCAGTACTGGTGTAATCTCTATGGTGGCTCGTGACTTTGAGTCTGCTGAAGACATTAATAAAGATAATGTTTATGAAGTGACTATTATTGCTATAGATAGTGATGGCAACTTTGCTATTAAAACCCAAACTGTCACAGTAACTGATACTCCTGAGACGGCTACATTTAACATTGAAGAGATTGCTGATACCACAGTTGCTGAGAACGCCGTCTTTACTGGTTCAATCCCAGTGATTACAGGAGAGACACCAATTGGCACTCTGACTTATACGCTAGGCGGTACAGACGCTGCTGCCTTTACAATTGATAGCAGTACTGGTGTAATCTCTATGGTGGCTCGTGACTTTGAGTCTGCTGAAGACGCTAACACTGACAATACTTATGAAGTGATTATTATTGCCACAGACATTGACGACAACTTAGCTACTGAAGCCCAAACTGTAACAGTAACTGATGTTATTGAGACGACTACATTTAACATTGAAGAGATTGCTGATACCAGAGTTGCTGAGAACGCCGTCTTTACTGGTTCAATCCCAGTGATTACAGGAGACACACCAATTGGCACTCTGACTTATACACTAGGCGGTACAGACGCTACTGCCTTTACAATTGATAGCAGTACTGGTGTAATCTCTATGGTGGCTCGTGACTTTGAGTTTGCTGTAGATGCTAACACTGACAATATTTATGAAGTGATTATTATTGCAACAGACATTGAAGGTAATAGCGCTACTGAGTCCCAAACTATCACAGTAACTGATGTTATTGAAACGGCTACATTTGACATTGAAGAGATTGCTGACACCACAGCTCCTGAGAATGCCGTCTTTATTGGTTCAATCCCAGTGATTACGGGAGACACACCAATTGGCACTTTGACTTATACGCTAGGTGGTATAGATGCTAATGCCTTTACAATTGATAGCAGTACTGGTGTAATCTCTATGGTGGCTCGTGACTTTGAGTCTGCTGAAGACGCTAACACTGACAATATTTATGAAGTGATTATTATTGCCACAGACGTTGAAGGTAATAGCGCTACTGAAGCCCAAACTGTCACAGTAACTGATGTTATTGAAACGGCTACATTTGACATTGAAGAGATTGCTGATACCGCAGTTGCTGAGAATTCCGTCTTTACTGGTTCAACTCCAGTGATTACGGGAGAGACACCAATTGGCACTTTGACTTATACACTAGGTGGCATAGACGCTACTGCTTTTGTAATTAATAGCAGCACCGGTGTGATCTATATGATGGCGCATAATTTTGAATCTCCTACAGATGTTAATAAAAATAATACTTATGAAGTGATGATTATTGCCACAGATAGTGACGGCAACAGCGCTACTGAAGCCCAAACTGTCACAGTAACTGATACTCCTGAGACGGCTACATTTGACATTGAAGAGATTGCTGACACCAGAGTTGCTGAGAACGCCGTCTTTACTGGTTCAATCCCAGTGATTACAGGAGAGACACCAATTGGCACTCTGACTTATACGCTAGGCGGTGCAGACGCTACTGCCTTTACAATTGATAGCAGTACTGGTGTAATCTCTATGGTGGTGCGTGACTTTGAGTTTGCTGTAGATGCTAACACTGACAATATTTATGAAGTGATTATTATTGCCACAGACATTGACGGCAATAGCGCTACTGAGTCCCAAACTATCACAGTAACTGATGTTATTGAAACGGCTACATTTGACATTGAAGAGATTGCTGACACCACAGTTACTGAGAACGCTGTCTTTACTGGCTCAACTCCAGTGATTACAGGAGACACACCAATTGGCATACTGACTTACACACTAGACGGTACAGACGCTACTGCCTTTACAATTGATAGCAGTACTGGTGTAATCTCTATGGTGGCTCGTGACTTTGAGTCTGCTGAAGATGTTAATAAAGATAATACTTATGAAGTGATTATTATTGCCACAGACGTTGAAGGTAATAGCGCTACTGAAGCCCAAATTATCACAGTAATTGATACTCCTGAGACGGCTACATTTGACATTAAAGAGATTGCTGACACCACAGTTGCTGAGGATTCCGTCTTTACTGGTTCAATCCCAGTGATTACGGGAGACACGCCAATTGGCACTTTGACTTATACGCTAGGTGGTATAGATGCTAATGCCTTTACAATTGATGGCAGTACTGGTGTAATCTCTATGGTGGTTCGTGACTTTGAGTCTGCTGAAGACATTAATAAAGATAATACTTATGAAGTGATTATTATTGCCACAGACGTTGAAGGTAATAGCGCTACTGAAGCCCAAACTGTCACAGTAACTGATGTTATTGAAACGGCTACATTTGACATTAAAGAGATTGCTGACAACACAGTTGCTGAGAACGCTGTCTTTACTGGTTCAACTCCAGTGATTACAGGAGACACACCACATGGTATTCTGACTTATACGCTAGTTGGCATAGATGCTACTGCCTTTACAATTGATAGCACCACTGGTGTAATCTCTATGGTGGCTCGTAACTTTGAATCTCCTGAAGACGCCACTGAAGACAATATTTATAAAGTGATTATTATTGCCACAGATGGTGACGACAATAGCGCTACTGAAGCTCAAACTATCACAGTAACTGATGTTATTGAGACGGCTACATTTGACATTAAAGAGATTGCTGACACCACAGTTGCTGAGAGCGCCGTCTTTACTGGTTCAATCCCAGTGATTACGGGAGACACACCAATTGGCACTCTGACTTATACACTAGACGGTGCAGACGCTACTGCCTTTACAATTGATAGCAGTACTGGTGTAATCTCTATGGTGGCTCGTGACTTTGAGTCTGCTGAAGACGCTAACACTGACAATACTTATGAAGTGATTATTATTGCCATAGATAGTGACTACAATAGCGCTAATGAAGCTCAAACTATCACAGTAACTGATGGTCTTGAGACGGCTACATTTGACATTAAAGAGATTGCTGACACCACAGTTGTTGAGAACGCCGTCTTTACTGGTTCAATCCCAGTGATTACAGGAGACACACCAATTGGTGCTTTGACTTATAGGCTAGGCGGTATAGACGCTGCTGCCTTTACAATTGATAGCAGTACTGGTGTAATCTCTATGGTGGCTCGTGACTTTGAGTCTGCTGAAGACATTAATAAAGATAATACTTATGAAGTGATTATTATTGCCACAGATAGTGACGGCAATAGCGCTATTGAAGCCCAAACTGTCACAGTAACTGATGGTCTTGAGACGGCTACATTTGACATTAAAGAGATTGCTAATACCACAGCTCCTGAGAATGCCGTCTTTATTGGTTCAATCCCAGTGATTACGGGAGACACACCAATTGGCACTTTGACTTATACGCTAGGTGGTATAGATGCTAATGCCTTTACAATTGATAGCAGCACTGGTGTAATTTCTATGGTAGCACATGATTTTGAATCTCCTGCTGAAGACGCTAACGCTGACAATATTTATGAAGTGATTATTATTGCCACAGACATTGACGGCAATAGCGCTACTGAAGCCCAAACTGTCACAGTAACTGATGTTATTGAAACGGCTACATTTGACATTGAAGAGATTGCTGATACCACAATTGCTGAGGATTCCGTCTTTACTGGTTCAATCCCAGTGATTACGGGAGAGACACCAATTGGCACTCTGACTTATACGCTAGGCGGTACAGACGCTGCTGCCTTTACAATTGATAGCAGTACTGGTGTAATCTCTATGGTGGTGCGTGACTTTGAATCTGCTGCTGAAGATGTTAATAAAGATAATACTTATGAAGTGATTATTATTGCCACAGATAGTGACGACAACAGCGCTACTGAAGCCCAAACTGTCACAGTAACTAATATTATTGAGACGGCTACATTTGACATTGAAGAGATTGCTGATACCAGAGTTGCTGAGAACACCGTCTTTACTGGTTCAACTCCAGTGATTACGGGAGAGACACCAATTGGCACTCTGACTTATACGCTAGGCGGTACAGACGCTGCTGCCTTTACAATTGATAGCAGTACTGGTGTAATCTCTATGGTGGCTCGTGACTTTGAGTCTGCTGTAGACGCTAACACTGACAATATTTATGAAGTGATTATTATTGCCACAGATAGTGACGGCAATAGCGCTACTGAAGCCCAAACTGTCACAGTAACTGATGTTATTGAAACGGCTACATTTGACATTGAAGAGATTGCTGACACTACAGTTGCTGAGAACATCGCCTTTACTGGCTCAACTCCAGTGATTACAGGAGACACACCAATTGGCACTCTGACTTATGCGCTAGGCGGTACAGACGCTACTGCCTTTACAATTGATAGTAGTACTGGTGTAATCTCTATGGTGGCTCGTGACTTTGAGTCTGCTGAAGACATTAATAAAGATAATGTTTATGAAGTGATTATTATTGCCACAGACGTTGAAGGTAATAGCGCTACTGAAGCCCAAACTGTAACAGTAACTGACGGTCTTGAGACGGCTACATTCTACATTGCTGAGATTGCTGACGCCACAGTTGCTGAGAACAATGTCTTTTATGGATCAAACCTAGTGATTACAGGAGACACACCAATTGGCACTCTGACTTATACGCTAGGCGGTACAGACGCTGTTGCCTTTACAATTAATAGCGCCACTGGTGCAATCTCTATGGTGGCTCGTGACTTTGAGTCTGCTGAAGACGCTAACACTGACAATGCTTATGAAGTGATTATTATTGCCACAGACATTGACGGCAACTTAGCTACTGAAGCCCAAACTGTAACAGTAACTGATATTATTGATTGGGCTACATTTGACATTATTGAGATTGCTGACACTACAACTCCTGAGAACAGAGTCTTTTACGGCTCAACTCCAGTGATTACAGGAGAGACACCAATTGACACTCTGACTTATACGCTAGGTGGTACAGACGCTGCTGCCTTTACAATTGATAGCAGTACTGGTGTAATCTCTATGGTGGCTCGTGACTTTGAGTCTGCTGAAGACGCTAACACTGACAATACTTATGAAGTGATTATTATTGCTATAGATAGTGACGACAACAGCGCAACTAAAACCCAAACTGTCACAGTAACTGATGTTATTGAGAGAGCTAGATTCAGCATTAATGCTATTTACGATACCACAGTTGCTGAGAATGCCGTCTTTACTGGTTCAATCCCAGTGATTACAGGAGAGACACCAATTGGCACTTTGACTTATACGCTAGGTGGTATAGATGCTACTGCCTTTACAATTGATAGCAGCACTGGTGTAATCTCTATGGTAGCACATGACTTTGAATCTCCTGCTAATGCTGACAATGTCTATGAAGTGATGATTATTGCCACAGATAGTGATGACAATAGTGCTACTGAGGTCCAAACTGTAACAGTAACTGATGTTATTGAGGTGGCTACATTCGACATTGCTGAGATTGCTGACACCACAGTTGCTGAGAATAGCGTCTTTACTGGTTCAACTCCAGTGATTACAGGAGAGACACCAATTGGCACTTTGACTTATACGCTAGGTGGTATAGATGCTACTGCCTTTACAATTGATAGCAGCACTGGTGTAATCTCTATGGTAGCACATGACTTTGAATCTCCTGCTGAAGATGTTAATAAAGATAATACTTATGAAGTGATTATTATTGCCACAGACGTTGAAGGTAATAGCGCTACTGAAGCCCAAACTGTTACAGTAACTGATGTTATTGAGACGGCTTCATTTGACATTGAAGAGATTGCTAATACCACAGCTCCTGAGAATGCCGTCTTTATTGGTTCAATCCCAGTGATTACGGGAGACACACCAATTGGCACTTTGACTTATACGCTAGGTGGTATAGATGCTAATGCCTTTACAATTGATAGCAGTACTGGTGTAATTTCTATGGTAGCACATGATTTTGAATCTCCTGCTGAAGACGCTAACGCTGACAATATTTATGAAGTGATGATTATTGCCACAGATAGTGACTACAACAGCGCTACTGAAACCCAAACTGTCACAGTAACTGATGCTCTTGAGACGGCTATATTCGACATTAAAGGTATTGCTGACACCACAGTTGCTGAGAATAGCGTCTTTACTGGTTCAACTCCAGTGATTACAGGAGAGACACCAATTGGCACTTTGACTTATACGCTAGGTGGTATAGATGCTACTGCCTTTACAATTGATAGCAGCACTGGTGTAATCTCTATGGTAGCACATGACTTTGAATCTCCTGCTGAAGATGTTAATAAAGATAATACTTATGAAGTGATTATTATTGCCACAGACGTTGAAGGTAATAGCGCTACTGAAGCCCAAACTGTTACAGTAACTGATGTTATTGAAACGACTACATTTGACATTGAAGAGATTGCTGATACCAGAGTTGCTGAGAACACCGTCTTTACTGGCTCAATCCCAGTGATTACGGGAGAGACACCAATTGGCACTCTGACTTATGCGCTAGGCGGTACAGACGCTACTGCCTTTACAATTGATAGTAGTACTGGTGTAATCTCTATGGTGGCTCGTGACTTTGAGTCTGCTGAAGATGCTAACGCTGACAATATTTATGAAGTGATGATTATTGCCACAGATAGTGACGGCAATAGCGCTATTGAAGCCCAAACTGTAACAGTAACTAATGGTCTTGAGACGGCTATATTTGACATTGAAGAGATTGCTGACACTATAGTTGCTGAGAACATCGCCTTTACTGGCTCAACTCCAGTGATTACAGGAGAGACACCAATTGACACTCTGACTTATACGCTAGGCGGTACAGACGCTGCTGCCTTTACAATTAATAGCGCCACTGGTGTAATCTCTATGGTGGCGCGTGACTTTGAGTCTGCTGTAGACATTAATAAAGATAATGCTTATGAAGTGATGATTATTGCTACAGACATTGACGGCAATTTTGCTACTAAAGCCCAAATTGTAACAGTAACTGATGTCATTGAGACGGCTTCATTCAATATTGATGCCATTGATGATACTACAGCTCTTGAGAATAGAGTCTTTTACGGTTCAACTCCAGTGATTACGGGAGACACACCAATTGGCACTCTGACTTATACACTAGGCGGTACAGACGCTGCTTCCTTTACAATTGATAGCAGTACTGGTGTAATCTCTATGGTGGCTCGTGACTTTGAATCTGCTGAAGATGCTAACACTGACAATATTTATGAAGTGATGATTATTGCTATAGATAGTGACGGCAACTTTGCTACTAAAGCCCAAATTGTCACAGTAATTGATGCTCTTGAGACGGCTTCATTCAACATTGATATTATTGATGACACAGTTGCTGAGAACAGAGTCTTTATCGGTTCAACTCCAATGATTACGGGAGAGACACCAATTGGCATACTGACTTATACACTAAGTGGTACAGATGCTACTGCCTTTACAATTGATAGTAGCACTGGTGTGATCTATATGATGGCGCATAATTTTGAATCTCCTACAGACGTTAATAAAGATAATACTTATGAAGTGATTATTATTGCCACAGATAGTGACGACAATAGCGCTACTGAAAGCCAAACTGTCACAGTAACTAATGTTATTGAGACGGCTACATTTGACATTACTGAGATTGCTGACGCCACAGTTGCTGAGAATAGCGTCTTTACTGGTTCAATCCCAGTGATTACAGGAGAGACACCAATTGGCACTTTGACTTATACGCTAGGTGGTATAGATGCTAATGCCTTTACAATTGATAGCAGTACTGGTGTAATTTCTATGGTAGCACATGATTTTGAATCTCCTGCTGAAGACGCTAACGCTGACAATATTTATGAAGTGATGATTATTGCCACAGATAGTGACTACAACAGCGCTACTGAAACCCAAACTGTCACAGTAACTGATGCTCTTGAGACGGCTACATTTGACATTGAAGGTATTGCTGACACCACAGTTGCTGAGAATAGCGTCTTTACTGGTTCAACTCCAGTGATTACAGGAGAGACACCAATTGGCACTTTGACTTATACGCTAGGTGGTATAGATGCTACTGCCTTTACAATTGATAGCAGCACTGGTGTAATCTCTATGGTGGCTCGTGACTTTGAGTCTGCTGAAGATGCTAACGCTGACAATATTTATGAAGTGATTATTATTGCCACAGACATTGACGGCAATAGCGCTACTGAAGCCCAAATTATCACAGTAACTGATACTCTTGAGACGGCTTCATTTGACATTGCTGAGATTGCTGACACTACAGTTGCTGAGAACGCCGTCTTTACTGGTTCAATCCCAGTGATTACGGGAGACACACCAATTGACACTCTGACTTATACGCTAGGCGGTACAGACGCTACTGCCTTTACAATTAATAGCAGTACTGGTGTAATCTCTATGGTGGCTCGTGACTTTGAGTCTGCTGAAGATGCTAACGCTGACAATATTTATGAAGTGATGATTATTGCCACAGATAGTGACGACAACAGCGCCACTAAAACCCAAACTGTCACAGTAACTGATGTTATTGAGGAGAGAGCTAGATTCAGCATTAATGCTATTTACGATACCACAGTTGCTGAGAACAGCATCTTTATCGGTTCAACTCCAGTGATTACAGGAGAGACACCAATTGGCACTCTGACTTATACGTTAGGCGGTACAGACGCTACTGCCTTTGTAATTGATAGCAGTACTGGTGTAATCTATATGATAGAGCGTGACTTTGAGTTTGCTGTAGACGCCAATGGAGATAATGCTTATGAAGTGATTATTATTGCCATAGACAGTACAGGCAAGACCGCTACTGAAGCCCAAATTGTCACAGTAACTAATGTTATTGAGACGGCTTCATTCAACATTAATATTATTGATGACACAGTTGCTGAGAACAGCATCTTTATCGGTTCAACTCCAGTGATTAGTGGAAAGGTAAATGGTACTGTGACTTATATATTAGGTGGTACAGATGCTACTGCCTTTACAATTAATAGTGCCACTGGTGTAATCTCTATGGTGGCTCGTGACTTTGAGTTTCCTGTAGACGCCAATGGAGACAATACTTATGAAGTGATTATTATTGCCACAGACGCTGACGACAATAGCGCTAATAAAGCTCAAACTGTAAGAGTAACTAATGTTCTTGAGACGGCTTTATTCAACATTGATATTATTGATGACACAGTTGCTGAGAACGCCGTATTTACTGGTTCAATACCAGTGATTACGGGAGACACACCACATGGCGTTGTGACTTATACATTAGGTGGTATAGACGCTATTGCCTTTACAATTAATAGTGCCACTGGTGTAATCTCTATGGTGGCTCGTGACTTTGAAGCTCCTGAAGACGCCAACAGAGACAATGCTTATGAAGTGATTATTATTGCCATAGACGCTGAAGGCAACAGCGCTACTAAAATCCAAACTATCACAGTAACCAATGTTGATGATGGGACTAAATTCATCATTGCTGAAATTACTGACACCACAGTTTATGAGAACACCGTCTTTACGGGTTCAAGCCCATTGATTCTTGGCACGACAATTGGCACTATGACTTATACACTAGGCGGTACAGACGCTGCTGCCTTTACAATTGATAGCAGTACTGGTGTAATCTCTATGGTGGCTCGTGACTTTGAGTCTGCTGAAGACATTAATAAAGATAATGTTTATGAAGTGATTATTATTGCCACAGACGATGAAGGTAATAGTGCTACTGAAGCCCAAAATATCACAGTAATTGATGTTACTGATGCTACTGATATTGTTGATAGCGTTACATTTATTATTTCCCCTATTGCTAACGCTATAGTTTATGAGAACATCGTCTTTACGGGTTCAAGCCCATTGATTCTTGGCACGACAATTGGCACTATGACTTATACATTAGGTGGTACAGACGCTGCTACCTTTACAATTGATAGCAATACTGGTGTAATCTCTATGGTGGCTCGTGACTTTGAGTTTCCTGAAGACGCCAACAGAGACAATACTTATGAAGTGATTATTATTGCCACAGACATTGATGGCAGCTACGATATTGAAGAGCAAATAGTAACAGTAACTAATGTTATTGAAACGGCTACATTTGACATTAAAGAGATTGCTGACACTACAGTTGCTGAGAACGCCGTCTTTACTGGCTCAACTCCAGTGATTACAGGAGACACACCACATGGTATTCTGACTTATACGCTAGTTGGTATAGATGCTACTGCCTTTACAATTGATAGCACCACTGGTGTAATCTCTATGGTGGCTCGTAACTTTGAATCTCCTGAAGACGCCGCTGAAGACAATATTTATAAAGTGATTATTATTGCCACAGATGGTGACGACAATAGCGCTACTGAAGCCCAAACTATCACAGTAACTGATGTTTATGAGTTAGCTGTATTCAAAATTGAAGATATTCCTGAAGACAGTGTTTTTGAGGAATTTGACTATTATGTTGGTGAAACCCCAAAGATAGAATTTATATTCCTGGAACCAATTGGCGTACTGACTTATACATTGGGTGGTACAGACGCTACTGCCTTTACAATTAATAGTGCCACTGGTGTAGTTCGTATGGCGATTCGTGACTATGAGAATCCTGTAGATCACGATAAAGACAATTATTATGAAACAGATATTATTGCCACAGATAGTGACGGCAATTTTGCTACTACAACCCTAATTGTCACAGTAATTAATATTAATGAGATAGCTAGATTCAGCATTAATGATATTTACGATACCACAGTTGCTGAGAACAGCATCTTTATCGGTTCAACTCCAGTGATTAGTGGAAGGGTAAATGGCATTGTGACTTATACGTTAGGCGGTACAGACGCTACTGCCTTTGTAATCGATAGCAGCACTGGTGTAATCTATATGATTCCGCGTAATTTTGAGTCTCCTGAAGATGTTAATAAAGACAATGCTTATGAAGTGGATATTATTGCTTCAGATAAGAACGGCAACTTTGTTACTGAAGCCCAAACTGTCACAGTAACTGATGTTATTGAAACGGCTACATTTGACATTAAAGAGATTGCTGACACTACAGTTGCTGAGAACGCCGTCTTTACTGGCTCAACTCCAGTGATTACAGGAGACACACCACATGGTATTCTGACTTATACGCTAGTTGGTATAGATGCTACTGCCTTTACAATTGATAGCACCACTGGTGTAATCTCTATGGTGGCTCGTAACTTTGAATCTCCTGAAGACGCCGCTGAAGACAATATTTATAAAGTGATTATTATTGCCACAGATGGTGACGGCAATAGCGCTACTGAAGCACAAGCTATAACAGTAACTGATGTTATTGAGATAGCTACATTCAACATTGAAGAGATTGCTGATACTACAGTTGATGAGAACGCCGTCTTTACTAGCTCAACTCCAGTAATTACGGGAGACACACCAATTGGCACCCTGACCTATACGATACCCTCTCAAAACTCGGCAGGTAATCCTGACGCTTGGGACTTTACAATTGATAGCAGCACTGGTGTACTCTCTATGGTGGGACGTGACTTTGAGAATCCTATAAATTTCTATTATAACAATATTTATGAAGTGACTATTGTTGCCACAGATAGTGACGGCAATACTGATAGTGAAGCCCAAACTGTCACAGTAGTTAATGCTCCTGAGCCGGCTTCATTCAACATTGGTGAGATTGCTGACATCACAATTACTGAGAACACCCCCTTTACTGGTTCAATCCCAGTGATTACGGGAAGCCCACCAATGGGCTCTTTGACTTATACACTAGGGGGCATAGACGCTACCGCCTTTACAATTGATAACACTACTGGTGTAATCTCTATGATAGAGCGTAACTTTGAATCTGCTGAAGATGCTAATGGAGACAATACTTATGAAGTGATTATTATTGCCACAGAAGATATTGATGGCAACTACGCTACTGAAGCCCAAACTATCACAATAAGCGATGCTTATGAGCCAGCTAAATTCAATATTGAAATTGATGACACTACAGTTGCTGAGAACACCGCCTTTACTGGCTCAACTCCAGTAATTACGGGAGACACACCAATTGGCACTTTGACTTATACGCTAGGTGGTAGAGATGTTGCCGCCTTTACGATTGACAGTGCCACTGGTGTAATCTCTATGGTAGAGCGTGACTTTGGATATGCTGCAGATGATAATAAAGATAATGCTTATGAAGTGATTTTTATTGCTACAGATAGTGACAGAAACTTCGCTACTAAAGCCCAAACTGTAACAGTAACTAATGTTATTGAGATAGCTACATTCGACATTGAAGAGATTGCTGACACCACAGTTGCTGAAAACACTTGGTTTACTGGCTCAATCCCAGTGATTACGGGAGACACACCAATTGGCCCTTTGACTTATACGCTAGGTGGTAATGACGCTGATGAGTTTACAATTGATAGCAGTACTGGTGTAATCTCTATGGGGCGGCGTGACTTTGAGTATCCTACAGATCACGATAGAAGTAATATTTATGAAGCGATTATTATTGCTACAGACGTTGACGGTAATACCGCTAGTGAAGCACAAAATGTAACAGTAACCGATGTTATTGAATTACTCTATCGATATATTAGTGTTAGTAACGTTGCTGAGAACACCGTCTTTACTGGTCCAGCTCCAGTGCTTGTTGGAGGAGGCATACCAGTTGGAGTTGTGACTTTTACACTAGCTAATAGAGAACCCTGGAGTCTAGACGCCGCCTTATTTACAATTGATAGCAGCAATGGTGTAGTTTCTATGGTAGCACGTGACTATGAGTCTCCTATAGACAACGGTCTAAATAATTATTATCAAGCGATAATTGTTGGCACAGACAGTGTTGGCCATACCGGTGAAGTAATAATAACTGTAGGAATAATCGATGTTATTGAGGCGGCTATATTCAACATTGATGAGATTGCTGACACTACAGTTGCTGAGAACATCGCCTTTACTGGCCTAATACCAGTGATTACGGGAGACACACCAATTGGCACTTTGGCTTATAGTATAAGCGGTACAGATGCTGATGCCATTAGCATTGATTACAGAACTGGTGTAATCTCTATGATGGCGCGTGATTATGAGCATCCTGTAGATCGCGATAGAAACAATATTTATGAAGTGATTATTACTGCCACAGATAGTGACGGCAACTTCGCTACTAAAGACCAAACTGTCATAGTAACTAATACCCTTGAAACGGCTTCATTCAATATTGAAGCTATTGCCGATACTACAGTTATTGAGAACACCGCCTTTACTGGCTCAACTCCAGTAATTACGGGAGACACACCAATTGACACTCTGACTTATACGCTAGGCGGTACAGACGCTACTGCCTTTACAATTGATAGCAGTACTGGTGTAATCTCTATGGTGGCTCGTGACTTTGAATCTCCTGAAGACGCCAATGGAGATAATGCTTATGAAGTGATTATTATTGTTACAGATGTTGATGGCAACTACGATATTGAAGAGCAAACAGTAACAGTAACTAATGCTATTGAGGCGGCTCCATTAAATATTGAAGAGATTACTGACACCACAGTTGCTGAGAACACCGCCTTTACTGGCTCAACTCCAGTAATTATAGGAGATGCATCAATTGACACTCTGACTTATACGCTAGGCGGTACAGACGCTACTGCCTTTACAATTGATAGCAGTACTGGTGTAATCTCTATGGTGGCTCGTGACTTTGAATCTCCTGAAGACGCCAATGGAGATAATGCTTATGAAGTGATTATTATTGTTACAGACATTGATGGCAACTACGCTACTGAATCGCAAATTATAACAGTAATTAATGTGCCTGAATTCAACATTGAAGCCATTGCCGATACTACAGTTGCTGAGAACGCCGTCTTTACTGGTTCAACTCCAGTGATTACAGGAGACACACCATATGGCATTCTGGCTTATACGCTAGGCGGTACAGACGCTACTGCCTTTACAATTGATAGCAGTACTGGTGTAATCTCTATGGTGGCTCGTAACTTTGAATCTCCTGAAGACGCCAATGGAGACAATATTTATGAAGTGATTATTATTGCCACAGATAGTGACGGCAACTTAGCTACTAAAGACCAGACTGTTACAGTAACTGATATTATTGAGACGGCTAGATTCAACATTGAAGCCATTGCCGATACTACAGTTGCTGAGAACGCCGTCTTTACTGGTTCAACTCCAGTGATTACAGGAGACACACCACATGGCATTCTGGCTTATACGCTAGCTGGCATAGATGCTACCGCCTTTACAATTGATGGCAGAACTGGTGTAATCTCTATGGTGGCTCGTAACTTTGAATCTTCTGAAGACGCCAATGGAGATAATGCTTATGAAGTGATTATTATTACCACAGACATTGATGGCAACTTTGCTACTGAAGCGCAAACTATAACAGTAACTAATGTGATTGAATTCAACATTGAAGCCATTGCCGATACTACAGTTGTTGAGAACAATATCTTTACTGGTTCAACTCCAGTGATTACAGGAGAGACACCAATTGGCACTCTGACTTATACACTAGGTGGTATAGACGCTGATGCTTTTGTAGTTGACAGCAGCACCGGTGTGGTCTATATGGTGGCTCGTAACTTTGAATCTCCTGAAGACGCCAATGGAGACAATGCTTATGAAGTGATTATTATTGCCACAGACAGTGAGGATAACACCGCTAGTAAGGCTCAAACTGTAACAGTAACTGATTTTGATGAGATAGTTGGATTAAACATTGAAGCCATTGTCGATACTACAGTTGCTGAGAACAGCGTCTTTACGGGTGTATCTCCAGTGATTACTGGAGATGCATTAACTAGCAGACTAGTTTATACGCTAGGTGGTGCAGACGCTACCGCCTTTGCAATTGATGCCAAAACTGGTGTAATCTCTATGGTGGCTCGTGACTTTGAAGCTCCTGAAGACGCCAATAGAGACAATGCTTATGAAGTGACTATTACTGCCACAGATATTAATGCTAACTTCGCTACTAAAGCACAAACTATCACAGTAACCGATGTTGCTTTCAACGTTAACCATATTGCTGACACCACAGTTGCTGAGAACAGCTCCTTTAGGGGTCCAACTCCAGTGATTACTGGAGATACGTCATTAGAATTGGAATTTTGGCTAACTGGTCAAGACTTTTCTCGCTTTACAATTAATAGAAAAACTGGTGTAGTCTCTATGAAAGAGCGTAATTTTGAGGATCCTGAAGACAAAACTAATAGAGACAATGTTTATGAAGTGGATATTGTTGCCGTTGACAGACTCGAACGTAGATATTATATAGAGTACTCTGTCAGAGTAACTAATGTTATTGAGCATGCTAACTTCATGTTTGAGTACGACTTCCCTACCCGTACAAGTCCATATGAACCTAGATGGTTCACAGTATATGAGCGTTTAAATTATGAGAGTCCGCCCCCAATATTTAATAGATATGCAGACTGGCCAATTGGCCCTGTGACTTATGAAATAAATGGTGAAGGCGGAACTTGGTCAATTAATAAAAACACTGGTGTGTTCACTTTTACGTGGCAGTATCCTTGGCTGGAGCCAAATTCCGAATGGAACAATCAGTATACAACGATTATTACTGCCACAGACGGTGATGGCAACAGCTCTTATGCCTGGATCACTCTCGAAGTAATAAAACGACCATGATTTATACGCTAGGTAGCCTGCTACCTTTACAATTGATAGCACACTAGTGTGGGGTGTAACTTTGAATCTCCTGTAGGTGCCAATGAAGACAATTATTATGAAATGTTTGTTACTGCCACAGATAGAGACGGAAACTTCTTTCTAATTTGGATAGAGTTATAAATCATAGAAGCAAAAGTTTGATACGATTAAATCAAAGACAAAACCTTTTTTTTGCCAATAAAATGACGCATTTTAAAGGTGTCTTGCCCTTGGGGCATCAACCTTATGTTAGAGAACAATCAACTTAAGCTATCCAATGGCAAACATGTTGCTATTTATACAACTCTAATTCAAAGTGCCAGACGTGCTAAAAAGATAATAACCATAAAACTGGCGAGGTTTATGAAACTGATAGTGACCCAGTTCAATATTCAGATGATAAAGATGCAAGATGGACATTTAAGGCGGGAAAATACACCTACGGATATTCATTAGTAGTAACAACAGATGTCAATGGTTTAATCAATAAAGCCACCCATTGTGCCAACGACAGTGAAGTGACTCTGTAATACCCCCATTCCCCACACAACTTTTAAGTAGAATCTCGACTGTTTACAGTCATTTTTAGCCCTGATTGGCTGATCCATTATACCAACAAATCCAGTGTCAGCTGTCAAGGGCTTGAGCGTTAGCGTCCCTTGACAGTTGATATTGGGTTTGTTAAATTTCGTAGAGCCAATCATTATTTTACTATCCTTACGAAGCCAACTTTTGCCTAGGTGGAATGCCACCTAGTGCAAAATGTGGTCGCTCGTTGTTATAAACCCAAAGCCATTGTGTGGTTGCATCTTGTGCTGACTCAACTGAGTCAAATAAATGAAGATCCAAGCACTCTTGCCTTACTGTGCGATTAAATCTCTCAACATAGGCATTTTGAGTTGGTTTACCTGGTTGGATGTATCTTAGCTTAATATCGCGCCCTTGTGCCCAATCTCGCAAAGCTTGGCTAATGTATTCTGGACCATTATCACATCTGATGGTTTTAGGCTTGCCACGCCATTGGATTAAACGCTCTAGCGATTGAATAACCCGTCTTGCTGGCAGTGATAGATCGACATCAATATTTAACCCTTCTCGATTGTAGTCGTCTACTACATTAAAGGTTCTAATGCTTCTGCCATCTGTTAGTGAATCTGCCATGAAGTCCATTGACCAGGTTTGGTTAATGCCTGTTGGTACACTGAGCGCTTCGGGCTTGTCTCTTTTAATTCTTCTCCTTGGTTTGATTCTTAGATTTAGTTCTAGTTCACGATAGATGCGATAGACTCGCTTATGGTTAAATTTGTAGCCTTTGACATTACGCAGATACAAATAACACAGCTTGAAGCCCCAACGCTTATGCGTTGCGGTTAAACGTAGTAAATAATCCGAAATTAGGATATTGTCATCACTTAATTTTGGCTGATAGTAATAAGTACTTTTACTGATATTAAAACAAGTGCAAGCAAAACCAACTGAGACTTGACGCTTATTTTTGAGATTATTCGCCATCTTCTTACGAGAAGATGGCGTTAGAGCTTTCCCTCAAGTGCCTCTAATCTGATTTGAGACATTAAGCGTTCATCTGCGTACATCTTTTTGAGTCTTGAATTCTCTGCTTCTAGCTCTTTAAGTCTTTTAACAATATTAACATCTGCATCACCATATTTGGAGCGCCACTTGTAGAATGTAGCCTGGCTCATGCCGTATTCACGGCATAGGTTGGCAACAGATTCTCCTGCTTGGTTTTGTTTAAGTATATTGACTATTTGTGTGTCTGTGTATCTTGATTTTTTCATTGTGAAAACTCCTTGTTTTTTATTATAGAATTTTCTACTTTAGAATGGTATGGTTTTTTGGGGGTATTACAGGATGTTGTGGAGAAATAAATATCTTGTCTAATTTTTTTGAATAAAACAACATAAATTGTAGTTACAAAAAAAATAATTAACTTATCAAGTTAGTTGTTGCAACATGATAACATAAGGGACTAAACAACTAAACACATAGGAATAAACATAAATGGAAATAATTGCACTTGTTGTATCAGTAATAGCTGCTCTTACTGGACTTGGAAGTTTGTGGTTTACTAACCAGCAGTGGCAAAAAGTAAAGAAAAAAATTGGAATGATCTCCGATGCAGGAAAAGCGGTGGAAATATTGCCAGTAATCAAGGATGGAGAGTTGATAGAAAAAGATGGGTTTATTCAACATAAAGATTCAAAAGATTTAACTAAATTATTTGTCGAGCGCAATGGTGTTCATGGTATTTGGAATGCTAAAACATAAGAAGAATATAAAGATAAGAAATATACCCACTCCAGCAGTTTAAAGTGCCAAATCTGATTGGCTTACAAAAGACACTATCGCACTCCTTGTTGAGCGTAGCAACAAGATACTTAAATAATATAAGTATTTTTATATTATGGTATAATTCAAGTATTACAACAACAAAAAATTGCCATGCAAACAATCGCAATACTAAACCAAAAAGGCGGTGTTGGTAAAACCACACTAACCATCAATTTAGCCTATTCACTTCAACAAGATGGTCATAAAGTACTAATTGTTGATTCTGATCCGCAGGGATCTACAAGAGATTGGAATGATGAAACCGACGGTGCTATTGTGCCAGTAATAGGATTAGATCGAGCTTCATTAGCAACGGATATTAAAGCGGTTACAATAGGCTATGATTTTATCCTCATTGATGGCGCACCTCGATTATCAAAACACATGGCAGCAGCCATTAAATGTTCTGATATTATTCTAATCCCTGTCAAACCGTCTTCATTTGATGTTTGGGCAAGTGATGATT